>NZ_JBDIZK010000009.1:223955-225740 GCF_039652585.1 Sphingomonas rustica | reverse complement strand
GGCGACGACGTCTATCGCTTCAATCTGGGCGATGGGCAGGACGTCATCAGCGAATATGGCGAGGGCGGATCCGGCACGGACAAGCTCGTCTTCGGCACCGGCATCAGCGCCAGCGATGTGATCGTGACCCAGGCCGACAACGGCTATGATTTCGTACTCAAGATCGCCGGTACCACCGACCAGGTCACCATGCGGTACGGGAATTACAGCACCGGTTCTCGCATCGAGACCGTTGCCTTCGCTGACGGGACCCTCTGGTCGCTGGCCGATCTGCTGGCACGGCTCCCCACGTCGGGGAACGATGTCATCCGAGGCAGGCCGGAAGCAGACACGATCAACGGCGGTGCGGGTGATGACGTGATCCGCGGCGAGGCGGGTAATGACGATCTGAGCGGAGGTACCGGCAACGACACTGTCTATGGTGGAGCGGGCGACGACGTCTATCGCTTCGACCTGGGCGATGGGCAGGACGTCATCAGCGAATATGGCGAGGGTGGATCCGGCACGGACAAGCTCGTCTTCGGCACCGGCATCAGCGCCAGCGATGTGATCGTGACCCAGGCCGACAACGGCTATGATTTCGTGCTCAAGATTGCCGGTACCGCCGACCAAGTCACCATGCGGTACGGAAACTCGGGCACCGGCACCCGCATCGAGACCGTTGCCTTCGCTGACGGGACCCTCTGGTCGCTGGCTGACCTGCTGGCACGGCTCCCCACGTCGGGGAACGATGTCATCCGAGGCAGGCCGGAAGCAGACACGATCAACGGCGGTGCGGGCAATGACGTTATCCGCGGCGAGGCGGGCAACGACGATCTGAGCGGAGGTACCGGCAACGACACTGTCTATGGTGGGGCTGGCGACGACGTCTATCGCTTCAATCTGGGCGATGGGCAGGACGTCATCAGCGAATATGGCGAGGGCGGATCCGGCACGGACAAGCTCGTCTTCGGCACCGGCATCAGCGCCAGCGATGTGATCGTGACCCAGGCCGACAACGGATATGATTTCGTACTCAAGATCGCCGGTACCACCGACCAGGTCACCATGCGGTACGGGAACTACAGCACCGGTTCTCGCATCGAGACCGTTGCCTTCGCTGACGGGACTTCCTGGAATTTCTCTCAGCTGCTGGCGCGTTCGGCGCCAACGAGCGGAGCCACGTCGTCCTCTCCCGGCTCGACAGCCAGAACGGCCGAAATGGGCGAAGCTGCAGTTGAACCGGACAGCGGATCGCCGTCAGGCAGACCTGTCCTCGCGTCGACCGTTGCCTACGATGTTGCCGCTCGCACCCGGGTGGCGATTTCGGCCGACCACGGGGTAGCGCCCGCGGAAAGCCATGAAGAACGCTGTGCTTCAGTTCCCGCTTTCATGCAGGGAACGTGGCCAGCAAATCTTTGGGACGGGGGACGAACCGTGGGGCTGACGGGCGGCGAGAAGCTCAGAGTCGATCCAGACTGGTTTGGCGACAGAAAGGGCTTCGCTCTGAAAGCGGATTTTTTCGCTGATGTGTTCGCTGGGGAGCGCTATTCAGAAAGCGAGCCTCACCAGCAGATCGTTGATGTACAATCGAGCGCTTCGCAATTTGCTTCCATGTCGGCGGCGTTTGGCGGGACCAAAGTCGGTATGTTCGATGAGGTATTTACCGCTGGCGACCATGTTGCTGAGCATGGGCAGCTGCTGACGCCAACGCAATCGTGGTCGGTTCCAGTGTTCAGGGCGTCCAACAGCTAGGTCTTGCGGTCAGAACGCGGTGGCTCGCGCGGGTCGGCGGCCCGCGCGAGC
>NZ_JBDIZK010000009.1:0-223945 GCF_039652585.1 Sphingomonas rustica | reverse complement strand
CCCCCCCCCCCCCCCCCCCGCTTCGGCAGCGACCACAGCGTCGCGCCATATTGGTCGATGCCAGGTTTCGTCGATGAAGATCAGCCGGTCGGGATCGAGATATAGCTGGCGGTAGAAACATGTTTAGCACTGCTCCAGGATGTCGGGTGGATCCTGCTCCGCTCCGTACGCCGTCTTTTTTGCACGTTATCCGGTGGCGGTCGAAGAGCCGCCACAGCATAATGATCGCGACCGGCGTGCGGCGTTGGGCAGCAACTCGACCAGCGTGATGTCGCCCCTCGCCTCGATCACATTCAGGAAGAACGTCGCGTGCGCATCCATCCTGGAGGAGAGTGAAAGTCGCCGCCCTATGGCTCGGCACGACATCCCGCCCTTTATCGCGGCGATCACTCGCTCAAAGATCCTGCGACGGTTCCGCGTAACGCATCGTTCGTTTAGCTGGCCTAGTGACGCCAGCTAACGCACCGTGCTTGGCAGTCCGCTCTGGGGACTTTGTCGCGGCCATCATGGCTGGGATGGAGAAAAGTCGCCACCGGCCCGATCTAGGCCGGCGGCTGTGTCTGCGCTTGTCACTGAGCCGATCGCCTCGATCGACCGCCAAAATCGACCTTGACCACTTTGCTGTCATCACCGGTTCTGTCGCCATTTCCACCCCCGCGTAGCTGGTCGAGATAGTCGGACCAATGCTGCATCATGCGCACCCGCTCCTCCCAATATTGCCCGCGCGCATAGGCACGCCGAACGCCGTTACTTTCAATATGAGCGAGTTGTCTCTCGATGGCGTCGGGGTTCCACAGCCCCATCTCATTGAGCAGCGTCGCCGCCATCGCGCGAAAGCCATGCGCGGTCATCTCGCTGCCGCTATAGCCCATCCGCCGGAGCGCGAAGGTGACGGTGTTCTCCGACATGGGTCGCTTCCAGGTATGGGATGCAGGGAAGACATAAGGGCTGTGCCCGGTCAGCGGCCGTATCTCATCGAGCAGGTCCAGCACCTGCCGCGACAGCGGCACCTGGTGCGGCCAGCGCATCTTCATCTTCTCAGCCGGGATCGACCACACGCCACGCTCAAGGTCAAACTCGCTCCATTCGGCACGGCGCAGCTCGCCGGGGCGCACGAAGACGTGAGGCGTCATCCTCAGCGCGAGCTTGGTGATCGCATATCCGGGGCAATCATCGATGTCCCGCAGCAGCTTGCCCACCTCGCTCGGGCGGGTGATCGCGGCGAGGTGTTTGGTCTTGGGAACGATGATCGCCCCCCGCAGGTCGCGCGCGACGTCAACCTTCGCTCGACCGGTGGCGATCCCGTATCGGAAAACCCGACTGATCACGCTGCGCATACGTCGCGCGCTTTCGTAGCGGCCGGTGGCCTCGACCTTACGCAGAACAGCGAGCACTTCCTGCGCCTCGATTTCGTGCAGGGGCAGGTTCCCGAGGAACGGGTAGACCATTTCGAGCAGCCAACGAACCTTGCTGAGCGTGACCTCTGCTCGCTCCTCTCGGGTGATCTTGACGAACCACTCCTCGGCGACGCCCTTGAAGGTGATGTTCTCGTCGATCTGAGCGCGAAGCTTTCGGCGCTTTTTCTCGACCATTGGGTCGACGCCGTCGTCGATCAACCGGCGGGCGGAGTCGCGCTTGACGCGAGCATCGGCCAGACTGACCTCCGGCCACACGCCGAGCGCCAAGAGCTTTTGCTTTTCGAGAAGGCGATAGCGGAAGCGCCAGTATTTGGCGCCGTTCGGCATCACCAGGAGGAAGAGGGAATGCCCGTCGCTGAGTTTATAGGGCTTCGATCGGGGCTGAGCATTCCTGATCGCGATTGCGCTAAGAGCCATGGTGGTATCTCCGTCCGAAAACAGGCGAATCCACTGCCGATTTGTACCACCAAAGTTGGTGGTATGTCGGCGGACGCGCCCAAATCTCGTCGGAAAGATATTTGGAAAAGGCCTTAGGCCCCAGCCACTTACGCGACGCCCATGGACGTCGATGGACTGGAAAATGGTGCCCAGAAGAGGACTCGAACCTCCACGGCCTTGCGACCGCCAGCACCTGAAGCTGGTGCGTCTACCAATTCCGCCATCTGGGCACGGGGTAGGCGGCGGCAACTACGGGGGGTGTCGGGGGTTGTCAACCGGCCAATCGCCGGGTGCGGTCATTAATTCTGTATCAGCGTGATTTTTTGGGCGCGATCGGGATTTCGTCCTCCATCAGGCGCTTGCGGCTAGAACTTGCCTTTGGTGGCCGCTCCCTGCGGCGATCGGCATGGCAGGCCACCTGGCCCGTGGAAGGGAAACTGTCGCACCAGCCTTGCCGTTTGTGTCCCCGGGAGGCATGGGACGCTCCTGTAGTTTCGCATCTGAGGCAAGGCATGAAGGACAAGCTGGTAACCCTAATCGGCGGCGGCGGTTTCGTGGGTCGCTATGTCGCGCAGGAACTGCTGAAGGCGGGCGCCCGCGTGCGGATCGCGCAGCGGCGGCCGCGCGACGCCTGGTTCGTCCGGACCCTGGGCGGGCTGGGCCAGACCCAGTTCGTCGCGGCCGATGTCGGCCGGCCCGCGACGATCGCCAATGCGCTCGCCGGCGCCGATGCGGTGGTCAACCTGACCGGCACCTTCGCCCGCAACGCTTATTGGCAGGTGCATGAAGCGGGCGCGCGCACGATCGCCAAGGCTGCCAGCGCCGCCGGCGTCGGCGCCATGG
Source organism: Sphingomonas rustica (assembly GCF_039652585.1). Lineage (NCBI taxonomy): Bacteria > Pseudomonadati > Pseudomonadota > Alphaproteobacteria > Sphingomonadales > Sphingomonadaceae > Sphingomonas > Sphingomonas rustica. The sequence continues at coordinate 221,246 of NZ_JBDIZK010000009.1, read as the reverse complement.
TGCACTTTTCGGCGATCGGCGCCGACCCGCAGTCGCCGGCCGAGTACGGCCAGTCCAAGGCGGCTGGCGAGACGGCGGTCCGCGAGGCTTTCCCGAACGCGACGATCCTGCGCCCCTCCACCCTGTTCGGGCGCGAGGACCAGTTCGTGAACCGCTTCGCCGGACTGATCGCCGCGGCCCCGTTCGGGATCGTGCCCGTCCTGCGCGGCGAGGCGAAGTTCCAGCCGGCCTATGTCGCCGATGTCGCCGAAGCGGTCGCGGTCGCGCTTGCCGATCCGGGCACGCATGGCGGCAAGACCTATGAACTGGGCGGTCCGGAGGTGTTGACCATGACCGAGCTCAATCGCTGGATCGGGCATGAGATCGGCCGCGATCCGGTTCTGGTCGAGGTGCCCGATGCGATCGGATCGATCCTGGCCTCGCTGCCCGGCACGCCGATCACCTCGGACCAGTGGAAGATGCTGGGCCGCGACACGGTGGTGTCGTCCGGCGCGCCGGGGTTCGAGGCGCTCGGCATCGAGCCGCAGCTGCTCGCCGCGGTGGCGCCTGCCTGGCTGGTCCGCTTCCGCCGCAACGGCCGATTCGGCCGGCGCGCCACCGCCTGATCGCTTTCCTTCCGATGTCGGCCGGGCGATCCTGAGGAGCGTCCGGCCCGAAAGGGCATGACTCCATGACCGAGCTTATCGTCGCCGTCATCCTCGGCATCGTCGAGGGCATCACCGAGTTCCTGCCGGTATCGTCGACCGGCCACCTGATCCTCGCGTCGGAACTGCTGGGCTATGATGCCGAGCAATGGGCGATGTTCAACGTCATCATCCAGCTGGGCGCGATCCTGGCCGTGGTCGTACTCTACTGGCGGACCTTCTGGGCGGTGGCGACGGGACTGATCCAGCTCAACCCCGTCTCGTGGCGCTTCCTGCGCAACCTGGTGATCGCGTTCATCCCCGCCGCGGTGCTGGGCCTGGCGCTGCACGACAAGATCGAGCTGCTCCTCGGCTCGCCCAAGGTCGTCGCCTGGGCACTGATCGTCGGCGGCGTCGCGATCCTGGTGATCGAGCGGATGCTCAAGTCCGCGACCATCACCGGCATTGCCGAGATTCCGGTCGTGCGCGCCATCGGCATCGGCCTGATCCAGTGCATCTCGATGATCCCCGGCGTCAGCCGTTCGGGCGCGACGATCATGGGTGCGCTCAGCCTGGGCGTCGAGCGTCGCACCGCGGCCGAGTTCAGCTTCTTCCTCGCCATCCCGACCATGCTCGGCGCCACGACGCTGGAGCTGGCGAAGAAAGGCGTTGTTCTCGAAGGCCGTGTCGGGTGGGACGAAATCGCCGTCGGCTTCGTCGTGTCGTTCATCGTCGCGCTGCTGGTCATCAAGTGGTTCGTCGGCATCGTCAGCAAGCACGGCTTCGCCCCCTTTGCCTGGTATCGCATTGTCGCCGGCGCGACCGCGCTCATCTGGCTCACGATACGGTAGGTCCGAAACGGCCATAGAATATTGCCACACATCCGGAAAATTAACGCCCACGACCCGCAAATCTTGAATTAGGTCAGCATTACTGCCTTTTAGTGTGCGGCGGTCTGTTTTATCGCCGCGGGCATGGCAAATGATGTGATGCTCAGATTCGTGGAAACCGGGCAGTCTTTCCCGGAGAAGCGGCCCGCGCCCTATCGCCGTGAGGATTTCCGCGAGATCGCGGACCGATATTCGGTGCCCGCAGCCGAGGAGCAGGCGGGGCGCTGCTCGCAATGCGGCGTGCCCTATTGCACGGTGCATTGTCCGCTTCACAACCACATCCCCGACTGGCTGCGCCTGACCGCCGAGGGGCGGCTGCGCGAAGCCTATGAACTGTCGAACAGCACCTCGACCATGCCCGAGATCTGCGGCCGCATCTGTCCGCAGGACCGGCTGTGCGAGGGCAATTGCGTCATCGAATTCTCCGGGCACGGCGCGGTGACGATCGGGTCGGTCGAGAAGTTCATCACCGACACTGCCTGGGAGGAAGGCTGGGTCGAGCCGCTGGTGCCCGGCCGCGCCAACGGCATGTCGGTCGGGATCATCGGTGCCGGTCCCGCCGGGCTCAGCGCAGCCGAATATCTCCGGCTGCTCGGCTATGACGTCCATGTCTATGACCGGTACGACCGCGCCGGCGGTCTGCTGACCTACGGCATTCCCGGCTTCAAGCTGGAAAAGCCGGTCGTGACGCGCCGCGTCGAGCGGCTTCAGGCCGGCGGGATTGTATTCCATCTCGGGTTCGAGGTCGGACGCGATGCCAGCCTGTCCGACCTGCGCCAGCGCCATGACAGCCTGCTGGTCGCCACCGGCGTCTACAAGCCGCGCGCGATCCGTGCCGAGGGCGTCGAGGCGGACGGGATCGTCGACGCGCTCGACTATCTCACCGCGTCGAACCGCAAGAGCTTCGGCGATGCCGTTCCCGCCTTCGACAACGGCAGCCTGGATGCGCAGGGCAAGAAGGTCGTCGTGATCGGCGGCGGCGATACCGCGATGGACTGCGTCCGCACCGCGGTGCGCCAGGGCGCCACGTCGGTGAAGTGCCTCTATCGCCGCGACCGCGCCAACATGCCGGGGTCGAAGCGCGAGACCGCCAATGCCGAGGAGGAAGGCGTCGAGTTCGTCTGGCTCTCCGCCCCGGAAAGCTTCGAGGGCGGCGACAAGGTCAGCGCAGTGAAGGCCAGCGCCATGCGCCTGGGCGCGCCCGATGCCAGCGGCCGCCGCGCGCCGGAAATCGATCCGGGCGCCGGCTTCACCGTCGAGGCCGACCTGGTGATCAAGGCGCTGGGCTTCGACCCGGAGGACCTGCCGCGGCTGTTCGACGCGCCCGAACTGGGGGTCACCCGCTGGGGCACGCTGCGCACCGACGGCAAGACGATGATGACCAGCCTGGACGGCGTGTTCGCCGCCGGCGACATCGTCCGCGGCGCCAGCCTGGTGGTGTGGGCGATCCGCGACGGTCGCGACGTCGCCGCGCACATGCACGGCTGGATGCGCGCGCGCGCCGCGGCTGCTTCCGCGGCCACCCCGCAGGCGGCGTGAGATGGGGAATCTCCTCTTCCGAACCTTGATGGCCACGCTCGCGCTGGGCACTGCGGTAACGGCGGCCCCTGCGCTGGCGCAGAGCGGCGCCCTGCCGCCCAGGCCCATCGCTGCTGCCGATCCGGCGCGCCGCGCACTCGCACTGCAACTCGCAAAGACCCTCGCGCCGGAGGACGCCACGATTATGGCGATCGAGCGCGTGATCGCGGTAGACATACCCAAAGCAATGCTTGCCGACGCCAACATGAAGGCGCTCGAGCAAGAGTATCCGGGTGTGATAAAGGCCGTGGCCGAGGGAATGGCCCCAGTGCTGTTGCGCTACTCACGTGATTCCCTGCCGGGTGCTTGGGACAGCATCGCGGACGTGCTCGCCGAATCGTTGACCCAGGATGATTTGCGCGCGGCCCTCGCATTCTATGGCGGGCCGACGGGCGCGAAGATCATTGCCCGCATGCACCAGTCGGTCGATTTCGCGCCGGTCCTTGGCGAGATGCTCAAAACGGAGGATTTCGGCCTGACAGAAAGCCAACTCGCCAGGACAGTACGACGTAGCGAGTCCGATGTGATTGACAGACTGACACCGCAGGAATTGGCGGAGGCGGAAGCGTTCGTCAGATCGCCGACGGGTGCCAAGATCGTCGCGCTGACCCCTAGGGTTCAGGCGATCTCGGTGGCTGAAGCAAACAAGCCCAACCCCAAGGTGGATGCCGAACTCGAGGCGGCGACGATCGCGGCAATGGAAAAGTTCACTGGGCTCAACCTGCGCGAGGGCCACGAAAAGTCGAAATAGGCACCAGGTGCCGAACCGCAGGCAGCCTGCGGCAGAGCGCTTGCCAGCTGACACCCCAACGTGATTCACGGCCACGCCATTGGCCCGGCCGACCGACAGGACCAGAAGATGACCAACGACGCCGAACGCAATCGTCTCGCCCGTGACGGCATGTATCGCCCCGAATATGAGGGCGATGCCTGCGGCGTCGGCCTGGTCGCCGCGACCGACGGCACGGCATCGCGCCGCGTCGTTCAGTCGGCGATCGATGCGCTGCGGGCGGTGTGGCATCGCGGCGCGGTCGATGCCGATGGCAAGACCGGCGACGGTGCCGGATTGCATGTCGACCTGCCGGTGCGCTTCTTCGACGATGCGATCGCCGCCAGCGGCCACCGCGTCCTGCCGAACCGGCTCGCGGTCGGCATGATCTTCCTGCCGCGCACCGACCTGGGCGCGCAGGAGGCCTGCCGCACGATCGTCGAGAGCGAGATCATCGAGGCAGGCTATACCATCTATGGCTGGCGCCAGGTGCCGGTCGACGTGTCGGTAATCGGCATGAAGGCCCAGGCGACGCGCCCGGAGATCGAGCAGATCATGATCGCCGGCCCGCTGCCCGACGATCAGGACGCCGCGGAGTTCGAGAAGAACCTGTACCTGGTCCGCCGCCGGATCGAGAAGAAGGTGATCGAGGCGCAGATTAGCGGATTCTATATCTGCTCGCTGTCGCACCGCTCGATCATCTACAAGGGGCTGTTCCTCGCCGAGAGCCTGAGCGACTTCTACCCCGACCTTCGCGACGCGCGGTTCGAAAGCCGCGTCGCGATCTTTCACCAGCGCTATTCGACCAACACCTTCCCGCAATGGTGGCTGGCCCAGCCGTTCCGCTGCCTCGCCCATAATGGCGAGATCAACACGATCCGCGGCAACAAGAACTGGATGAAGAGCCACGAGATCAAGATGGCCAGCCTCGCCTTTGGCGAGCAGTCGGAGGATATCAAGCCGGTGATCCCGGCCGGTGCGTCGGACACCGCCGCGCTGGACGCCGCATTCGAGGCGATCTGCCGTTCGGGCCGCGACGCGCCGACCGCCAAGCTGATGCTGGTGCCGGAGGCATGGGACGACCAGACCCCCGAATCGCACCTGGCGATGTACAAATATCTGGCCAGTGTGATGGAGCCGTGGGACGGCCCGGCCGCGCTGGCGATGACCGACGGCCGCTGGGCGGTCGCGGGCATGGACCGCAACGCGCTGCGTCCGCTGCGCTACACCCGCACCTCCGACGGCTTGCTGATCGTCGGCTCGGAAGCCGGCATGGTCGTCGTGCCGGAGAGCAACGTGCTGGCCAAGGGCCGACTGGGCCCGGGCCAGATGATCGCGGTCGACCTCGACAGCGGCGAGCTGCTGGAAGACGGCGCGATCAAGGACCGGATCGCCGCCGAGGCGGATTATCCCAACATGATCGGCAAGTTCCTGTCGATCGACGACCTGGCTGCAGCCGAGGCGGCGACGCCACAGTACAGCCGCGCCGAGCTGACCCGCCGCCAGGTGGCTGCTGGCCAGACGCTGGAGGACATGGAGCTGATCCTCGCCCCGATGGTGGAGACCGCCAAGGAAGCGATCGGGTCGATGGGCGACGATACCCCGCTGGCCGTCATCTCGGACAAGCCGCGGCTGATCAGCCAGTTCTTCCGCCAGAATTTCAGCCAGGTGACCAACCCGCCGATCGATCCGCTGCGCGAGCGGCAGGTGATGACGCTGCGCACCCGCTTCGGCAACCTGGCCAACATCCTCGACACCGCGGGCACGCCCAACCCAGTGCTGGTGCTCGAATCGCCGGTCCTGACCTGTTCGGACTGGAACCGGCTGAAGACGCATTTCGGCAACCAGTCGGCCGAGATCGACTGTACCTTCGATGCCGAGGGCGGCCCGGACACGCTGCGCCAGGCGATCACCCGCATCCGTTACGAAGCCGAACAGGCGGTGCGCGCCGGCTGCACCGAATTGTTCCTGACCGACGAGCATGTCAGCGAAGGCAAGGTGGCGATCGCGGGCGTGCTGGCGGCGGCGGCGGTTCACACCCACCTCGTCCGCCGCGGCCTGCGCTCCTATGCCTCGGTCAACGTCCGCACCGCCGAATGCCTCGACACCCATTATTATGCGGTGCTGATCGGCGTCGGCGCGACCACGGTGAACGCCTATCTGGTCGAGGCTGCGATCGCCGACCGCCAGTCGCGCGGGCTGTTCGGCAAGCTGACGCTGGACGAGTGCCTGGCGCGGCACCGCAAGGCGATCGACGAAGGCCTGCTGAAGATCCTGTCGAAGATGGGGATCGCGGTGATCTCCAGCTATCGCGGCGGCTATAATTTCGAGGCGGTCGGGCTCAGCCGCGCGCTGGTCAACGACCTGTTCCCCGGCATGCCGGCCAAGATCTCGGGCGAAGGCTATGCCTCGCTCCATCTGAGCGCGATGATTCGGCACAATGCGGCCTTCGACGCCGCGGTCGCGACGCTGCCGATCGGCGGCTTCTATCGCCATCGCAACGGCGGCGAGACGCATGCCTATTCGGCGCAGCTGATGCACCTGTTGCAAAGCTCGGTGTCGAGCGACAGCTACTCGACCTATCTGCAATTCTCGCGCGGGGTGCGCGACATGCCGCCGGTCTATCTGCGCGACCTGCTCGAGTTCAACTATCCCACCGAGGGCATCGCGATCGATCAGGTCGAGGCGATCACCGAGATCCGCAAGCGCTTCGTGACCCCCGGCATGTCGCTCGGCGCGCTCAGCCCGGAGGCGCACGAGACGCTGGCGATCGCGATGAACCGCATCGGGGCCAAGGCGGTGTCGGGCGAGGGCGGCGAGGATTCGGTCCGCTACACCCCGTACGAGAATGGCGACAACGCCAATTCGGTGATCAAGCAGATCGCGTCGGGCCGGTTCGGCGTCACCGCCGAATATCTCAACGCCTGCGACGAGATCGAGATCAAGGTCGCCCAGGGCGCCAAGCCCGGCGAGGGCGGCCAGCTGCCCGGCTTCAAGGTGACCGAGTTCATCGCCAAGCTGCGCCACGCGACGCCGGGCGTGACGCTGATCAGCCCGCCGCCGCATCACGACATCTATTCGATCGAGGATCTGGCGCAGCTGATCTACGACCTGAAGATGATCAACCCCAGGGCGCGGGTGTGCGTGAAGCTCGTCTCGTCGGCGGGGATCGGCACCGTCGCGGCGGGCGTGGCAAAGGCGCATGCCGACGTGATCCTGATCGCCGGCCATGTCGGCGGCACCGGCGCGTCGCCGGTCACCTCGGTCAAATATGCGGGCACGCCGTGGGAAATGGGCCTCAGCGAGGTCAACCAGACGCTGACGCTCAACGGCCTGCGCGGCCGGGTGAAGCTGCGTACCGATGGCGGGCTGAAGACCGGGCGCGACATCGTGATCGCCGCGATCCTGGGCGCGGAGGAATTCGGCATCGGCACGCTCAGCCTGGTGGCGATGGGCTGCATCATGGTCCGCCAGTGCCATTCGAACACCTGTCCGGTCGGCATCTGCACCCAGGACGAACGGCTGCGCGCCAAGTTCGTCGGCACGCCGGAAAAGGTCATCAACCTGATGACCTTCATCGCCGAGGAAGTGCGCGAGATCCTGGCACGTCTGGGCTTCCGCAACCTCGACGAGGTGATCGGCCGGACCGAGCTGCTGCGTCAGGTCAGCCGCGGCGCCGAGCATCTCGACGATCTCGACCTCAACCCGATCCTGGCCAAGGTCGATGCGGACGAAAGCCAGCGCCGCTTCAGCCTGACGACCTTCCGCAACGAAGTGCCCGACAGCCTCGACGCGCAGATGATCAAGGACGCGGCGCCGGTCTTCGCCCGCGGCGAGCGAATGCAGCTGACCTATACGGTGCGCAATACCCACCGCGCGGTCGGCACCCGCCTGTCGAGCGAAGTCACCCGCACCTTCGGCATGTCGACGCTGTCCGACGGCCATGTCCATGTCCGGCTGCGCGGCAGCGCCGGCCAGTCGCTCGGCGCCTTCCTGTGCAAGGGGATCACGCTCGAAGTGTTCGGCGAGGCCAACGACTATGTCGGCAAGGGCCTGTCGGGCGGCATGATCGTGGTCCGCACGATGGTCAGCTCGCCGCTGGCCAGCCAGGACAATACGATCATCGGCAACACCGTGCTGTACGGCGCGACCTCGGGCCGGCTGTTCGCTGCCGGCCAGGCGGGCGAGCGGTTCGCGGTGCGCAATTCGGGCGCCGACGTGGTGGTCGAAGGCTGCGGCGCCAATGGCTGCGAGTACATGACCGGCGGCACCGCCGTGGTGCTCGGCAAGGTCGGCATGAACTTCGGTGCCGGCATGACCGGCGGCATGGCGTTCATCTACGATGCCGATGACAGCTTCGTCGCGCGCGCCAATCCGGAGAACATCACCTGGCGGCGGATCGCCTCCGCCCATTGGGAATCGAAGCTGCGCGACCTGGTCGAGGCGCATGTCCGCGCGACCGACAGCGAATGGGCCAAGGGCCTGCTCGACGACTGGGACCGCGTCGTCGGCCAGTTCTGGCAGGTCGTGCCGAAGGAAATGCTCGAGCGGCTTCCCTGGCCGCTGGACGATCGTACCGAAGCCGTCGCGGCGGAGTGAACGCCATGTCCGCGCTCCGGTGAACCGGGGCGCGGTCGCGGCTCAGCGGTCGATGAAGTCGAACATCTGGTCGACCATCAGCTGCATCTGCGGCCGCGCTGCGTCGACACAGTCATCGGGTTCGGCGGTGTTGATCGCCAGCCCCATCGGCGTCGGCCAGCCGCGCAGCGCATGGACGACCGTGCGCAGCGCCTGGAGCGTCGACACCGCCGCCTGCCATCCGCCGGCGGTGGCGATCAACCCGACGGGACGCCCGTCCAGATAGGGCCGGGCATCGCCGCGCAGTTGCTCGACATAATCGAGCATCGTCTTGACCAGCCCCGACAGCGTTCCGTGATAGCCGGGCGAGCCGACGATCACGCCGTCGGCGGTCCGCAGCGCCTCGAGGAAGCGGGCGATCTCCTCATGCCCCTCCGCCGCGCCGGGTTCGTAATGGGGAAAGGCGATCGCCGGACCGGTCAGCAGCGTGGTGCGCGCGCCCCGCGCCTCGGCAAGCGACAGCGCCGCGCCGAGCAGCCGGCCGGTGGAGGATTCGGGGCGAAGGGTGCCGCCGATCGCGACGATATGGGGTGCGGACATCGCCTGCCGCGCTACCGCAAAGCGGCGGCGGATGCCAGCACGAGCGCGCCCGCGCTCAACCTTCGGGGCGCGACCAGATCCAGCCGCCGATCACCAGCGCGGCCGCGACCGGGGCCAGCGACCAGGGCCAGGGCGCGAAGATCGCGCCGACCAGGATGCTGACCGCGAAGGCGATCGTCGCCGCCACCTTCCCCTTGCGGCTGATCGCCCCGCGCTCGCGCCAGCGCAGGATGTGCGGCCCGAAGGTCGGATGATCCAGCAGTCGCCGTTCCAGCTTCGGCGAACTGCGCGCGAAGCACCATGCCGCCAGGATCACGAACACCGTCGTCGGCATCACCGGCAGCAGCGCGCCGATGACGGCGAGGCCAAGCGAGACGAACCCGGCGACGAGATAGAGGTGGCGACGCACGCCCTGCCGTAGCACGCCGCCGCCCGCCGCCCAGCCGGAAAGCTTGCGGGCGGCGCGATTGCGCGCTGCGATCACGCAACGCGCGCGGCCTTCAGAAGAACAGCTTGCGCACGCTCAGCCGGAGGGTGCGGCCCGTGGGGTTGAGCAGATCGGGCTGATAGTTGAGCGGCACCACGCCATTCTGGTCGGTCACCCGCTGGCGGGCATCTAACAGATTCTCGACCCCCAGCGTGATCCGCATGCCGCGCAGCCAGCGATGGTCGCGCACCAGGCGAAGCTGTTGCCCCATGTCGATGAAGGCGCGCACCCCGAGCGTCCCCAGGCTGGAGAAATCCAGCCGGTCGCCGCTGCCCAGCGCGCCGCTCGCCACGCTGGTCCCGCTCTGCCAGTTACCGACCAGGCGCAGGCCATAGCCGTCCTTGGAATAGCCCGCCTGCGCCTCGATCTGGTGGCGCGAATTGCCGCCGCTGTTTCCGGTCGCCGACCCGTCGAGCAGGTCGAGCACCGGCAGGCCTGGGCGAATCTCGATCCGGTCGATGAAGCGGACGGTGTGGTACAGGCTGAACTGGGCCCGGCCGCCCATCCCGCCGCGACCGCCAAAGCCGCGAAAGCCGCCGCCACCGCCGCCCGACCCGCCGAAGCGGCGGGGGCCGCCCTCGCCGCCCGGAGCACCGCCGGCGGCCGCCTGGCCGTCCTGACCCGGCGCACGGCCCTGGCCGTCGCCGCGCCGTCCGAACATGTTCTCGGGCGGTGGTGGTGGCGGCGTCCCGTTGCGCTCGGCTTCCTCGCGCTGGCGCTCATATTCGGCGCGGCGCTCGCGGATGCGCTTTTCGATCGTCGAGCCCAACGGGACCGACAGGTTGAAACCCCAGCGCAACTCCGATCTCTCGGCACGCGCGAAATTCACCGGACGGGTATCAATGCTCACCAACTGCCCGCCATCACGCACGAAACGTTCCCCGAACGCCTCCTCGATCTCGGCGGTCGCCGCGGGAAAGGCGGTGATCTGGTTGCGCGTCGTCGAGCGGATATAGTCGGCGCTGAGGTTGAACTGCAGCTTCGAGAAGGGCGTCACGTTCGCGCCGATCTTCATCACGTTGCGGCTGTCGGCGGTCAGGCCGGGATTCCCGCCGGTGATCGTGCTGATGTCGACGCTTTCGCCCCGGACATAGTCGAAGATCCGGACATTGGGCGTGATCAGCACCGGATTGCCCAGTTGCTGCGCGGTCGGCGCGCCTTCCTCGTCGGTCACCGACCCGATCAGTCGGATCTGAGGGATCGGGCTCCACACCGCGCCATAGCCGGTCGTGACGAGGGTGCCGAAGTCGGACAGCTGTTCGACCTCGATATTGGCGTTGAGCGAGAAGTCGCCGATCGCATCGAGCACGCCGCGCCGGCGGCTGGTGATCGGCAGGTCGACATTGAGCTGCGCACTGCCCCGGTCGCGCGACACGTCGCCGCTGCGCGGCACGCCCAGGCGGAATGACTCGCTCGCAAAATCATTGGTCTCGCCGGTCAGCCGCAGGCTGGTGCGAAGCTCGCCCGCGGGCAGCTGGGCGAGCGGCCCGGTAACCAGCCCGTCGATCGACGCGACGCTGGAGGTGGACCTGGCGATCTGCCCGGGCAGGATCCTGACCTGGTCCAGCGGGATGATGCCGAACGGATTGGCCGTCGGATCGTTCGCGGCCACCCGCGCCTCGAATGCGCCGCCGGTGAAGCCGCCATCGGTGACCGCGCTGGAAGTCACGCGGTCGTAATTGCCGGTCACCGACCAGCGCCACGGCAGCGCGTCACCATTCACGCTGAAACCGGCATGCGCGGTGCGGCCCTGCACGGTTCGCGTCAGCGGCCCGGTGCCGTCGATATAGCGCGGGACGATCTCATCCTGGCCGGTCGCGGAAAAGGGATTGGAGCCGGGCACCGCCAGGTCGACCCCGCCCAGCCCCAGCCAGGACCGGGTGCTGGTCGATTCCAGCCGCGCATTGACCGATGCGGTGACCTTGGACGACAGGTTGCGACTCAGCACCGTATTGATCGCCAGCCGGTCGCTGGGCGACACGAGCGTCCGGTAGGGCCGGACATCGACGACATTGCCCTCGGCATCGAGCAGCGTGCTGGCGATCGGCGAATCGATGTCGCGCTCGTCTTCGGTCAGGCGGCCCGAGCCGTCATATTGCATGTCGACATTGACGCGCCCGTTGCGGTTGATCCGGACGACGCCGACCTGGCCGCGCTGCGTGGTGAATCCGCCCCCGGTTGGCCCGCCGAACGCGACTTCGCTGCTGATCGAACGAAACCGCTGGCGCAGCACGATGTTCACGACCCGCTGGTCGGCGCGATATCCGAACTTCAGCGCCGCTTCCTCGGGCAGAATGTCGACCCGCTCGATCGCCTCGGGCGGCAGGTCGCGCAGTTCCGAAAAGCCCGAGATGCGCCGGCCGTTGAGCAGGATCACCGGCCCGCCGCCGCCGCGTCCGCGGCCGCTGCTGGTCTGGGGCGCAAGCTCGGTGATCAGGTCGGCCAGCGAACTGACGCCATAGGCGCGGATATCGGCCGGGTTCAACGACAGCTCGGGCTTGATGTCGCCCTGAACGGCGCCACGCAACTGGCCCTCGACGACGATCTCGTCGGCCTCCTGAAGGTCCTCGTCCTGGGCCGGCGGCGCGGCCTCCTGTGCGGGCGCCGGTGCCGCGGCGGGGTCCGCCGCCTGCGCCCATGCCGATGCGGGCAACGCCCCCGCCAGCAGCGCAGCCAGCGCACATCCCAGTTTCAGCTCGTTGATTCGATTGCGCATATCCATCAGCGGATCGCTACGGTCGACTTGTCGCAAAATTGTGCCGGTCCCCAAAAAGAATGCGCGCCCTGCCCCGAACGGCTGCCGAGCGGCGGACTCCGAACGCGGCGAAGGGATCCCGGTTGCCCGGTTCCCTGTCGCTCAAACCCGATTTCAGAAAAGTGGTGCGGTCGAGAAGACTCGAACTTCCACGGCCTTTCGGCCACAACGACCTCAACGTTGCGCGTCTACCAGTTCCGCCACGACCGCACGTGAAATCCACCGGACGGCGCCGGAGGCTGGTAAGGCAGCGGCCCCTAGCAAAGCCGATCGGGGCTGGCAACTCCCGAAGCCGTACTTTCGCAAAAACACGGATGCGGCTAGGCGATCCTGCCGATGCGTCCGTCCCCCGCCCTGATCGCCGAGACGCGCCGCATCGTGTCGCTTGCCTGGCCGGTAGTGCTGACGAGCCTCAACTGGACCATCCTCCATCTGACCGACGTCATCGTGGTCGGCATGACCGGAACCGGCGAGGCCGCGTTCCTGGGCGCCAGCCGGTCGCTGACCTATATCGGCATCGTCATGGCGATCGGCGCGCTGTCCGGCGTGCTCGTCCAGGTGGCCCGGGCCGATGGCGCGCGCGACCTGCTCGCGACCGGCCGGCTGCTGCATCAGGGATTGCTGCTCGCCGCGCTGCTCGGCCTTGTCAGCTTCACCCTGTTGTTCGCCTTCGCCGCCCCGATGCTCGCCGGGCTGGGCGTCGCATCCGCCGTGATCCCCGGCGCGGCGCATGTCGTGCAGGTGATGGCCTTCGCCTATCCGTTCCAGCTGATGATCGTGACTGCCAGCTTCTTCCTGGAAGGAGTCAGCCGGCCCCGGCGGGTCGCCGTCGTCAACCTGTCGATCCTGCCCCTGAACGCGCTGCTCGCCTGGGCGATGTCGGGCGGGCATCTCGGCTTTCCGGTCATGGGGGCGGCGGGTGCCGCGGGCGCCACCGCGATCGCCTCCGCGATCGGCGCGGTTGGGATGCTGGGCGCTGCCTGGACCCTGCCCCGCGCGGTCGAACGCGGCGTGCGCGACCTGCGCCGGTTGCTCACGGCGGACACGGCGCGCGGCGCATGGGCGCTGGCCAGGTTCGGCTTCGTCCCCGGCCTTGCCTCGGGCTTCGAACTGGCCGGCTTCTCGATCCTGATCGCGCTGTCGACTCAGCTGGGCGATGCGACCGCCCATGCCTTTCAGATCGTGTTCGGCATCCACAACCTCACCTTCGCCATGGCACTGGGCCTCGGATCGGCCGCCGGCGTTCGCGTCGGCAATGCGGTGGGCGAGGGCGTACCCGAAGCGGCCGGCCGGCGTGCCGGCATCGCGGCGGCGCTGGCGGCGCTGGTGATCGGGGCGCAGGCCCTGGTGCTGATCGCGATGCCTGACATGATCGTCCGGCTGTTTCCTGCGGTGGACCCGGTTCACCGGCTGGCCGCGGCGATGCTGGTGCCCTGGGCGCCGTTCATCCTGTTCGACGGCGTGCAGATCGTGTTCGTCTATGCGCTGCGCTCGCTCGGCGACCAGGTAGCGGCCGGACTGAACTCGATCCTCGCCTTTTTCGTGATCACCGGTGGCGCCGGGCTGCTGCTGGTGCATCTCGGCCATGGCGCGATCGGCCTTGCCTATGCCTCGGGCGTCGGCATGCTCGCCGCCGCGCTGCTGCACGGCCTGCGGCTATTGCATGTCAGCCGCCGATTTCGCTCGCAAAGCTGAACTGCACCACGCGGACATTGGCGGGCACGTTCAGATTGGCGCTGTTGAAGTCGATCGATGCCCTGGGCCTGATCGATCGCGTCTCGGGCGTGATCCGCCAGCTATGGACCATGTTGCCCGCATCGTCGCGCAGCTGGATCTGGATATCTGGCACGTGCTGCGCGCTCGTCGTCGGATTCGTGACCTTGCCCGACACCACGAACAGCTCGCCGCCGCCCGGCGGCGTCCGGCGCTCGGCGGCCTTGTCGCCGAACAGCAGCGGGGTCTCGATCTCGCCGCCGCCCAGCCCGAGCGACGAGGCGATCCCCGGCGCGCCCGAATAGACGATCGCCCCTGCACCCAGCAGCATCGACAGGCCGGCGATCACCGCGGCGGCGGTCCAGCGCCGCGCGGGGTTGCGGCGCGACTTGAACGGCGGCTCGTGCGCGAAGGGATCATGGCCCCGGGGCGACTGGGGCGGACGCGGCGTGATGGCCGCGTCGTCGAACACCTTGGGCGCTGCCGGTTCGACCGGCGTTTCGCGGGCCGCGACCGCAGGCGCGGCGCCGGGCTGACGCGCGGCTGGAGCCGGCCGGGCATCCTCGACCATGGGCGCAGCCTGGGATGGCGCGGGCTGGGTCGCGGGCGACTGGAACCAGCTATATTTGCAGTTCGCGCAGCGCACCGTTCGTCCGTCGGGACCGATCGCACTGTCGGGAACCGCATAGCGCGTTCCGCACTGGCTGCATTCAAGGATCATGGCGAATCATAAGCACTTCGCGACTCGGGCTGCAAGCACGGGAAAGCCGGGACGTGCTTGAGCCCCGCCCACCGCTATGCGATGGCACCGGGCCAAGGGAAGCAGCGGGAACGAATGGCCAATATCGTCCAGTTCGAAAATGTCGGCCTGCGGTACGGCGACGGCGCGGAAACGCTCACCGACATCTCGTTCACGCTCGCCTCGGGTGCATTCTATTTCCTCACCGGGCCATCGGGTGCGGGGAAGACCTCGCTGCTCAAGCTGCTCTATCTGGCCCAGCGGCCGTCGCGCGGCGTGATCCGCCTGTTCGGCGAGGATGCGGTCGGCCTCGCGCGCAGCCGCCTGCCCGGCTTCCGGCGGCGCATCGGCGTCGTGTTCCAGGATTTTCGCCTGGTCCCGCACCTGTCCGCGCATGACAATATCGCCCTCCCCTTGCGGATCGCCGGAATGCCCGAAAGCGATATCCGGGCGCCGGTTCGCGAGATGCTCGCCTGGGTCGGGCTGATCGACCGGGCGGACGCGAAACCCGCGACCCTGTCGGGCGGCGAGCAGCAGCGCGTCGCCATCGCCCGCGCGGTGATCGGTCGGCCCGACCTGCTGGTCGCGGACGAACCGACCGGCAATGTCGATCCCGACATGGCCGAACGGCTGCTCCACCTGTTCGACTCGCTGAACCGGCTGGGCACGACCGTGATCGTCGCCACCCATGATTTCCACCTGCTCAACCGCATTCCGAATGCGCGGATGATGCGGCTGGAGAGCGGGACGCTCAACGATCCCACCGGCGCGCTGCGCCACCCGCCGGGTCTGTGAGCGCGATGTTCGGCATCGGCCCCGCCGCGCCCGACCGCCGGCTGCTCGACCAGGGCAGGCGCACCCATGCGATGACGTGGATCATGGCGATCATGCTGTTCCTGACCGTCCTTTCGGGTGCGCTGGGCCTTGGCATGTGGGCCGCCACCACCCAGCTCGACAGGGCGCTGTCGGGGCGGCTGACCGTCCAGATCGTCGAGCCCGATTCGGCACGGCGCGACGCGCTGTCGCGCCAGGTCGCGGCGACGCTGCGCACGACCCCCGGCGTGCACCGCGTCGTCGAGGTCGACCGGGCGCATCTCGCCGAACTGATGAAGCCGTGGCTGGGCGATGCGGGTCTCGATCCCGACCTGCCGATGCCGGCGATGATCGATGTCGACATCCGTGGCGCGGCGAATGTGGCGGCCGCCGAGCGGGCGGCCCGGGCGATCGTCCCCGCCGCGCGGATCGATCGTCATGCCCGCTGGCTGTCGCCGGTGCGCCTGTTCCTGTCGACGCTCACCTGGCTGGCGGCCGGGCTGGTGCTACTGATGGCGACCGCGACCGGAGGGGTCGTGCTGCTTGCCGCGCGCTCGGGGCTGGACACGCACCGCGATACGATCGACGTGCTGCATATGCTCGGCTCGACCGACCTCCAGATCGCGCGGCTGTTCCAGCGTCGCATCGCGTTCGACACGCTGCTGGGCGGCGCAATCGGCACGATCATGGGGATGGGGGTGATCGCGTTCCTTCAGAGCCGCTTCGCGCTGCTGGGGTCGGAGCCGATGAGCGGCGCCGCGCTGAACCCGCGCGACTGGGCGCTGCTCGCGCTGCTGCCGGTCGGCTTCGCCCTGCTCGCCACCCTGGCGGCGCGCATCGCCGTGCTGCGAACGCTGAGGGCGCGGCTGTGATCGTCCGCATCCTTGCCGTCCCGATCCTGCTATGGGCGCTGGGCTTCGGCCTGTTCATGATGTCGCTGGGCAAGCCGATCCCGGCGACCGAGCGCACCGATGCGATCGTGGTCCTGACCGGCGCACCGGGCCGGATCGACCGCGGGCTGGCGCTGATGCGCGAACATGCGGCGAAGCGCATGCTGGTCAGCGGCGTCGACACCAGCGTGAAGCCGCGCGAACTCGCCGCCCAGTACAGGGAACCCAGGCTGTTCGAATGCTGTGTCGATCTCGGCTGGGAAGCGGTCAATACACGCTCCAACGCCGACGAGACGGCGTCCTGGGTCGCGGAGAATGGCTATCGCACCGTCCGCCTGGTGACGTCGGACTGGCATATGCCCCGCGCCCGGCTCGAGCTGTCTGCCCGGCTGGGCGACGATGTGACGCTGATCGGCGATCCGGTGCCCAGCTCGCCGCGCTTCGGCACGCTGGTGCGCGAATATCACAAATATCTCGTCCGCTGGATCGTGCTGACGCTGGGGGGAAGCTGACGATGGACCTGCTGCGCACGATCGCCTTCTCGATGTTCTTCTACAGTCTTTCGGTGCCGATGGTGCTGTTCGCGCCGGTCTCCGCGCTGTTCGGGCCGCGCGCGTTGCGCGGCTATGCCAATGGCTGGGCGGCGCTGATGCGCTGGTCAGCTCGCATCTTCCTGGGGATCGAGCAGCGGGTCGAGGGGACGATCCCCGCCGGGCCGGTCATCTTCGCCGCGAAGCACGAATCGCTGTACGAGGCGATCGAGCTGACGCGACTGCTGGAGGCGCCGGCGACGGTGATGAAGCGCGAACTGGCGATGATCCCGATCTGGGGATGGGCCGCACGGCGATACGGCGTCATCGTCGTCGATCGCGCCGCCAATGCCTCGGCGCTGCGCGCGATGATGCGCGATGGTCGCGCCGCCCTGGCGGAGGGGCGGTCGATCATGATCTTCCCGGAGGGAACCCGCGTTCCGCCGGGCGAATCGCCGGCGCTTCAGGCGGGCTTTGCCGGCCTCTACCGGATGCTGGACGTGCCGGTCGTGCCGATTGCGGTCCGCAGCGGCCATGTCTGGCCGAAAAAGGGCGCCAAGCACCCGGGGACCGTCGTCTTCCGCTTCGGCGAGCCGATCCCCCCCGGCCTGCCCCGCGCCGAGGTCGAGGCGAAGGTGCATCAGGGGATCAACGCGCTGCAGGCCTGAGTCCCGGCCGGCGGGACGGCGTCGCGGATTCAGTCGTGCGCCCGGCCGAAATCGGGGCGCGAATCGTCCTGCCCCTGTTCGATCACGCTGCGGCGGATCGCCCGGGTGCGGGTGAAGCGATCGAACAGTTCGTCGCCCTTGCCCCAGCGGATCGCGCGCTGCAGCGCCGACAGGTCCTCGGAAAAGCGCTGGAGCATGTCCAGCACCGCCTCCTTGTTCTCGAGGAACACGTCGCGCCACATTGTCGGATCCGACGCCGCGATCCGGGTGAAGTCGCGAAATCCGCCCGCGGAATATTTGATGACCTCGGACTGGGTCACCTCCTCCAGGTCCGACGCGGTGCCGACGATGGTATAGGCGATCAGGTGCGGCAGATGGCTGGTGACCGCCAGGACCAGGTCGTGATGCGCGGGAGTCATCGTCTCGACTTCCGCGCCCAGCTGGCGCCAGAATTCCTTGACCCGCTCGACCGCGAAGCCGCTGACGCCCTCGGGCGGCGTCACGATGCACCAGCGATGCTGGAACAATGAGGCGAAGCCCGCCTCGGGGCCGCTATTCTCGGTGCCGGCAACCGGATGCGCCGGGATCACGATCGCGCCGGGCAGCGCGGCAGCCAGCGCCTCGACGACGCTGACCTTGCAGGATCCGACATCGCTGACGATCGCGTCGGCCGGCAGGTCGGCGGCGAAGTCGCGCGCGGCAGCGCCCATCGCACCGACGGGAACGCACAGGATCACCAGGTCGGCATCGATCACCGCGGCGCCCGGCGTATCGGTCACGTCGTCGCACAGCGAGATGCGCGTTGCGATCTCGCGCACCTCGGGGTCGGCGTCATAGCCGATGACCCGGACGGTCGGCATATAGGCCTTCACCGCGCGCGCGATCGACGAGCCGATCAGGCCCAATCCGACGACCGTCACGCGCGAAAAGGGCAGCATCAGCCGGCCCGTTCGACCAGGTCGCGCAGGACGCCGGCGACGCCGCGCGTTTCCTGCTCGGTGCCGATGGTGATGCGCAGGCCGTGGGGCAGGCCCTGGCCGGGCAGCCAGCGGACGATATAGCCCGCCTCCATCAGCCCCTTGTACGCGACCTCGGCGGTCAGCGCGCCTTCGAACAGGACCAGCACGAAGTTCGCCTGGCTCGGCACCGGGCGCAATCCGGCATTGCCCAGCTTCGCGATCTCGTCCGAGAACCAGCGGCGCCACTCGGCATTGTGCGTGCGGGTATGCTCGACGAATTCGGTATCGCCCAATGCGGCCAGCGCTGCCGCCGTGCCCGCGATCGTGATCGAGAAGGGCAGGCGAATCCGGTGCATCGCCTCGATCAGCGCCGGCGCGCCATAGCCCCATCCGATCCGCTCGGCGGCAAGGCCGTACATCTTCGAGAAGGTGCGCGTGACCAGCACATTGGATGCGGTCTCCGCCAGCGCCATCCCGCCATCGTCATTCTGCCCGTCGATATATTCGGCATAGGCATGGTCGAGCACCAGCAGGATGTCCGGCCGCAGCCCGGCATGCAGCCGGGCGATCTCGTCCTTGCTGGCGTAGGTGCCGGTGGGATTGTTCGGGTTGGCGACGTAGATGATCCGGGTCCGGTCGGTCACTGCCGCCAGGATCGCGTCCACATCGGTCGCATAGTCCGCATCCGGCGCGATCACCGGCACGGCGCCGACCCGGCGGGCGGCAATCTCATAGACGGCGAAGCCATATTTGACGAAGATCACCTCGTCGCCAGGACCTGCGAACGCGCCTGCGGCCAAGTGAAGCACCTCGTCGGAGCCGTTGCCGTAGATGATCCGTGCCGGATCCAGCCCATGGCGCGCGGCCAGCGACTCGCGCAGGTCGGTGGCGCTGGCATCGGGATAGCGTTCGAGCGTGCCCGACGCCGCCTCGAACGCGGCACGCGCCGCGGGCGAGGTGCCCAGGGGGTTTTCGTTCGACGACAGCTTGATCGCCTTCTTGCCGCTGTCGGTGGTTGCCCGCCCCGGCACATAGGGGGCGATTTCCATGATCCACGGCTTGGGTACGGGTCCAGTCATGCGCAGGCGATTGGCGGAACCGATGCGCAATAGCAAGCTGGCGGCGCAGCCGGCCGGCCTTCGTCGCACCAACGTGACTTGAACCCGGACCGCCTGCGCCGTAACTCCGCCGCCATGTCTGACGATCCGCGCTTCGGCCTCCGCCGTACGGTGACGCTGCCCGGACCGCTCAGGCTCGACGGCGGCGGGCTGCTGTCTCCGGTCGACATCGCCTATGAAACCTATGGCACGCTGAACGGCGACGCGAGCAATGCGATCCTGATCTGCCATGCGCTGACCGGGGACCACCATGTCGCGTCCGACCATCCGGTGACGGGAAAGCCCGGCTGGTGGGTCAAGCTGGTCGGGCCGGGCAAGCCGATCGATCCGGCACGGCATTTCATCATCTGCTCGAACGTGCTGGGCAGCTGTCTCGGCTCATCGGGGCCGGCGACGATCAATCCCGCGACCGGCGATCCCTGGGCGATGACCTTTCCGGTCATCACCATCCGCGACATGGTGCGTGCGCAGGCGATGCTGCTCGACCATCTCGGGGTGCAGCGGCTGTCGGCCGTCGTCGGCGGATCGATGGGCGGGATGCAGGCGCTCAGCTGGGCCGCGACCTATCCCGAGCGGGTTGCCTCGGCCGTAGTCATCGCCGCGACCGCACGCCATTCGGCGCAGAATATCGCGTTCCACGAGGTCGGCCGCCAGGCGGTGATGGCCGATCCCAAATGGCGCGGCGGCGACTATTACGCGGCGGGCGATCCCCCGGCTGCCGGGCTGGCGGTCGCGCGGATGGCGGCGCACATCACCTATCTGTCCGAGGCGGGGCTGACCGCGAAGTTCGGCCGCAAGCTGCAATCGCGCGAGGCCAAGACCTTCGGCTTCGACGCCGATTTCCAGGTCGAATCCTATCTGCGGCACCAGGGGTTGAGCTTCACCGACCGGTTCGACGCCAATTCCTATCTCTACATCACCCGCGCACTCGATTATTTCGACCTGGCCGAGGAACATGGCGGCGTGCTGGCCAATGCCTTTCGCGGATCGGCGACGCGCTTCTGCCTCGTCAGCTTCGATACCGACTGGCTCTATCCCACCGCCGAGTCGCGCACGATCGTCCATGCGCTCAACGCCGCGGGCGCGCCCGCCAGCTTCGTCGAGCTGCGCTCGCCCTTCGGCCATGATGCCTTCCTGCTCGATTCGCCCGAGCTGAACCGGGTGGTCGACGGCTTCCTTCGCGCGGGGGAAGGCAGGTGAGAGTCTCGTTCGATCCGGCCGAACTCGACATCGAGCTGATCCATGCCTTTCTGTCGGGAAGCTATTGGGCGGCCGGCATCCCGCGCGAGGTTGTCGAGCGGTCGATCGCCGGATCACTGTGCGTCGGCGCCTATGCCCCCGACGAGGCCGGCATTGACGAGCAGATCGGCTTTGCCCGGCTGATCACGGACCGCGCGACCTTCGCCTGGCTGGCGGACGTGTTCGTGCTGCCGGCGCATCGCGGCCAGGGCGTCGCCCGGGCGATGATCGAGGCGCTGCAGTCGCATCCCGAGCTTCAGGGGCTTCGCCGCTGGATGCTGGTCACCCGCGACATGCAGCCATTGTACGAGAAGCTGGGCTGGAAGCCGCTCCGCCATCCCGAGCGCTGCATGGAGCGCCATGTCGAGGATATCTACCGGCGATGACCCTCCGTCCCGACCTTGCGATCATCGCCGCCAATGTCGCGCCGGGATCGCGCGTGCTCGATGTCGGCTGCGGCGACGGCGCGCTGATGGCGGCGCTGCGCGACGAGCGCGGCTGCGACGCGCGCGGCCTGGAGCTGTCGGCCGACGATGTTGCCGCCGCAGTGGGGCGCGGTCTGTCGGTGATCCAGGGCGATGCCGATACCGACCTGGCCGATTATCCCGACGCCAGTTTCGACTATGCGATCCTCAGCCAGACGCTGCAGACGACGCGGCGGCCCGACTGGGTGCTCGACCAGCTGCTGCGCATCGGCCAGCGCGCGGTCGTGTCCTTTCCCAATTTCGCGCATTGGCGCGTGCGCGCGTCGCTGCTGTGGGGCGGGCGGATGCCGGTGACGCGGCTGCTGCCGCTCGAATGGTATGCCACCCCGAACATCCACCATGTGACGATCGACGATTTCCGCGCCTTCGTGAAATCGCGCGGCATCGTGGTGGAGGGCGCCTGGTTCCTCAGCCGCGACCGCCGGACCAGCTCGGCCGCGGCGAATTTCCTGGCGGAGCATGCGGTGTTCCAGCTGCGCCGCGGCTGATCGGCGCGTCCTTGCCTAGGGCGCCCGACCCCAGTTGACCGTGACCATGCTGCCCGAGCCGCGGGGCTGCGCCATGACCATCACGGTCCGGTCGCCCTCGGTGGCGGAGATCATGTCCGCGCTCGACAATTGCTCGGTCAGGCCGGCCTTGATCGCCTCTGCCTTGGACCATGCCAGCACCGCGGCGGGCGCGGCTGCGGTTTCATAGACGACGGTGCCGCTGACCTTGCTGGTGGCGCTGATCGCCCCTGCGGCGCAGGTGACATAGCTCGCATCGGCATAGACCGGCGCATGCGGCGGACGCTGGCTGCACGCCGCGTCGCCGGTGGTCACGTCGAGATTGGCGTTGGCGATCGACAGGTTCGCCCCGTCGACCGGCTTGTCGCTGCCGCAGGCGCCAAGCGCGAGCAGCAGCGCAGCCGAAATCGCCGGTCGAAGCGACACCCTGCCCGCTCCGATCAGAACGGGACGTCGTCGTCGAGATCGTCGGGGAAGCCGCCGCGGCTGCCGCCACCCGACTCGCCAGCGCCGGAACCGCCGGAACCGCCGCCGAAGCCGCCGCGCGACCCGCCGCCACTGTTGAAGGTGCCGCCGCCGCGGCCCGAGGACTGGCCGGCAAAGTCGTCGCCGCCGCCCCAATCGTCACCGCCACGGCTGCCGCCCGCACCGGCGCCGCCACCCTGGCCGCCGCCGGGACCGTCGAGCATCACCAGCTTGGCATCGAAGCCCTGCAGCACGATCTCGGTCGAATAGCGATCGTTGCCGGTCTGGTCCTGCCACTTGCGGGTCTGGAGCTGGCCTTCGAGATAGACCTTGCTGCCCTTGCGCAGATAGCGCTCGGCGACATTGGCAAGGCCTTCGGAGAAGATCGCGACCGAGTGCCACTCGGTCTTTTCCTTGCGCTCGCCGCTGTTGCGGTCCTTCCAGCTTTCGGAGGTCGCGATGCGCAGGTTCACGACCTTGCCACCGTTCTGAAAGCTGCGGCTTTCGGGGTCACGCCCCAGATTGCCGACCAGGATCACCTTGTTGACGCTGCCCGCCATGGAAACTCCGTCTGAAAATCGATATCGGGAGAAGCGCGCGCGCACTTTCCCCTGCGCAAGATGCGCCGCGAACGAACGGGGTACACTCGATGGCCGAGATCATCAATATCAACCGGGCCCGGAAACAGCGCGCCCGCGCGGCTTCGGCGATAAAAGCTGAGGAAAACCGCCTTCGCTTCGGCCGGACCAAGGCCGAGAAGCAGGCCGATGCGGCCGAACGCGCGCGCGCCGAGAAGCTGCTCGACGAGTCCAAGCGCGACTAGAGCCCCAGCGCGGTCGCGGTCCAGAAGGTCGCGCCCGCGGCGATATAGGCGAGCGCGAACAGATAGGTGATCATCACCGCGGGCCATTTCCAGCCATTGGTCTCTCGCCGCGCCACCGCGATCGTCGACAGGCATTGCGGCGCGAACACGAACCAGGCGAGGAATGCCAGGGCGGTCGGCAGCGACCAGCGACCCGCCAGGCGATTGCCAAGCTCCTGCGCGCCCTGCTCCTCATCCTCGGCGTCGATCGAATAGACCGTCTGCAGCGCCGACACCGCGACCTCGCGCGCCGCCATCGCGGGGATGACCGCCAGGCTCATCTCGTGATTGAAGCCGATCGGGCGCAGCACGACTTCCAACCCCGACGCGATCCGGCCGGCGACCGAATATTCGCT
Source organism: Sphingomonas rustica (assembly GCF_039652585.1). Taxonomy (NCBI): domain Bacteria; kingdom Pseudomonadati; phylum Pseudomonadota; class Alphaproteobacteria; order Sphingomonadales; family Sphingomonadaceae; genus Sphingomonas; species Sphingomonas rustica. The sequence goes on along the minus strand of NZ_JBDIZK010000009.1, from coordinate 197,623 downwards.
CTGCTTCTGGCCCTCGGGTGCGACCGGGTAGGAGGTCAGCACCCACAGGGCGACGGTCACGCCCATGATGATCGTGCCCGCGCGGCGCAGGAAGACATAGGCGCGCTGCCACAGGCCGATCAGCACGTCGCGGACCGACGGCAGTTGATAGCGCGGCATCTCCATCATGAATCCGCCGCCCGTGCCGCGCGTGGCGGTGCGGCGCAGCACCAGCGCGGCCAGGACCGCGCCAACGATGCCGGCAAGATACAGGACCAGCAGCACCAGCCCTTGAAGGCCGATGCCGGGACCGACGGTCCGCGCGGGAATGAAGGCCCCGATGATCACGGCATAGACCGGCAGCCGCGCCGAACAGGTCATCAGCGGCGCGATCAGGATCGTCGTCAGCCGCTCGCGCGGATCGTCGATCGACCGCGTCGCCATGATCCCCGGAATCGCGCAGGCGAAGGACGACAGCAGCGGAATGAACGCGCGGCCCGACAGGCCGACGCCCGCCATCAGTCGGTCCATCAGGAACGCCGCGCGGACCATATAGCCCGATGCCTCGAGGATCAGGATGAACAGGAAAAGGATCACGATCTGGGGCAGGAACACCACCACCGATCCGACGCCGTTGATGATCCCCTCGACCAGCAGGCTGCGCAGGAAAGTGTCGGGCAGGTTCGCGACCGCGGCCTCGGCCAGCCAGCCCTGCAACCCCTCGATCCAGCCGATCGGCGCTTCCGACCAGCTGAACACCGCCTGGAACATCACGAACAGGATCGTCAGCAGGATGATCGGCCCCGCCACCGGGTGCAGCACGAGCCGGTCGACGCCGCGCGTGACCGCGCGGCTGCGCGGTTGCTCGACGATCGCGACGCCGGCGATGCGCCGCGCCTCGCGCTGGAAATGGGTAATGTCGGCATCGAGCACCGTCGGCGCCTTGGGCGACTGGCCGGCCAGCAGCGTGCCAAGCGCGTCCTTCAGCCCGTCGATGCCGCGCTTGCGCACCGCCACTGTGGCGACGACGGCGACGCCCAGCTCGCGCGACAGGGCTTCGGTGTCGATCTTCAGCCCGTCGCGTTCGGCCATGTCGACCATGTTGAGCGCCACGACCATCGGCCGTCCCAGGGCGCGAAGCTGCAGGACGAAGCGCAGATGGTTGTCGAGATTACTTGCATCTGCAACCACTACGAGCGCGTCGGGAAGCCGTTCGCCCTCCTGCCGGCCCAGCACGACGTCGCGGGTCACCTGTTCGTCGGGGCTCGACGGATCCAGGCTGTAGGTGCCGGGGAGATCGACCAGTTCGACCGGGCGCCCGTCGTTCAGCGCCATCCGGCCCGAATGACGCTCGACGGTCACGCCGGGATAATTGCCGACCTTCTGCCGGGCACCGGTCAGGGCGTTGAACAGCGCGCTCTTGCCGGCATTGGGATTGCCGACCAGCGCGACCAGCGGTGCGACGTTCATGCCGCTGCCTTTGCCGGCCGCGGTTTCGCGGTGACATGGATCGCACCGGCGACATGATGGCGAATCGCGATCGTCATCCGCCCGATCCGCACCGACAACGGCCCGCGCAACAGGCCGGAAGGCTGGAGCAGCTCAACCTCGACCCCGTCATCGAGACCGAATTCGCGCAGCCGCCGCGCTTCGTTGTCGCTCAACAAATGCCAGTCGATCGCGGTTACGGAGGCGCTGGTGGCTCGCGGAAGCGATGCCAGCAGGGTGGACGGCTCGGACACACTCATGATTGCGAGTCGTTATCAATAACCGACCGCTCGCGCCAGCCCAATCACACCGCGGGATAGCGCAGCCGCCCGACGAACCGGCTGAGGCTCAGCCGATGGGTGTCGCGGCCGAGCAGCTTCGCCTTCGCCTTCTCGAAGCGCATGATCCCCTCGATCCGCCGCGCGAGGAAGGCGCGGGTCTCGGTCCAGTTGTCGCTTTCGTCGTGGAGGAAGACGGTGATCGTCGCGGCATAGACGCCGGCGAGAATGCCGCGCTTGGTATAATGATTATAGTCGGTCGCGGTGTCCCCGGCGGCGCGCCACATGACGTCCGCCGAGCGCCAGCCGAGCCGGGCGGCGCGCGGCGCATTTTGCGGCATGGCGAGGATCGACAGCGCGCGGTTCAGCGCTTCGCGGTTCGGCGCGACGATCTCCAGCCGCGTCTCGACCAGCCCGGCGATGCGATCGCGGATCTTCATCGTCGCCAGCCGTTCGGGCGGGAGGCGGTCGAGCATCTCGGCATCGATCGAGGCGAACCAGCTGTCGATCATCTCGATCGGGCCGCCGGGATAGGCGATCTGCGCGATGGCCGGATCGAGCCCCAGCGCGGCGGCGGCCGCGTCCACGGCGCGCGCGCTCCAGCCGTCGAACGCGGCGTTGGCGGCCACGTACGGCGCCAGCGCGAGGCGGATTTCGTCGAGCGTCGGGTCCTGGGGCAGGGTCATCACACCGTTCCTTCGGCTTCCGACTTAGTGGCTTGCGCCGCGGACGCAACCGGTCCGCGACGGACCAGCACCAGCGCGATGGCGACCAGCAGCGCGCCGAGCAGGTCGGGCCAGCCCAGCCGCTCGTCATAGGCCAGCCAGCCGACCACGCCCGCGACGATTGGCTGGCTGAGCAGGGCGATGCCGACCACCAAAGGCGACAAATGGCCGATCGCGTAGATCATCAGCCCCTGCCCCACGACCTGGCTGGCCAGCGCAAGGCCAAGCAGGATCCCCCAATTGTCCGGCACGACCCGCTCGCCAAGCGCGATGGCGAACAGCAGCAGCGGCACCATGCTGGCCACGCTGGACATGGCGAGCGCCGGCAGTGGCGCCATCACCGCCCGCGCCCGCGTCATCATGATGAAATAGACGGTGTAGAGCGTCCCCGCGAGCAGGCAGAGCAGGTCGCCGACCAGATTCTCGTGCGACAGCTGGTAGGACCGGCCGAGCAGAAGCGCCGCGCCGATTGCCGCCAGGACCAAAGCCGTCCCCTGCGACCGGGTCGGCCAGGCGCGGGCGATCAGGAAGCCGTAGATCGGGAACATCAGCGTCGCCGAATTGCCGAACAGGGTGGCATTGGCCAGGGTGGTGCGCAGGATTCCGAGATGCCAGCTGGCCAGATCCGCGGCGAAGGCGACCCCGCTCAGCAGCAGGACCAGCCAGAGCCCTCTGGCCGCGGCGAACGGCCGGCGGGTCCCGATATAGCTGAGCGCCAGCAGGAACGGCACCGCCAGTGCGATCCGCCAGAAGCCCGCCGCGACCGGTCCGACATCGGTCAGCCGCACGAACCACGGGCCGAACGCCAGCGTCACATTGCCGATCAGGCATGCGATAAGCGGCAACGCACTCGCGCTTTGCCCGACATCAGTTTTTGTTTGGGACCCGTTCCGGTGCATGATGCCCTGTAGCGCCCTATTTTGCCGATACCATCCCCGACGGAGACCAACCCGAATGTCGCGACTGTTCGATCCGATCCAGCTTGGCGCGATCGCCGCGCCGAACCGCGTGCTGATGGCGCCGCTGACCCGCGGCCGCGCGACGCAGGACCATGTGCCGACCCCGATCATGGCCGACTATTATGTCCAGCGCGCGACCGCCGGACTGATCATCTCCGAGGCGACCGGCATCAGCCGCGAGGGGCTGGGCTGGGCCTATGCGCCCGGCCTGTGGACCGAGGATCAGGTCGAGGGATGGAAGCCGGTGCTCGACGCCGTCCACAAGGCCGGCGGCCGGATCGTCGCACAGCTGTGGCATATGGGGCGGCTGGTCCATCCCGACTTCCTGGGCGGTGCCGCGCCGCTGTCGTCCTCGGCGACGACCGCGCCGGGCACGGTGCGCACCTATGACTCGGGTGACGGCAAGCGTCCCTATGGCGAGGCGCGCGCCGCGACGACCGACGATATCGCCCGCGTGCTCGACGATTATGGAACCGCCACGCGCAATGCGCTGCGCGCCGGGTTCGACGGGGTCCAGTTGCACGCCGCCAATGGCTATCTGATCGACCAGTTCCTGCGCGACAATTCGAACTTCCGCGACGACGACTATGGCGGCAGCCCGGAGAATCGCGCGCGATTGCTGCGCGAGGCGACCGGCCGCCTGATCGACGAGGCAGGTGCCGACCGCGTCGCGGTGCGGCTGTCGCCCAATGGCGCGGTGCAGGGCGCCGACGACAGCGATCCCGCCAGCGTGTTCGTGCCCGCCGCACAGTGGCTCGATTCGCAGGGAATCGCCTTCCTGGAACTGCGTGAATCCAAGCCCGACTCGACCTTCGCCACCAGCAGCGTGCCGCCGCTGTCCCCGGAGATCCGCAAGGTGTTCAAGCGGCCGCTGGTGCTGAACCAGGATTACCGACTGGCCAGTGCCGAGGGTGACCTGGCCGCGGGCCTGGCGGATGCGATCGCGTTCGGCCGCACCTTCATCTCCAATCCCGACCTGGTCGAACGGCTGCGCCGCGACGCCCCGCTCAACGACCCGAACCCGTCGACCTTCTATGGCCGCGGCGCCGAAGGCTATATCGACTATCCGGCGCTGGAAGCCGCAGCGATCTAGTCGAGTTCCTCGCCCAGTCCGGTCAGCCAGTCGGTGATGCGGGACCTCAGCGCCTTGCGCGGACCGGACTGGAAGGCGACGAAGACAAGGATCGGCAGCACGATCCAGCCGGTGGCGATCAGCAGGACGATGATCAGGACGGCCACCAATGCGGCCCCGACGGCGGCGATGGCGAGCTTGCCTTCGCCGTCGCTGTCGACGCGGATCCGGCGGGGCCCGCGATCATCGAACCAGCGCTGGGTCGACAGGACCATCCCCGATGCGGTTTCAGCCCCCGAGCCGGTGGACCGGCGCGACTCGGCCCGGCGCGCCCTCGTCGGAGCCGGAGCGGGCGCCGGCCGGTCCCGGGTCTCGACCCGGCGAGGACTGCGTCGCTCCAGCGAATCGACGATCCGCGACTCGACCCGCTCGCCGCGCAGCCGATCGATGACGATCAGCCGGCGCCCCTTTTCCACGACACGATATCGGGTGGGGGGCATGTCCATCGGTCAGCTCAGCCGAATCGGTTCCGCAGCGCGAGCATGGCGAGCGCGGCCTTGGCCGCTTCGCCGCCCTTGTCCTTCTCGTCCGGGCGGGCGCGGGTCAGCGCCTGCGCCTCGTTCTCGACCGTCAGGATGCCGTTGCCGATCGGCAGCGAGTCCATCGCCAGCGCCATCAGCCCGCGCGCGCTTTCGTTCGAGACGACTTCGAAATGATAGGTCTCGCCGCGGATCACGACGCCCAGCGCGACATAGGCGTCATAGCGGCCGCTTTCCGCCGCCATCGCCACCGCACCCGGTATCTCCAACGCGCCGGGGACGGTGATCGTCTCGTGGCTATGGCCTTCCGCCTCGATCGCGGCGCGGGCGCCCTCTAGCAGCAGGTCGTTCAGGTGCGCATAGAAACGCGCTTCGACGATAAGGACGCGAGCCAAGTCAGTCTTCTCCGGTATCGAGGCTGCGCTCGCCGACGATCGACAGACCATAGCCGTCGAGGCCGACCAGCGTGTGATGGGTGTTGGTGAGCAGGATCATGTCCTGCACGCCCAGGTCGCTGAGGATCATCGCGCCGACGCCATAGTCGCGCAGTTCCTCCATGTCGGGCTTGCGCACGCCCTCGCGCGCTTCGAGCGCCAGGGTGAAGGCGTCGTTGCGCCGGCGGTTGATGGCGACGATCACGCCCGCGCCCTCCTCGCCGATGATCTCCATCGAGCGCTGGAGCACGTCGCGGCGGTCGCTCGCCTCGCCGAACAGGTCGGGCAGGGGCGACACCGCGTGCATGCGCACCAAGGTCGGCTTGGTCGGATCGATCTTGCCCTTGAGCAACACCATCTGGTCGGTCTGCGTGGCGCGGTTCCAGAAGGCGATCGCGGTCCACTCGCCGCCCCACTGGCTGACGAAACGCGATTCGGCGCGGCGCTCGACGAGATGGTCGTGCCGGCGGCGATAGGCGATCAGGTCGCGGATCGTGCCGATCTTGAGGTTGTGATACTGGGCGAAGGTGACGAGGTCGTCCATCCGCGCCATCGTCCCATCCTCGTTCATGATCTCGCAGATCACGCCCGCAGGATTCAGCCCGGCCAGCCGCGAGACGTCGACCGCCGCCTCGGTATGGCCCGCGCGCACCAGCACGCCGCCATCGCGCGCGACCAGCGGGAAGACATGGCCCGGGGTGACGATGTCGCTCTTGTCCTTCGACGCGTCGATCGCGACCGAGATGGTGCGGGCGCGGTCGGCCGCCGAAATGCCGGTGGTCACGCCCTCGCGCGCCTCGATCGACACGGTGAAGGCGGTTTCGTGACGCGTGCCGTTGGCGCGGCTCATCAGTTCGAGGCCGAGCGTCTCCACCCGTTCCTTCGTCATCGCCAGGCAGATCAGGCCGCGGCCATATTTTGCCATGAAGTTGATCGCATCGGGCGTGGCCATCTGTGCCGGGATGACCAGATCGCCCTCATTCTCGCGATCCTCGTCATCGACCAGGATGAACATCCGGCCGTTGCGCGCCTCGTCGATGATCTCCTCGGGCGAGGAGAGGAAGGCATGCTTGAGGCGGGCGAGTTCAGCTTTTGCCACGAAGGGACTCCATGCGCTGCAGATAGCGGGCGAGCACGTCGATCTCGAGATTGACCTGCTGCCCCGGCGCGATCGTGTTGAAGGTGGTCACGTCCGCGGTGTGCGGAATGATGTTGAGGTGGAAACGGACGCCCTCGGGCGTGTCCTCGACCGCGTTGACCGTCAGCGAGACCCCGTCGACGGTGATCGATCCCTTGGGCGCGACATAGGGCGCCATCTCGTGCCCGGCCGCGATCACGACATGGTGCGATCCGCCCTCGACGGTCACGCTGGCCACGGTGCCGATGCCGTCGACATGACCGGTGACGATATGCCCGCCCAGTTCGTCGCCGAGGCGCAGCGCGCGTTCGAGATTGAGGCGGCGGCCGTCGGACCACATGTCGCGGGCGGTGCGCGACACGGTTTCGCCCGACACGTCGAACGCGACCCAGCCGGCTCCCTTGTCGACGACGGTGAGGCAGACCCCCGAACAGGCGATTGAGGCGCCCAGGTCGATGGTGGCGGTGTCGTACACGGTCGAGACGCGCACGCGCAGGTCGCCCTGTGCGCGGACGGTGTCGATCGTGCCGATATCTGTGACGATTCCGGTAAACATCTCAGCCAGCCCGGTAGACCTCAAGCCGGTCGCTGCCAAGCTGCCGCGACTCCGCAAGGCGCCAGCGGCCATGGGCATCCGCCAGGCGACCAAGTCCGATATCGCCCAGCGCCGCCTTGCCCGACCCGATCAGGATCGGCGCGCGGTACAGCAGCAGCCGGTCGACCAGCCCGGCCCGCAGGAAGGACGAAGCGGTTTCGGCGCCGCCTTCGACCAGCAGGTGATCGACGCCGTCGAGGCCGGCGATTTCGGTCGGATCGGCGATCCGTTCCCATCCGGGCGCGGCCTCGCCGCGGGTCAACAGGATCCGGCGCGGTGCGCGATCCTCCAGGCCCGCCAGCCGGACATCGAGTCGCGGCTGGTCGGCGGCGAAAGTCCCGCGCCCGACCAGGATCGCCTCGTGCCGCGCGCGTTCGAGATGGGCATGGGCGCGCGATTCGGGCCCGGTGATCCAGCGGCTTTCGCCATCGGGGCGGGCGATGCGGCCGTCGAGCGAGGTCGCGAGCTTGAGCGTGACGAAGGGGCGGCCGAGTCGCCGGCGGGTGAGGAAGCCGCCCATCGCCTCCCGCGCCTCGGCAGCGCCGACATCCGTGACGATCTCGATCCCGGCGTCGCGCAGGCGCGCCAGTCCCAGGCCATCGGTGCGTGGATCGGGGTCGCGCAGGGCGACGACCAGCCGGGCGATTCCCGCCTCGGCCAGCAGGTCGGCGCAGGCGGGACCGCGCGGCGAGACATGGGCGCAGGGTTCGAGCGTGACATAGGCGGTGGCGCCGCGCGCCGCCCCCCTCGCCTCGGCCAACGCCATCGCCTCGGCATGGGGGCGTCCGCCCGGCTGGGTCCAGCCGCGGCCGACGACATGATTCGCGGCAACGATCACGCAGCCGACATTGGGGTTGGGTGCGGTCCGGCCGCGACCGCGCTGCGACAGCGACAGCGCACAGGCCATGAACCGCGGATCGTGGGTCAGAGCCCCATCCCTCTCAATCCGTCGTCGATCTTCTTGAACTCGTCGCGGCGGGCCTTGCGGCGTTTTTCCAGCTCGGCCTCAGCGACGGCGCGGATCTTCATGTCGATCAGCTGCTGTGCCTCGATCTCGTCCTTGGACCGGTCGAGCCGCCAGTCGCGCACCCAGATGATCTCGGGCCGCTTCCACTCCGGCGTCGCTCGCGAATCGAGATAAAAGGCCCAGAGAATCCCTATCGTGATCAACAACGCGGGAAGGAGCAGCCAGATCTCGTGCTTCTTGCGACTGCCGATAAAGGTGCGGAGATCGCTGAAGGCGCCGGTCGGCGATACGGAACGGAAGAAACCCATCGGCGGACAAATAGGGATGCGGGGGCTTGGGAGCCAGCCCCCGCATCCACCCCCCCGGGTTATTGGACGTCGGTGATGTTGAAGCGGACGTTCATGACCTTCCACTCTTCCTGAGCGACGCCGCCGCGGGTCGCCGGCTTGAACCGCCAGTTGCTCAGCGCATGGCTGCGGGTCGCGTTGAAGAAGGCGTCGGTGGTTGCACTGATTCGCTCGACCGCCTTTACCCGTCCGTCGGTCCCGATCAGGACCCGGACCGAGACGGTGCCGCTACGCTCGGCGCGCAGTTCGCTCGCGGGATAATCCGGTTGAAAACCCTTGGCGTAGCGCGAGTCGATCGACGCCTTGATCAGCGGCGGCGGCGCGGGCGGATCGAAGGTCGGTGGAACGACGCTGTCGGAGGTGCCGCCGGCCGTGCCGGACGGGATCGGCGGCGGCTGATCCGTTGGCGTCGATGTCGTGGCCGTCGTGTTCGTATCGACCGGCGGCGGTGGGACAAGCGGCTCGGGCGTGACGATCTTCGTCTCGCGGACTGTTTCGACACGCTTCTCCGGCTTTGGGGGAGTCACGGGCGGCGGGGGCGGCGGAGTATTTTCAACTTCGATAATCGTACCGTCGTCGAAGACCCTGGGGACGATTTTCGGTGCGATCAGAAAGATCATCGCAGAAACGATCAATCCGTTGATCACCAGTGCGCCGCCCAGCCCGGCAGGGTTGATGCCGAAGGGGAGCGAAGAACGATTGGCGTACATGCAGGGCCTCCTTCTCCTGATGTCCGGTTTCAGGCCGGAACGTCGTGATGATACATCGTAACATAGCCAACGTAAAGACAGGCGATTTCGATCCGCATCGCTCCATTTCGGATCAGCCTTTGAGCCGCTCCAGCGCGCGCTCGCGGCCGATCAACGGCAGCAAGGCCGCCATTTCCGGGCCGTGATCCTGACCGGTGAGCGCGCGGCGCAGCGGCAGGAACAATGATTTGCCCTTGCGACCCGTGGCGTTCTTCAGCGCGCCGGTCAGCGCCTGCCACGGCGAGTCGCTCCAGTCGATCGACTCGGCGACCTGCGCAGCCTGGGCAAGGAAGTCGGCATCCTCGGGCGCGCGATCGGCCGGGACCGGTCCCTCGACCACCCGCCACCAGTCCTGCGCCTCGCGGACGGTCGACAGATTGGGGCGGATCGCGTTCCACGCCGCCTCCCCCATGCCGTGCGCCAGCCGCTCGCGTACCGCGTCATGGTCGAGCTGGTGGACGATTCGCGCGTTCAGCTGTGCCAGTTCGGCCTCGTCGAAGCGCGCCGGAGCGCGGCCGAACCGGCCGAAGTCGAACGTCGCGATCAGCGGGGCGGGATCGACCTGCGGCTCGACCGGGTCGCTGGTGCCGATCCGGGCCAGCAGCGCGACCAGCGCCTGCGGCTCGATGCCGATCTCGCGGAAATGATCGACGCCGAGCGATCCGAGTCGCTTCGACAATTTGCCCTCGCTGCCGGTCAGCAATGCCTCATGCGCGAAGGCGGGCGGCTCGGCGCCGAGCGCGGCGAACATCTGGAGCTGGGTCGCGGTATTGGACACATGGTCCTCGCCGCGCACCACATGAGTGATGGCCATGTCGATATCGTCGATCACCGAGGGGAGCAGGTAGAGCCAGCTGCCATCGGCGCGGCGCACGACGGGATCGCTCATCGTAGACGGGTCGAAACGCTGCGGCCCGCGCACCAGATCGGTCCACTCGATCGCCGAGTCGTGGTCGAGCCGGAAGCGCCAATGGGGCGAGCGCCCCTCGGCCTCGAACGCGGCGCGATCGGCGTCGCTCAGGTCCAGCGCGGCGCGGTCATAGACCGGCGGCAGGCCGCGGCCGAGGAGCACCTTGCGCTTGAGCTCGAGTTCCTGCGCGGTTTCCCAGGCGGGATAGACCCGGCCCGCCGCCTTCAGCGTCTCGAACCGATCCTCGTACAGCGCGAAGCGATCCGACTGGCGCGCCTCGCCATCGGGGACCAGTCCCATCCAGGCGAGATCGGCACGTGCCGCATCGACGAACCGCTCTTCGGAGCGTTCGCGATCGGTATCGTCGATACGCAGCAGGAAGCGTCCGCCCTGCGCCTGCGCATACATCCAGTTGTGAAGCGCGGTGCGCAGATTGCCGACATGGAGGCGGCCCGTCGGGCTGGGCGCGAAGCGGGTGATGACCGTCATTCGGGCGCATTAGGGCGCATTGCCGACTTGCGCCACGGGGAACGCACACTAAGGGAGCGTCACGCGACCGTCACGATAAGGCCGAACCACCCATGAAGCTGATGTCCGGCAATTCGAACCTGCCGCTTGCCAAGGCAATTGCAGGCTATCTCGAGATTCCGCTGACCAAGGCGAACGTCCGCCGGTTCGCCGACGAGGAGATCTTCGTCGAGATCCTCGAGAATGTCCGCGGCGAGGACGTGTTCGTGATCCAGTCGACCGCCTATCCCGCGAACGACAATCTGATGGAATTGCTGATCATGGTCGACGCGCTGCGCCGCGCATCGGCCAAGCGGATCACCGCGGTCGTCCCCTATTTCGGATATGCCCGCCAGGACCGGAAGCCCGGCCCGCGCACGCCGATCTCCGCCAAGCTGGTCGCCAACCTGATCACCACCGCTGGCGCCAACCGCGTCCTGTCGGTCGACCTGCACGCCGGTCAGATCCAGGGCTTCTTCGACATTCCCACCGACAATCTGTTCGGCGCGCCGGTGATGAGCGAGGACATCAAGTCGCGCTTCGGCGACCGCAACCTGATGGTCGTGTCGCCCGACGTGGGCGGCGTGGTGCGCGCCCGTGCGTTGGCCAAGCGACTCGACAATGCGCCGCTGGCGATCGTCGACAAGCGCCGCGAGCGCGCCGGCGAATCCGAGGTGATGAACATCATCGGCGACGTCGAGGGCCGCTTCTGCATCCTGATCGACGACATCGTCGATTCGGCCGGCACGCTGTGCAACGCCGCCGCCGCGCTGAAGGCGGCGGGTGCCGAGGACGTCGTCGCCTATTGCACGCACGGCGTGCTGTCGGGCGGGGCGGTGGCGCGGGTCGACGGATCGGAACTGGCCGAGCTGGTCATCACCGACTCGATCGGCAACCACAATGTTATCGCCGACAGCGACAAGATCCGTCACCTGACGATCGCCCCGCTGCTGGCCGAGGCAATGCGCCGCATCGCCGACGAAAGCTCGGTCTCCAGCCTGTTCGACTGAGGGCGCCGACCCGCGCCTAGCGAGTCGCTTCCCAGATCAGTCCTGCACCGACCACGACCATCAGCCAGTAGATGGCGGTATAGAATCGCGCGGCGTCGATCCGCCGCACCAGCCAGACGCCGGCGAAGGTCGATGCGATCGCGACCGGCAACAGCATGGCCGCGGTCATCAGGTTGGCGGCGGTGAACTGGCCGAGCGCGATATAGGCCGGCACCTTGATCCAGTTGACCGCGGCGAAGAAGATCGCGGTGGTGCCGACCAGCAGCGGCGGGCTCAGCCTGCGCGGCAGCACCCATAGCTGGAACGGGGGCTGCCCGGCATGGGCGATCTGGCTGGTGAAGCCCGACGCGATCCCGAACAGCGCGCCGATCCAGTCGGGCAGCGTCGCGGTTTCGTGCGGGACGGGATGGCGTTCGAGCCAGAGCCGCCACAAGCCAAAAAGGATCGAGATGAGCCCGACCACCGCCATCACCGCCTGGGGCGTGACGCTGGCGGCGAAGACATAGCCGATCGCGACTCCGGCGGCGGCGCCAGGCAGCATCCAGCCGAGCAGCCGCCAATCGACCGTCCGGCGGAATGCCCAGACGCCGACCACATCCTGGACGATCAGCAGCGGCAGCAGGATCGCCGCGGCGGTGACCGGGCTGATGACGAAGGCGAGCATCGGCAGCGCCAGCGATCCCAGGCCGGTGAAGCCGCCCTTGGCCAGCCCCATCAGCACCACCGCCGGCACCGCCACGGCGTAGAAGGTCCAGTCGGTGATCATGCGCGCAGGGTCAGCGCCGCACGCCGCCGTTTTTCTTGAGCTGTGCCTTCAGCACCTCGGCACGCGGCGCATACAGGAAACCGAAGCTGACCGTGCCATGCTTGCCCTCCACCGCGTGGTGGAGCCGGTGGGCCTGCATGATCCGCTTCATATAGGTCGAGCGCGGGACATAGCGGTGGGGGACGCGGCGATGCACGATCACGTCGTGAAAGCCGAAATAGATCGCGCCATAGGCAGCGATTCCGGCGCCGATCCAGGTAAAGCCCGGCCACCAGCCGAGCTGCACCCCGCCCAGCAGCATGACGAAGGACGGCACCGCGAAGATCGCCGCGTACAGGTCGTTCAGTTCGAACATCCCCGGCCGCTCGCGATGATGGCTTTCGTGGAGGAACCAGCCCGGACCATGCATGATCCAGCGGTGCGCCGCATAGGCGACGCCCTCCATCACGGCGACGGTGAGCAGGAACAGGGAGATGCCGGTAAGCCAGTTCATGAATGCGATATAGCTCAGCTATGCTGCACTCGCGAGAGGGCAGGGGTGGATTCGACTCTCGCGCTGTGCTTTAGGCGGCGCAAACCCTCCCGATTTCTGCACCTGGAAAGGCGGCGCGTCCCCATGAACATCCACGAATATCAGGCCAAGGAACTGCTTGCGAAGTTCGGCGTCCCGGTCCCCGCAGGCTATGCCGCGCTGACCGTCGAGGAAGCTGTCGAGGCTTCGAAGAAGCTGCCCGGACCGCTCTATGTCGTCAAGGCACAGATCCATGCCGGCGGCCGCGGCAAGGGCAAGTTCAAGGAACTGCCGGCCGAAGCCAAGGGCGGCGTCCGCCTGGCCAAGACCGAGGACGAGGTCCGCGCCGCCGCGACCGAGATGCTCGGCAACACGCTGGTGACGATCCAGACCGGCGATGCCGGCAAGCAGGTCAACCGCCTGTACGTGACCGACGGCGTCGACATCGACAAGGAATTCTACCTGGCGGCACTCGTCGACCGCGCGACCGGCCGCATCGCCTTCGTCGTGTCGACCGAAGGCGGCATGGACATCGAGACCGTGGCGCATGACACGCCCGAGAAGATCCACACCTTCGCGGTCGATCCGGCCACCGGCTTCCAGCCGCATCATGGCCGCGCCGTCGCCAATGCCCTGGGCCTGTCGGGCAACCTGGCCAAGCAGGCAGCCTCGACCGCGTCGAAGCTGTACGACGCGTTCACCGGCACCGACGCCTCGCAGATCGAGATCAACCCGCTGGCGGTCACCGACGACGGCAAGCTGATGGTGCTCGACGCCAAGGTCGGCTTCGATTCGAACGCGATGTTCCGTCACAAGGACCTGATGGAACTGCGCGACGAGACCGAAGAGGATCCGATGGAGCTCGAGGCGTCGAAGCACGACCTGGCGTACATCAAGCTGGACGGCGACATCGGCTGCATGGTCAACGGCGCCGGCCTGGCGATGGCGACGATGGACATCATCAAGCTGAACGGCATGTTCCCCGCCAACTTCCTCGACGTCGGCGGCGGCGCGAGCAAGGAGAAGGTCACCGCGGCGTTCAAGATCATCCTGAGCGATCCGGCGGTGAAGGGCATCCTGGTCAACATCTTCGGCGGCATCATGCGCTGCGACATCATCGCCGAGGGCATCGTCGCCGCGGCGCGCGAAGTGAACATCCAGGTGCCGCTGGTCGTCCGCCTCGAAGGCACCAACGTCCAGGAAGGCAAGGACATCCTCGCCAATTCGGGCCTGCCGATCGTCGCCGCCAACGACCTGGGCGACGCCGCGCAGAAGATCGTTGCCGAGGTCAAGAAGGCGGCCTGATCCAAGGTCGCCCATCGCATCGGCGCTGACCGCTTCCTCCTCGTTCGGAGGAAGCGGATCGGACAGCAGGAGTGGATGGCATGAAGGTACTGGTACCGGTCAAGCGTGTGCTTGATTACAATGTGAAGCCTCGCGTGAAGGCGGACGGGACGGGCGTCGATCTGGCGAACGTGAAGATGAGCATGAACCCGTTCGACGAGATCGCGATCGAGGAAGCGGTTCGTCTGAAGGAAAAGGGTGCCGCGACCGAGGTGGTGGTGGTGACGATCGGGGTGCCGAAGGCGGAGACCGACGTGCTGCTGACCGCCCGCGCGATGGGTGCGGATCGTGCGATCCTGATCGTGAGCGAGGACGAGGTCGAGCCGCTGGGTGTCGCGAAGCTGCTGAAGGCGGTGTGCGACGAGGAGCAGCCGGGCCTGGTGATCCTGGGCAAGCAGGCGATCGACGACGACAGCAACCAGACCGGCCAGATGCTGGCGGCGCTGCTGGGCTGGCCGCAGGGCACCTTCGCCAACAAGGTCGAGGTGACTGGGGACCGGATCGTGGTGACCCGCGAGGTCGATGGCGGTCTCGAGACGGTGGACCTGAAGGCGCCGGCGATCGTGACGACCGATCTTCGCCTCAATGAGCCGCGCTATGCGACCTTGCCCAACATCATGAAGGCCAAGTCCAAGCCGGTGGCGAAGAAGACGGTGGCCGATTACGGAATCGACGTCGCGCCGCGCCTGAAGACGCTGAAGGTGGTGGAGCCGGCCAAGCGCCAGGCGGGCGTGAAGGTCGCCGATGTCGACGAACTGATCGGCAAGCTCAAGGTGTTGGGAGTCGCGAAATGAAGACGCTCGTCTGGGTCGAACACGACAATGCCGCCGTCAAGGACGCGACGCTGGCCGCGGTGACCGCCGCCGGCCAGCTGGGCGAGGTCCATCTGCTGGTCGCCGGCAGCGGCGCCGCGGGCGTGGCCGACGAGGCCGCAAAGATCGCCGGCGTGACCAAGGTCCATCTGGCCGACGATCCCGCCTATGCGCATGGCCTGGCCGAGAATGTCGCGCCGCTGATCGTCAACCTGATGGCGGATCACGACGCGGCGGTGTTTCCGGCGACCACGACCGGCAAGAACATCGCCCCGCGCGTGGCCGCGCTGCTCGACGTGATGCAGATCTCCGACATCCTGTCGGTCGAGGGTCCGGACAGCTTCACGCGTCCGATCTATGCCGGCAACGCCATCGCCACCGTCCAGTCGAGCGACGCCAAGAAGGTGATCACCGTGCGCGGCACCGCCTTCGCCAAGGCCGAGACCAGCGGCGGATCGGCCAGCGTCGAGGCCGTATCGGGCACCGGCGATGCCGGCCTGTCCAGCTTCGTGTCGGCCGAGATCGCCAAGTCGGAGCGTCCGGAACTGACCAGCGCCAAGATCATCGTCTCGGGTGGCCGCGCGCTCGGCTCGGGCGAGCAGTTCCACGCGCTGATCGAGCCGCTGGCCGACAAGCTGGGCGCCGCCGTCGGCGCCTCGCGCGCCGCGGTCGATGCCGGCTATGTCCCCAACGACTATCAGGTCGGCCAGACCGGCAAGATCGTGGCACCCGAAGTCTATGTCGCGGTCGGCATCTCCGGCGCGATCCAGCATCTGGCGGGCATGAAGGACTCCAAGGTCATCATCGCCATCAACAAGGACGAGGACGCCCCCATCTTCCAGGTCGCCGATGTCGGCCTGGTCGGCGATCTCTTCAAGATCGTCCCCGAACTCACCGAGAAGCTCTGAGCGGATCTTGACCCTCGAGGATCACGGGGCGGCGCACCTTCCGGGTGCTGCCGCCCCTTTTCTTGATGCGCTGGAGGTCGCACTGGCCGGTCAGCCGCGCGACCGGGCCGGGATTCGCCTGCACGCCGTTCCGGGATTGGCGATGCTGCTGGCGCACGATGCCTTGGGGCGTTGCGCAGCGCGCCTGCTCGGCCCGGACACCCGCCCCGTCCGTGCGATCCTGTTCGACAAGAGCGATGCCGGCAACTGGGCGCTCGGCTGGCACCAGGACCGGACGATCGCCGTCACCGCACGCGCCGAAGTGCCGGGCTATGGCCCCTGGTCGCTCAAGGCGGGACTGCAGCATGTCGAGCCGCCCTTCGCGGTCATCGAGCGCATGCTGACCCTCCGCATTCATCTCGATCCCGTAGACGCCGACAATGCACCGTTGCTGGTCGCACCGGGATCGCACCGTCTGGGCCGCCTTCCCGACGGGCAGATCGATTCTGCGGTCGCGCGGTGCGGTGTCGCACCGTGCGAGGCGGAGCGCGGGGATGTCTGGCTGTACGCGACGCCGATCGTCCACGCCTCCGCTGCGGCGGTTCGGCCGCGACGGCGGCGGGTAGTCCAGGTCGATTACTCGGCGGACCGACTGCCGCCGCCGCTCGACTGGCTGGGCGTGTAGCAACCGACACCAGTTGCATTTCGTGCAACCGGGAATGCGGCGTGCTGTGGTTGACGCTGCAGTGCAGCATAGCCAGTTGGGGGAGATGCGCCCCGCCCCTTCCCCTGCCCGGCCCCGCCCGGTGCTGCTCGTTCATTTCGCACTCGCCATGGGCGGTTTCGCGATCGGGACGACCGAATTCGCGACGATGAGCCTGCTGCCCTATTTCGCGGAAGGCCTCGGCGTCGATGCGCCGACCGCGGGACATGTCATCAGCGCCTATGCGCTGGGGGTCGTCGTCGGTGCGCCGCTGCTTGCGGTCGGCGCCGCAAAGCTGTCGCGGCGGACGCTGCTGATCCTGCTGATGGCCAGCTTCGCGCTGTTCAACGGGATGAGCGCGCTTGCGCCCACCTATGGCTGGATGCTGGCGTTCCGCTTTCTCAGCGGCCTGCCGCACGGGGCCTATTTCGGCGTCGCCGCGCTGGTCGCGGCGTCGCTGGTGCCGCACGACAAGCGGTCGCAGGCGGTCGGGCGGGTCATGCTGGGGCTGACCATCGCCACAGTCATCGGCGTGCCACTCGCCAACTGGCTGGGCCAGGCAGTGGGCTGGCAATGGGGGTTCGGGGTGGTCGCGGTGCTGGCGATGCTGACGGTCGCGCTGGTGATCGCGTTCGTGCCGCAGGACCGGCCGGAGCCCGCGGCGAGCCCGCTGAAGGAATTGTCCGCGCTGGCCAACGGCCAAGTGTGGCTGACGCTGGGAATCGGCGCGATCGGGTTCGGCGGGCTGTTCTGCGTCTATACCTATGTCGCCTCGACGCTGCTGGAGGTCACCGGCGCGCCGGCGAGCAGCATCCCGATCGCGCTGGCGGTCTTCGGACTCGGCATGACCGCGGGCAACCTGATCGCGCCGCGCTTCGCCGACCGGGCGCTGATGCCGACGGCGGCGGTGCTGCTGGCGGGCAGCGCGATCGCGCTGGCGCTGTACCCGTTCGCGGCCGGCAACTTCTGGACGCTGTGCCTGTGCGTGTTCGCGGTCGGCATGGCAGGCGCGCTGGGTGCGGTGCTCCAGACCCGGCTGATGGACGTGGCGGGCGAGGCGCAGGCGATGGCCGCCGCGCTCAACCATTCCGCATTCAACACCGCCAACGCGCTCGGCCCCTGGCTGGGCGGGCTGGCGATCGCAGCCGGCTATGGCTGGACGTCGACCGGCTGGGTCGGCGCGCTGCTGTCGCTGGGCGGACTGGCGGTGCTCGGCGTCGCGGTGCTGGCCGACCGCAGGACCAGGAAGCCGGCAAGCGCGGACAGCAGCGAGCCGGCGAGCACGCCGATCTTCACCTCGTCGATCAGATCGGGCCGCGCGGGATAGGCCAGCCCACCGATGAACAGGCTCATGGTGAAACCGATGCCCGCAAGCAGCGCCATGCCATAGACCTGCCGCCACCCCGCTCCCTCGGGCGGGCGCGCAAAGCCGGTGCGGGCCGCAAGCCAGATGCTGCCGAAGATTCCCGCCTGCTTGCCGAGGAACAGGCCGGCGGCGATCCCCAGCGGCAGCGGCGCCAGCAGGATCCCCGGGCTCATCCCCGCGAGCGACACGCCGGCATTGGCGAATCCGAACAGCGGCACGATCGCAAAGGCGATCCATGGGTTCAGGATCGCCTCGAGCCGGTGGCGCACCGAGTCGGGAATCGTCATCGCCGCCGCCACCCCGGCGATGGTCGCGTGCACGCCGGACAGATAGACGAGGATCCACAGCACCGCCGCCAGTGCCAGATACCAGCGCATCCGGGTCACCCCGAAGCGCGGGAGCGCGACCATTCCGGCAAGGATCGCCGCCGCCCCGGCGAGCGCCAGCAGGTCGAGATGCGCGGTATAGGCGACCGCGATGATCGCGACCGCGCCCATGTCGTCGACAATGGCGATGGTGACCAGCAGCAGCTTGAGCGAGGGCGGGGCATGCCGTCCCAGGATGGCGAGCACCCCCATGGCGAAGGCGATGTCGGTCGCCGCCGGAATCGCCCAGCCATTGCCCAGTCCCGGCGTTCCGCTGGTGATCGCGAGGAAGATCAGCGCCGGCACCAGCATCCCCGCCGCCGCGGCGAGGACGGGCAGGCGCCGCTGCTGCCAGGTCGCGAGCCGCCCGCCGGTGAACTCGCCCTTGATCTCCAGCCCGACCAGCAGGAAGAAGATCGCCATCAACCCGTCGTTGATCCACAGATGGATCGTCATCGGGCCATGCGCGGGCGCGATCACCGGCCCGACCGCCCGGTGGAGCAGGTCGAAATAGGCCCCGCGCAACGGCGAATTGGCGACGAGCATCGCCAGCGCCGAGGCCGCCATCAGCACGATCCCCCCGGCAGCTTCGGAGCGGATGAAGTCGCGCAGCGCGGATTCGGAAAGCGGATGTCGAATGCGTCTCATCCCTGTCCTTCCACCCTCATGCCCGACCCTTCTGCCCCTACCGGGTGGCCTAGCGGGTGAGAACCCCCTACGTCCGCGTCATGACGCAAGCGACCCTGTCCCCCCTTTCGCTATGGCGCTGGTGGCGTCACACGCTGACCGCAAATGTCGATCATGCCGCCGTCCTGGCGCGGGTAGCCGACGAGGCGCGGTGGAGTTCGCGCTACGCCTTCCTGATCGTCATCTCGGTCCTGATCTCGATCCTCGGACTGTTGCTGCCGTCATCGGCGGTGCTGATCGGGGCGATGCTGATCTCGCCGCTGATGATGCCGATCATCGGCCTGGGCTTCGGGCTGGCCACCTTCGACCTTGCCGAAATCAAGCGCGCGACCTTCGCGCTTGCCGCCGGGTCGGTGATCGCCATCCTGCTGTCGGCAGGCTTCGTGGCGCTGTCGCCGGTGCAGACGATCACGACCGAGATCGCGATCCGCACCAAGCCGAACCTGTTCGATCTGCTGGTGGCGCTGCTGTCGGCGGTCGCGGGCGGCTACGCCCTGGTCCGCGGCCGCGGCGAGACGGTGGTCGGCGTCGCGATCGCCATCGCGCTGATGCCGCCGCTCGCGGTGGTCGGCTTCGGCATCGCCACGACCAACCCGACCGTCGCGGGGGGCGCATTGCTGCTGTTCCTCACCAACCTGGTCACGATCGCGCTGACCGCCGCGCTCATGGGACGGCTTTACGGATTCGGCGGGCACCTTTCGCCAAGCCAGACGCGGCTTCAGGGCTTCCTGATCGTGGCAGGGTTACTCGCGCTTGCGGTGCCGCTCGGCATCGCGCTGCGCCAGATCGCCTGGGAGGCGATCGCCCAGCGCCAGATCCGCGATGCGGTTCGTGCGCCCTTCCCGCGCGATGCCCGGATCAGCCAGCTCGACATCGATTTCGAGCGAAAGCCGCTGCGCATCCGCGCCGTGGTCCTGACGCCGACGCTGCACGGCGATGCCGATGCGCGGACCCGCGCGGCAGTGACCGACTCGCTGGGCGCGCCGGTCGATCTGCATATCGACCAGGTGCGGATCGGCCTGGAAACCGGATCGACCGAGGCAGCGCAGATCGCAGCGGCGCAGACCAGCGAGACGCGCTATGGCGACGACCTGCGCAACCGGCTGGCGCTGGTCGCCGGAGTCACGCCCGAGGCGGTGGTCGCCGACAGCGGCACCCGCCGGGCTCAGGTTCGCGCAACCACCCTGCCGGGCGCGACGGCAGCCGCCTATCGTGCGCTGGAGCAGCGCGTCGCGGCTGCCAGCCAGGGCTGGACGATCATCCTGATCCCCCCGACCGCAGACTTGCCGACGATCGCATTCGACGGCGACACGCCGGATGCGGAGGCGCTGGCGACCGCGATCTGGGCCGGACAGCGCGTGGCGCTGCCGATCGGCGTGTCGGGCGCACAGGCCGAGACGGTCATCGCCCGCCTGACCGAGGCTGGTATCACCGCGGAGCGGGTTCCCGGCGCCGGCGCGACCGTCACGCTTACGTGGCAGGCGCCGGCCCGGCGCTGAACGCTCAGCCGGTCGCCTTGGCGAGCGCCTCGGCGATCAGCTTGCGCGAATTGGCGATGCCGTAGAGCGCGATGAAGCTGCCCATGCGCGGCCCCTGGCTGGAGCCGAGCAGCGTCTCGTACAACGCCTTGAACCAGTCGCGCAGTTCGGCAAAGCCGCCGGTCTTGCCGATCTCGTAGACGATGTTCTGGATGTCCTCGGCACTGGCGTCGGCGGGCAGTGCCGCCAGATCCACATCGAGCCGGCGCAGCGCCTCGATCTCGACGCCCTCGGGCGCGCGGCGCTGGAGCGTCGGCGCCACGAAATCGCGGGCATAGGCGAGCGCATAGTCGATCAGCTTGTCGAGCGCGGGCCAGTTCGCCGGCGAGGCATCGACGACATAATTGCCGAGATAGCCCCAGACCTGCTCCCTGGTCGCGTCGCCGCCCATCACCCCGACGAGGTTGAGCAGCAGCCCGAAGGTCACCGGCAGGGTCTCGGTCGGCACCGCTCCGTTGTGGATATGGTGGACCGGGTTGCCCAGCTTCTGCTCGATCGGCTGGTTCGGCCAGTTGCCGCGGAACTGCCAGTAATCGTCGACCGCACGCGGGATCACGCCCATGTGCAGCGCCTTCGCCTTGCGCGGCTCGCGGAAGATATAAAAGGCCAGGCTCTCGTCCGGGCCATAGGTCAGCCACTGGTCGAGGCTGAGCCCGTTGCCCTTGGACTTCGAGATCTTCTCGCCCTTTTCGTCGAGGAACATCTCGTAGTTGAAGCCCTCGGGCGGCTTGCCGCCAAGGACGCGGGCGATCTTCGAAGACTGGGTGACCGAGTCGATCAGATCCTTGCCCGACATCTCGTAATCGACGCCCAGCGCGACCCAGCGCATTGCCCAGTCGACCTTCCACTGAAGCTTCGCCTTGCCGCCCAGCACGCTCTGGACGACCCGTTCGCCGCCATCGTCGAACGCGATCATCCCCTGTTCGGCATCGACCACCTCGACCGGCACCTGCAGCACGATCCCGCTCGTGGGGCTGATCGGCAGCACCGGCGAATAGGTCGCCTGGCGTTCCTTGCCCAGCGTGGGCAGCATGACGTCGAGGATCGCCTGATAGTTGCGCAGCACCCCGCGCAGCGCATCGTCGAAACGGCCACCATGATAATAATCGGTCGACGACACGAACTCATAGTCGAAGCCGAACCGGTCGAGGAATTCGCACAGCAGCGCATTATTGTGCGCGGCGAAGCTGTCATGCGTGCCGAACGGATCGGGCACCTGCGTCAGCGGCTTGCCGAGATGCCGGGCCAGCATGTCCTTGTTGGGCACATTGTCGGGCACCTTGCGCAGCCCGTCCATGTCGTCGCTGAACGCGATCAGCCGGGTCGGAATATCCGACAGCGCCTCGAACGCATGGCGCACCATCGTCGTGCGCAGCACTTCGTTGAACGTGCCGATATGCGGAAGGCCCGACGGGCCATAGCCGGTTTCGAACAGCACATGTCCCTTGGCCGGCGCGCCGTCGGGATAGCGTTTCAGCAGCTTGCGCGCCTCTTCATAGGGCCAAGCCTTGGAAGCGAGCGCGGCGTCGCGCAACTTTGCCTTGTCGAACATGCCGGGGGCTCTAGCGAAGACTGGGCGCGAGGGCCAGCATCCGGCGGGATCGACGTGCCGGACGGCGGCACAATCCATGTTTCCCTTCCGTTCCGCCATGCTATGGACCGGATGTGCTCGACCTTCCCTATCCCGCGCTGCACGCGAGCCATGGCGGCGTGTGGATCGCACATGAAGGCGAGGTCCGCGCGGTCGGACGCGGCGAGGCGATCCGAATCGCTGCCGACACCCCTACCCTGTTGCTGAACGCGCCGCTGGTCGGGCAGCGGCTGGGCCATCCCGAGCTGTCGGGGCTCGACCTGCTCGAACTCTTCGCGTTCCTGCGCCCTGCCCGCTTCATGGTGCCGACGCCAAAGGGGCTGGCGCGCGCCGCGGGGATCGAGCCACCGGCAAGCGACGCCGACGTCGCCCCGTTCCTGCGCGACGCCGCCGAGGCGTTGCTGGCGAGCATCGACGGCGACTGGCCCGAGCGCGAGGGCGCATGGCATGCGGCACAGTCGCTGTTCCGGCTGCGCTGGCCCTGGGCGCCGGTCGTCGGCCAGCGTCTCGACAAGCCCGAGCGCGCCGAACGCTGGCTCTTCTCGCGCCTGCCCGAATGGAGCGAGCAGCCGCCGCGATCCGCGCCGCGCACGGTGACGCTGAACGACGATGCGGTCGCCGATCGCCTGGCCCGGCTGACCGGCACGGGAGCCGAGCGCCGCCAGGGACAGCGCGACTATGCCGCTGCCGCCGCGCGCGCCTTCGCCCCGCGCGAGATGCGCGATTCGCCGAACCTGGTCCTGGCCGAGGCGGGCACCGGCATCGGCAAGACGCTCGGCTATCTTGCGCCCGCGTCGCTGTGGGCGAAGGAGGCGGACGGCGCGGTGTGGGTCTCGACCTTCACCAAGGCGCTGCAGCGCCAGTTGGCGAACGAGGGCGAGCGGCTGTTCGCCGATCCCGAAGAGCGCAAGCGGCGCATCGTGACGCGCAAGGGACGCGAGAATTATCTCTGCCTGCTGAATCTCGAGGATGCGCTTCAAGGCGGATTCGCCGGGCGTGCGGCGGTGCTGGCGCAGCTGGTCGCGCGCTGGGCGGCCTATAGCGCCGATGGCGACATGATCGGCGGAGACCTGCCGGGCTGGCTGCCGGTGCTGTTCCGCCGCAACGGATCGACCGCGCTGACCGACCGGCGCGGCGAATGCATCTATGCCGGCTGCCCGCATTACCGGAAATGCTTCATCGAGCGGGCGGCGCGGGCCAGCGTCGATGCCGACCTGGTCATCGCCAATCATGCGCTGGTCATGGTCAACGCCGCGCGCGGACGCGAGACCGCGGCACGGCCGACCCGCTATGTCTTCGACGAGGGCCATCACCTGTTCGATGCGGCCGACGCGATGTTCTCCGCCGCGCTGACCGGACAGGAGGCGATCGAGCTGCGTCGCTGGATCACCGGTCCCGAATCCGGATCGCGCGGACGGCGACGCGGGCTCGCTGCGAGGCTTTCCGACGTCGCCAGCTATGATTCCGAAGGCGGCGAAGCGATCGCCGCCGCCGTGATCGCGGCACAGGCGCTGCCGACCGATGGCTGGCTGCAGCGGCTGAACGAAGGCCAGCCCTTCGGCCCGGTCGAGTCGCTGCTCGCGGCAGTCCGCGGCCTGACCTATGCGCGCGCCGAGAATGCCGCCGAGGCCGGCTATGGGCTGGAAACCGAACTTGCCGAGCCCGACGGGACGCTGGTCGAGGCGGCCGGACCGGCCGGAGCCGCGCTGGAGGCGATGGTGCGGCCGATGGTGACGCTGGGCCGGAGGCTGGAAGCAGTGCTGGCCGAGGCGCCCGACTGGATGGACGGGGCGGCGCGCGCGCGGATCGAGGGGGCGATCGCCTCGCTGGGCTGGCGGACCGAGACGGTCGGCGCGTGGCTGTCGCTGATCGCGCGAATCGGGGGGCCGGCCGATCCCCAGTTCGTCGACTGGCTGGCGGTCGACCGGGTCGAGGGCCGCGAATATGATATCGGCCTGCACCGCCACTGGCTCGACCCGTCCAAGCCCTTTGCCGAGACCGTCCTGAAGCAGGCGCATGGCGCGTTGATCACCTCCGCGACGCTGCGCGCGGGCGGTGACTGGGAACTGGCCGAAGCGCGCAGCGGCGCCACCCATCTGATGCGTCCGGCGGGCCGGTTCGAGGCGGTCAGCCCGTTCGACTATGCCAATCAGGCGCAGGTGCTGATCGTCACCGACGTGAAGCGCGGCGACCTGCCCGCGCTGGCCAACGCCTATGCCCGGCTGATCGTCGCGGCGAACGGCGGCACGCTGGGCCTGTTCACCGCGATCCGACGGCTGCGTGCGGTCCATGCCCGGATCGCCGACCGGCTGGCGCGCGAAGGGCTGCCGCTGATGGCGCAGCATGTCGATCCGATCGACACCGGCACGCTGGTCGACATCTTCCGCGACGATCCGCGCGCCTCGCTGATCGGCACCGATGCGCTGCGCGACGGCGTCGACGTGCCCGGCGAGTCGCTGCGGCTGGTGGTGATGGAGGGCGTGCCCTGGCCCAAGCCGACCGTGCTCCATGCCGCACGACGACTGGCTGGCGGCGGATCGGCGCATGACGATCGCATCGTCCGCGCGCGACTGGCGCAGGCGTTCGGCCGGCTGATCCGGCGCGCCGACGATCGCGGGACCTTCGTCCTGCTGTCGTCGGCGATGCCGTCGCGACTGCTGTCCGCCTTCCCCGCCGGAACGCCGGTCGCCCGCGTGACGTTGGATGAAGCGGTGGCACGGGTTCGTCTTTCTTTGGCAACAGGGTTGCGGCATGACGCACCGGCGACCGACCATGAAGATGCCGATCCGGGGATAAGATGAAGACCCTCACCTTGCTGCGTCATGCCAAATCGGGCTGGGACGACACCGTGGCGCGCGATTTCGATCGGCCGCTGAACCCCAAGGGGCATCGCGCCTCCCAGGCGGTCGGCCGCTACATGAAGGCGATCGGGCTGACTTTCGATCATGTCGTCGCCTCGCCCGCGGTCCGGGTCACCGAGACGCTGGGCGAGGTCGAGCAAAGCTATGGCAGCGAACTTGCCCCCGACTGGGACCAGCGCGTCTATCTCGCATCGGTCGCGACACTGCTCGACATCGTCCACGACCTGCCCGACGCGGCGGACCGGGTGCTGATGGTCGGCCATAATCCGGGGCT
This sequence comes from Sphingomonas rustica, assembly GCF_039652585.1. NCBI lineage: Bacteria > Pseudomonadati > Pseudomonadota > Alphaproteobacteria > Sphingomonadales > Sphingomonadaceae > Sphingomonas > Sphingomonas rustica. The sequence goes on along the minus strand of NZ_JBDIZK010000009.1, from coordinate 172,221 downwards.
GGAGGAGCTGGTCCTGGCGCTGATTCCCGATCACGATCAGCTTCGCGACGATGTCGAGGTGAAGTTCCCGACCGCCAGCCTGGCCGAGATGCGGTTCGAGGTCGAGCGCTGGGCGGACCTGAAACCCGGTACCGGCCTGCTCGTCCGGTTCACCCGCCCGCGCGACCTCGACCCCGCCCTGGGCCCTGACCGCGACTGACGGCCCCGGCGGTCAGCCGCCATCCTCTTCGAGCGCCTGGACCAGCGACGCGCGAATCGCGGTGAGCGACCCGCTGCTGCATGCCTTGGGCGCCGGGCCGCGGCCGGGCTTCTCGCTCGCCAGCAGCTTCTGGACCCCGCGGATGGTATAGCCCTCGTCCGCCAGGAGATGGTGGATCCGCTTCACCAGCTCGACATCCTCGGGCCGGTAATAGCGTCGATTGCCGGCGCGGGTGAGCGGCCTCAGCTGGGGAAACCGGGTTTCCCAATAACGCAGGATATGCTGGGGGCGGCCGATCTCCTCGGCCAGCTCGCCAATCGTGCGGAGCGCGCCAGCCGCCTTTCCGGGCGCCGGCATGGCCCTGTCCGTCAGCCGGCCGAGACGATGCGGTCGCGCATCATCTGGCTGGCCCTGAACGTGAGGACGCGGCGCGGCGCGATGGGCACCTCGACTCCGGTCTTCGGATTGCGGCCGATCCGCTCACCCTTGTCGCGAAGGATGAAGCTGCCGAACCCCGAGATCTTGACGTTCTCGCCCTTCGACAACGCTTCGCACATATGGCTGAGAATCTGCTCCACAAGTCGCGCCGCATCGGCACGCGACAGACCAACCTCGCGGTGAAGCGATTCGGCCAGATCAGCTCTCGTCAGCGTGGCGCCAGCGGCCATTGTCCGGAGTCTCCGCGAATGATCAAACTTCTGTCTAACAGATTGTCATGAACCCGCAAACGGGAACATTACGGTACGGCAATGAGCGATTTCAGAAGCGGACGACTGCCGCCCCCCAGGTGAAGCCGCCGCCCATCGCCTCCAGCACGAGCAGGTCGCCTTGCTTGATGCGGCCGTCGCGCACCGCCGTGTCGAGCGCCAGCGGCACCGATGCGGCAGAGGTGTTGGCATGCTGGTCCACGGTCACCACGACCCGCTCCGCCGCCAGGCCGAGCTTGCGCGCGGTCGCGTCGAGGATGCGGGCATTGGCCTGGTGCGGCACGACCCAGTCGACATCGGCCGACGTCAGACCGACGACCGCCAGCGTTTCCTGCATGACCTCGGCCAGGTTGACGACGGCGTGACGGAAGACCTCGCGACCCTTCATCCTGAGCTTGCCGACGGTTCCGGTGGTCGAGGGGCCGCCATCGACATAGAGGAGTTCGTTGTGGCGGCCATCGGCATGGAGCCGGGTCGCCAGGATGCCGCGGCCGGTCGCCTCGTCCGATTCCTGGCCCTCGAGCACGATCGCGCCGGCGCCGTCGCCGAACAGGACGCAGGTGGTGCGATCTTCCCAGTCGAGGATGCGGCTGAATGTCTCCGCACCGATCACCAGTGCGCGACGGTGCGCGCCGACGCGGATCATCGAGTCGGCGACCTGAAGCGCATAGAGAAAGCCCGAGCACACCGCCGCGACGTCGAACGCGACGCAGACGTTGATGCCGAGCGCCGCCTGGACCTTGGTCGCGGTCGCCGGGAAGGTCTGGTCGGGCGTCGCGGTGGCGAGCACGATCAGGTCGATGTCGTCCGCCTCGGCACCGGCAGCGGCCAGCGCTGCGCGGCAGGCGTCGGTCGCGAGGGTTGAGGTGGTTTCGTCCGGGCCCGCCAGATGGCGAAAGCGGATGCCGGTGCGCTCGACGATCCACTCGTCGGTAGTGTCGACGGTCTGGGCCAGTTCGGCATTGGAAACGCGTCGAGCAGGAAGCGCGGTGCCCGTACCGATGATGACCGAACGCAACGTCATATGGAGCCCTAAGCCGCCTTCGCTTCGATGTGGCCGAGATCCTCGGCGATGCGGCGGATCAGATCATCGCGCAGCATCTTCGCGGCGAAGCCGATCGCGGTCGCCACGCCGGTCTCGTTGGCGCTGCCATGGCTCTTCACGACGATGCCGTTCAGGCCGAGAAAAACAGCGCCATTATGGTTGTTGGGATCGAGATGGTGCCGCAGCAATTCGGTCGCGGGCTTCGAGATCAGGAAGCCGATCTTCGAGCGGATCGAGTTGGCGAAGGCGCGACGCAGCAGGTCTGCGACGAATCGCGCCGTACCCTCGACCGTCTTGAGCGCGATATTGCCCGAAAAGCCGTCGCACACGATCACGTCGGTCTCGCCCCGCGACAGCTTGTTGCCTTCGATGAAGCCGCGGAAATCGAGTCGCAGATGGCCCGCCTCGCGCAGGGCGGCGGCGGCCTCGCGGATATTCTCGGTGCCCTTCATCTCCTCGGTGCCGATGTTCAGCAGCGAGACCCGGGGGCGCTCGAGGTCCAGCGCGGTGCGCGCATAGGCGGCACCCATCACCGCGAACTGGACGAGGTTGCGGGCATCGACCTCGGTATTGGCGCCCAGGTCGAGCATGACCGTGTCGGTCTCGCCCAGGCTGGGCATCAGCGCGGCCAACGCCGGGCGGTCGATACCCTTCATCGTTCGCAGGGAGAGCTTCGACATCGCCATCAGCGCGCCGGTATTGCCCGACGACACCGCGGCGCCCGCCTTGCCCTGCTTCACCAGGTCGATGGCGATCCCCATCGAGGTGGTGCGGGCACGGCGAATCGCCTGGCTCGGCTTCTCGTCCGACCGGATCACGTCAGGGGCGTGAACGATCTCGGACGCGGCCGTCAGGTTCGGGTGAGTCGCAAGTCCCTCGCGGATCTGCGCCTCGTCGCCGACGAGGTAGAAATGAATCCCCTCGTACCGGCGCCGCGCAGCCGCGACGCCTGCCAGCATCACGGCGATACCCCCATCACCGCCCATCGCATCGACGGCGATTCGCGAGGGTGTCGTCATGCTGTCAGGCCCCTGTTGTCAGGCTCAGGCCTCGACGGACGTGATCTCACGGCCGTTATAGTGGCCGCAGGCGCCGCACAGGACGTGCGGACGCTTGAGCTCGCCACAATTCGGGCATTCCTGGAACGCCTCGACCTTGAGGGCGTCGTGCGCCCGACGCATGCCACGCCGCGACGGCGAAGTCTTTCTCTTGGGAACGGCCATTTCGGCAAACCTTCTTAGAACTGACTGTCAATATCGGGTTCGCGATACGCCCACGAGGAGTTCCGGGCAAGCGACGGTCCAGGCCGGCCGCTCGCCGGACCAGATGGACAGGTCACGAAGCGAGCGTGCGCCTATACCGATTCCTGACGCAGTTGCAAGGCTGTCCACAGCCGTGTGACGCTATATGCAGGATCGAAAGGGGATTCTTCATGACTTTGCTTCCCGTGACCTTGACCGCGGCCGGCGCCGCAGCACTGATCAACCTGTGGCTGGGCGTCCGGATCGGGCGAATCCGCATCCGCGAGCGGATTTCGGTCGGCGATGGCGGCAATGACCGGCTGAACGCGCGGATGCGGGCGCATTCGAACTTCGCCGAATATGTCCCGCTCGTCCTGATCCTGATCGGCCTGCTCGAACTCGCGCTGGGGACCAGCCTGTGGCTGTGGATCGCGGCGGCGCTGTTCATCCTGGGCCGCGTCGCCCATCCGTTCGGCATGGACGGATTCATGCCCGCCCGGCAATTCGGCGCCGCGACGACGATGCTGGGAATGCTGGCGCTGGGGATCGCGGCGATCGTCACCGCCTGGTACTGACACCGTTTGGGATGCGCCTGTCGGCGCATTGCGGCACCGGCCCGCTCCCCCACCCGACCACCCATAGAATACTGCCGTTGGGTGGTCGGGTGGGGGAGCGGGCCGGTGCGGGACCAAAAATCGCTCTTTCGCGATTTTTCATGCCGGGCCTCAGGACCGGGCGAGCACCGAATCCGCGACATGGGGATTGGACTGCCGCTCGCGCGCGAAATTACTGAGCGGGCCATGCCCGGGGACGAACACCGTGTCCCCGCCCAGCGGCCACAGCTTGCCGACGATCGCGTCGATCAGCTGCTGGTGATTGCCCCGCGGGAAATCGGTCCGCCCGATCGAGCCCCGGAACAGGACGTCGCCGACCGTCGCGAACTTCGACGGCGCATGATGGAACACGACATGGCCCGGCGTGTGACCGGGACAATGATAGACGTCGAGCACCAGGTCCCCGACCGCGACATCGTCGCCATCGACCAGCCAGCGATTCGGCTCGAACGGCATGCCCTGCACGCCATAGTTGCGGCCGTCCTCCTCCAGCCGGTCGATCCAGAATCGATCGGCCTCGTGCGGCCCCTCGATCGGGACGCCCAGTTCGGCAGCAAAGACGCCGGCCGAGCCGCAATGATCGATATGCCCGTGCGTGATCAGGATCTTCTCGATCGTGACGCCATGCTGTCGAATCACCTCGCGCAGCTTGTCGAGATCGCCGCCGGGATCGACAAAGGCGCCCCGCATCGTGCGCGTGCACCACAGGAGGGTGCAGTTCTGCTGGAGCGGCGTGACGGGCACGATCGCGGCGCGCATCGGGAGAGTCGGCATGGCGCCGCTGATAGGCAGGGGCAAGGCGCGGAGCAACACGGGGTTGCCCCGAGCGACCGCGACCGGCATGCGGTCCTGCCATGCTGCCGGATTCCCCTTTCGTGCTGCTCGACGATGCGCGTCCCGGCGGGCGCGCGCGTCTCTATGCCGATCCGGTCGAGATCGTCGAGGCTCGAACCGAAGCCGAGGTTCACGCGGCGCTGGAGCGGATCCGGACCAGCGGCCGGCACGCCGCCGGCTATCTGACCTATGAGGCAGGTGCGGCGTTCGAGCCACAGGGCCAGGCGGGCAGCGGCAGCAATACGCCGCTGCTGTGGTTCGGGCTGTTCGATGGCTATCGCGAGATCGACGTGCCCGCCCTGCTTCCCGACCCCGCGGGCGCCTGGGCCGGGCCGGCAGAACCGCAGATCGGCCGCACCCGCTATGGCGAGCAGTTCGCGCGTGTGATCGACCTGATCCAGGCCGGCGATATTTATCAGGCGAATCTGACCTTTCGGGCCGCGGTGCGCTGGGCAGGCGCGCCCGCCGCGCTCTATGCGTTGTTGCGGGGCCGGGCGAGCGCGGGCCATGGCGCGCTGGTCGCCACCGGCGACCGCTGGCTGCTGTCGCTGTCGCCCGAATCCTTCTTCTCGCTGGACCAGGGCGTGCTGACCGCCCGGCCGATGAAGGGGACGGCGCTGCGCGGCGCGACCGATGCCGAGGATCGCATACTGGCCGCGGAACTGGCGGCCGACCCGAAGCAGCGCGCCGAGAATCTGATGATCGTCGACCTGATGCGCAACGATCTGGGGCGGGTCGCGCGGCCGGGTTCGGTCGCGGTGCCGCAATTGTTCGAGGTCGAGCGCTATCCGACGGTCCATCAGATGGTATCGACCGTGACCGCGCGGCTGGCCGACGGGCTCGACGCGATCGATGCGCTGGCGGCGCTGTTTCCGTGCGGGTCGATCACCGGCGCGCCGAAGATCCGGGCGATGCAGGTCATCGGCGAGGTCGAGGGCGAGCCGCGCAACCTCTATACCGGGTCGATCGGCCGGATCGACCCGGACGGCGATGCAAGCTTCAATGTCGCGATCCGCACGCTCAGCATCGACTCGGAGGGCGGCTCGGCGACACTCGGCCTGGGGTCAGGCGTGGTGGCCGATTCGCAGGTCGACGAGGAATGGGCGGAATGCCTCGCCAAGGGCGCGTTCGTGACCGCGGGCGAGACCGGGTTCGACCTGATCGAGACGATGGCGTTCGACCCCGAAGCCGGGATCCTGCTGCTCGAGCGCCATCTGGCGCGGATGAAGGCGAGCGCGCAGCGCTTCGGCTTCAGTTTCGACCGGCACGGGGTGCGCAACGAGCTTCAGGCCGCGACCTTCCGGCTGCGCGACGCGTCGCGAATCCGGCTGTTGCTCGCGCGATCGGGGGCGATCGCGATCGGCATCGCGCCGATGCCCGAGAGTCCCGCGGAACCGGTACCCGTCGCGATCCTGCCGAGGACCGTCGCCCGACACGATTTCCGCCTGGTCCACAAGACCAGCCGGCGCGACCTTTATCCAAAGGTGCCGCAAGCGTTCGAGACGCTCTATGTCGATGACGAGGGGTTCCTGACCGAGGGCAGCTTCACCTCGATCTTCGTCGAGCGGGGCGGGGTTCTGGTGACGCCGCCGCTGTCGCGCGGGCTGCTGCCCGGGGTGTTGCGCGGCGAGCTTCTAGAAACCGGCCGTGCGATCGAGGGCGAGCTTCGCCCCGAGGACCTGGACGGCGGCTTTTTCATCGGCAACGCGCTTCGCGGACTCGTAACCGCCGTTACATTTGCGCATCGCACAAACCGGAGCGTATAGGCGCGGCGCTTTCTCCTCAAAGACAGGCGCCCTGACCGATGAAGACTTCCGCTGCGCTCGACCGTATCCAGCCCTCCGCCACGCTCGCGATTACCGCCCGGGTGAACGAGCTGAAGGCGAGCGGCGTGGACGTGATCGGCCTGGGCGCGGGCGAGCCGGACTTCGACACCCCCGACTATATCCAGGACGCGGCCATCGCGGCGATCCGTTCGGGCCAGACGCGCTACACCAATGTCGACGGCACCGCCGAGCTGAAGGCGGCGATCGTGGCCAAGTTCAAGCGCGACAACGGACTCGACTATACGACGCAGCAGATCAGCGTGAATGTCGGCGGCAAGCACACGCTGTTCAACGCGCTGGTCGCCACGGTCGAGGCAGGCGACGAGGTGATCGTGCCCGCGCCCTATTGGGTCAGCTATCCCGATATCGTCCAGTTCGCGGGCGGCACGCCGGTCTTCATCCAGGCCGGCGCCGACCAGAATTACAAGATCACCCCGGCGCAGCTCGACGCCGCAATCACGCCGCGCACCAAGTGGCTGGTGCTGAACTCGCCGTCCAACCCGACCGGCGCCGCCTATTCGGCGGACGAGCTCAAGGCGCTGGGCGAGGTGCTCGAACGGCACCCGCAGGTGTGGATCATGGCCGACGATATGTACGAGCATATCATCTATGACGGCTTCCAGTTCGCGACGATCGCCCAGGTCTGTCCGTCTTTGTACGACCGCACCCTGACGGTGAACGGCTGTTCCAAGGCCTATTCGATGACCGGCTGGCGGATCGGCTTCGCCGGCGGCGCGCCCTGGCTGATCAAGGCGATGGGCAAGCTCCAGTCGCAGTCCACTTCGAACCCCTGCTCGATCGCGCAGGCGGCGGCGACCGCGGCGCTGAACGGCGACCAGGGCTTCCTGGCCGGGCGCAACGAGGCGTTCCGCGGCCGGCGCGACCTGGTGGTGTCGATGCTCAATGCGATCGACGGCATGACCTGCCCGACGCCCGAGGGCGCCTTCTACGTCTATCCCGAATTCTCCGGGCTGATGGGCAAGACCACGCCCAAGGGCAAGCGGATCACCACCGACGAGGAAATGGTCGGCTATTTCCTCGACGAGGCGCGCGTCGCCGCGGTGCACGGAGCCGCCTTCGGCCTCTCGCCGGCGATGCGGATCAGCTATGCCACGTCGAACGAGATCCTGCGCGAGGCGTGCGAGCGCATCCAGACGGCCTGCGCCGCGCTGCGCTGACCTCTTGCATCTTCGCGAAGGCTTCCGACCTAAGGGTTGGTAAAGTCTCGCGAAGATGATGAGGATTGCGCCCATGACCCGTGGTTTCTCCCTCCTGGCCGCAGCAGGGCTGGCGCTGCTCGTTCCCGCCAGCATGGCGCGCGCCGACGGCGCGGTCGCCATCCCGAAGTCGAAGGTCGATGTCGGCGGGGTGAAAGGGCTGCAGAGCGCGGTGTTCGCCGGCGGCTGCTTCTGGGGCATGGAAGCGGTGTTCGAACAGGTGAAGGGCGTGCGCTCGGTCACCACCGGCTATGCCGGCGGCAGCCGCGCCGACGCGACCTATGACCGCGTCTCGACCGAGCGCACCGGCCATGCCGAATCGATCCGCATCACCTATGATCCGGCGCAGGTCAGCTACGCCACCCTGCTGCGCATCTTCTTCTCTGTCGCGCACGACCCGACCGAGCTGAACCGCCAGACGCCCGATGTCGGCCCCAGCTATCGCTCGGCGATCTTCCCGCAGAACGAGCCGCAGCGCCGCGTTGCGGGCGCCTATATCGGCCAGTTGAACGCGGCCCATGCCTTTGCGAAGCCGATCGCGACGAAGATCCAGACCGGCACCTTCTACCCGGCCGAGGCCTATCACCAGGATTTCGCGCGGCGGAATCCGTCGCATCCCTATATCGTTCGCTGGGACAAGCCGAAGGTGGCCGCGTTCCGCGCCGCCTATCCGGCGCTCGCCAGATAGGCCGGGCTAGATCAGGCCCATCGAGGCGAGTTCGCCGGCCAGGTGCGGCGGCAGGTCGCTGATGCCGCCTGCGCCGCTGCCAAGGTCTGCGGGCGCGTCTACACCCTCGAGATAGCGCCAGCCCTGATGCGCGCGCTTGGGCCGCGCCTGGACCAGGATCAGCTTCGATTCGAGGATGATCGAGGTGCGCCCGCCCTCCGCCTCGCCGAATCCGAGGATCGGCGAGCGCGCCGCCAGCTGATGCTTGACGATCCAGTAGAGCGATCCGCCCTCGATCTCGACATGGCGCTTGGGCAGATAGCGGGTCGTCATCTCGAACCGGTCGGCGACCGCAGCGCGCGCAGCGATCCGGGCGGCAAGCGTGTCCACGCTGTCGCAGCCAAAGGCGACCTTGGTGATGCTGAGCGGCATGGTCCCGATCTGGGTGCGCGGACGCCCGCGATCAAGCGGTCAGGCCGGCAGCGGTCGCGAGTCCGAGAAAGACGAGGAAGCCCATCGAGTCGGTCGTCATCGTCACGAAGATCGACGAGGCGACCGCCGGGTCGGCATTGAAGCGATCCATCGTCAGCGGCACGATGACCCCCGCCAGGCCCGCGATCAGGATGTTGGTCATCATCGCCGCAGCGATCACCCCGCCCAGCGCCGGGTTCTGGAAGACGAGCGCGACCGCGCAGCCCAGCACGACGGCGATGGTCGATCCGTTGAGCAGGGCGACCAGGATCTCGCGCCGGATGGTGCGCATGCTGTTCGAATCGGTGAGCTGATTGGTCGCCAGCGCGCGCACCGTCACCGCCATCGTCTGCGTCCCGGCATTGCCGCCGACCCCCGCAACGATCGGCATCAGCGCGGCGAGCGTCACCATGCGCGAGATCGTCCCCTCGAACATGCTGATGATCGTCGCCGCGACCAGCGCCGTCCCCAGATTCGCGATCAGCCAGCGGACGCGCGCCTTGTACGAATCCAGCACCGGCTCGTTGATGTCGCCGTCGCCGGCACCGGACAGCAGCAGCGCGTCCTCGCCCGCTTCCTCGGAGATGATGTGGACCACGTCGTCGACGGTGATCATGCCGACCAGCCGACCGCTGGCATCGACCACCGCCGCCGAGATCAGTGCATATTTCTGGAAGCGCAGCGCGACTTCCTCCTGGTCCATCTCGACCGGAATCAGCGTCTGCTCGCGCTTCATGACATCGCTGAGCGAGACGCCGCGCGGCGTCCGCAGGATCCACGACAATTCGCACGTGCCGATCGGCTTGTGCGCCGGATCGACCACGAAGATCTCCCAGAAGTCGGTGGTCAGATCCTCGTTGCCGCGCAGATAGTCGAGGACGTGCCCGACCGTCCAATGCTCGGGCACCGCGATCAGCTCGCGCTGCATCAGGCGGCCGGCGGATTCCTCGGGATAGGACAGCGCCTCCTCGATCGCGGCGCGGTCGTCGGGATCGAGCGCGCGCAGCACCGCGCGCTGATCCTCTTCCTCCATGTCCTCGATGATCGCGACGGCGTCGTCGGTATCGAGTTCGGCGGCGATGTCCGCGACCTGGTGCGGCTCGAGCGCGTCGATCAGGTCCTCGCGGACATAATCGTTCATCTCGGCGAACACGTCGCCGTCGAGAAGGTCGGTCACCGCGCGCGCCAGGTCGCGCCGCTCCTCGTGCGAGGCGAGTTCGAACAGATCGGCGATGTCGGCGGGATGCAGCGGTTCGACCAGCGCACGCGCCGCCTCGTCGTCGCCATTCTGCACCGCATCGAGCACGGCACGGACGAATTCCGGCTTCAGCCGATCGTCCTCGTCAAGCTCGCTTTCGGCAACGCCCGGCGCATCCTGGATGTCGGTATCGGTCTCGCTCATCGTCGACCTCCCGGGTCCGCTGCACCTGTATGCTGGGGCCTTACGCGCAAGGGGGGGATTTGCAAGTCGGGGACATCGCGCCTACCTGCGAGCCGACTTCCAGGAGATCTTCATGTCCGACTTCTCGACCCTTACGCTCACCCTCGACAGCGGCGGCGACGTCGTGATCAAGCTGCGGCCCGACCTGGCGCCCAAGCATGTCGAGCGCATCGCCAGCCTCGCCAATTCGGGTTTCTACGATAATGTCGTGTTCCACCGCGTGATCGACGGCTTCATGGCGCAGGGCGGCGATCCGACCGGCACTGGCACCAGCGGCTCGAAGGAACCGAACCTGCCGGCAGAATTCAGCAGCGAGCCGCACGTCCGCGGCGTCTGCTCGATGGCGCGCACGATGGACCCGAACAGCGCCAATTCGCAGTTCTTCATCTGCCTTGACGACGCGACCTTCCTCGACCGCCAGTACACGGTGTGGGGCGAAGTGACGCAGGGCATGGAGCATGTCGACGCGCTGCCCAAGGGTGAGCCGCCGCGCACCCCCGGCAAGATCCTGAAGGCGACTGCCGCCTGAGTTGAAAAGGCCCTTCCTCGACACGAGGAGGGGCCCTTTTTCCGGTTCAGTCGATCGCGCCGAGCGCGGTGATCAGCCAGTCGTGGAAGATCCGTACCGGCCGCATCGCCAGTGCGCGCGGGCGACAGACGAACCAGTAGCTATAGTGACTCTCGACCGTCAGGTCGAACAGCTGGACCAGCCGCTCGTCCCGTGCCGCCTCGAAATGCGATTCGAGCATGAACGCGACGCCCAGGCCCTGCGCCGCCGCCTCCAGCATCAGCGTCCCCGAATCGAAATGATCGACCGCCGCCGGCTCCAGGTCGGGCAGTCCCGCCGCGACGCGCCACTGGGTAAAGGTGTCCGCCATATCGCGGTGCACCAGTGCGGTGAGGCCCGTCAGCTGTTCGGGACGCGTCACCGGATTCGGCCCCTCGACGAGCGTCCGCGCGCCGATGACATGCACCCGGTTGCGGTCGAGCCGCTTGGCATACAGCCCGGGATCGACATCGCGCGCCAGCACGATCGCCGCGTCGAGCCCGTCGCCCAGCCGAGCGACGCCGTGGCCGCCGGTATCGACGTCCAGGTGCAGCTCCGGATGGCGCCGTTTGAGGTCGGGCAGATGCGGCATCAACCGCTGGGTCGCGAACAGCGGCAGGATGCCCAGGCGAAGGCGCAGCAATTCGGTGCCGCTCGTCATCGTCTCGACCGCGTCGGTCATCGAATCGAGCGCCGGCGCGATCATCGCCAGCAGCCGGTCGCCATCGTCATTGAGCTTGAGCGCCTGGTGGCGCCGTTCGAACAGCGGCTTGCCGATGAACCGCTCGAGCGCCTGGACCCGGCGGCTGAGCGCGGGCGAGGACAAGGCGAGTTCCTCCGCGGCTGCCTTGATCGATCCCAGGCGTGCGACCTGGACGAAGGCTTCGATGGCGGTCAGGGGCGGCAAGCGTCGCATGGCGCATTCCATTGTGCACTGCATCAAAACATCTGCAAGGGGTCGAGTGCCCGAGGCCGCTCTTTCCGTGCAACGCCACTATCCGGGAGCAATGTTACGATTGCAAGTCATGCAATCGCACCCAATTCTTTTCGCACTTGCACAATGCTGCGCCGCAGCACATATAGAGCAGGCCTTTCAGGCATCCTCTCCTAAAACTTTCCAAAGGCCGCCCTTCGGGGCGGCCATTTTTTTGCCTGCGATCCTTCCGGTGATCGTGGCACTCTCGGAACCCGGACCCTATCTTGCGACTTCCTTGTCCAAGGGAGACGATACGATATGGCCGATGACGAGAGAGCCGGCACACGCAAGCTGCAGGTCGCGAATTCGCGACCGGAAGACAGCGGCCGTGGCCTGGCGCATGTGCCGCGCAGCATGATGGCCGCGCTGGCGCTGAACGAAGGCGACGTCATCGAGATCGTCGGCAAGCGCACGACCCCCGCGCGGGCGGTCTTCCCCTATGCCGAGGACGAGGGCCTCGAGCTGCTGCGCATCGACGGCCTGCAGCGCGCCAATGCCGGCGTCGGCTCGGGCGACTTCGTCGAGGTGCGCCGCGCCGAGTCCAAGCCCGCGACCCGCATCGTCTTCGCCCCGGCCCAGGCCAATCTGCGGCTGCAGGGATCGGGCAACGCGCTGAAGCGCACCTTCTTCGGCCGGCCGCTGTGCCAGGGCGACACCGTCGCCACCGCCGGGCAGCAGCGCGTCGCGGACATGCCGCCCAATGTCGCGCAATATCTGCGCGCGCCGGCCTATGCGCTGCAGGAAATCCGGCTGACGGTGATCACCGCCAGTCCCAAGGGCATCGTCCATATCGACGAGAATACCGAGGTCGAGCTGCGTCCCGAATATGAGGAGCTGCAGACCCATCGCCGTGCCGACGTCACCTATGACGATATCGGCGGCATGGGGCCGACGATCGACCAGCTGCGCGAGATGGTCGAGCTGCCGCTGCGCTATCCCGAGCTGTTCCAGCGGCTGGGCGTCGATCCGCCCAAGGGCGTCCTCCTCCATGGCCCGCCCGGCACCGGCAAGACCCGGCTGGCCCGTGCGGTGGCGAACGAGAGCGATGCCAATTTCCACCTGATCAACGGTCCCGAGATCATGGGATCGGCCTATGGCGAATCCGAGAAGCGGCTGCGCGACGTGTTCGAGCAGGCGAACAAGGATGCGCCGTCGATCGTGTTCATCGACGAGATCGATTCGATCGCGCCGAAACGCGGCCAGGTGTCGGGCGAAGCGGAAAAGCGGCTGGTCGCCCAGCTGCTGACGCTGATGGACGGGCTGGAGGCGCGCGCCAATGTCGTCGTCATCGCCGCGACCAACAGGCCGGAGGCGATCGACGAGGCGCTGCGCCGTCCGGGCCGGTTCGACCGCGAGATCGTGGTCGGCGTTCCCGACGATCGTGGCAGGCGCGAGATCCTGGGCATCCATACCCGCGGCATGCCGCTGGACGAGGATGTCGACCTGAACGAGCTGGCCGGGACGACCTATGGCTTTGTCGGCGCCGATCTCGCCGCGCTGACCCGCGAGGCGGCGATCGAGGCGGTGCGGCGGATCATGCCCAGGCTGAACCTGTCCGAGGGCACGATCCCGCCCGAGGTGCTCGACACGCTGTCGGTCACGCGCGAGGACTTCATCGAGGCGATGCGCCGGGTCCAGCCTTCGGCGATGCGCGAGGTGATGGTGCAGGCGCCGACGGTGCGCTGGGAGGATGTCGGCGGACTCGACGATGCGCAGATGCGCCTGAAGGAAAGCGTCGAGCTGCCGATGAAGGACCCGGATGCGTTCCGCCGGCTGGGCATCCGTCCGGCCAAGGGCTTCCTGCTCTATGGCCCGCCGGGCACCGGCAAGACGCTGCTGGCCAAGGCGGTCGCGCGCGAGGCGGAGGCGAACTTCATCGCGACCAAATCGTCCGACCTGCTGAGCAAATGGTATGGCGAGAGCGAGCAGCAGATCGCCAAGCTGTTCTCCCGCGCCCGCCAGGTCGCGCCGTGCGTGATCTTCATCGACGAGCTCGACAGCCTCGTGCCCGCGCGCGGCGGCGGGCTGGGCGAGCCGCAGGCGACCGAGCGCGTGGTCAACACGATCCTGGCCGAGATGGACGGGCTGGAGGAACTTCAGTCGGTGGTGGTCATCGGCGCGACCAACCGGCCGAACCTGATCGACCCGGCCTTGCTTCGCCCCGGCCGGTTCGACGAATGGATCTATGTCGGCGTCCCCGATGCCGAGGGTCGCCGCCGGATCCTGACGATCCAGACGGCGAAGATGCCGCTGGCGAGCGATGTCGACCTTGGCGAGGTGGCGGCGCGGACCGAGCGCTATACGGGTGCCGATCTGGGTGACGTGGTGCGTCGGGCAGGCCTGGCGGCGCTGCGCCAGTCGCTGACCAGCACCGAGGTGACGATGGACCATTTCGAAGAGGCGCTGCGCGACTCCCGCGCCACCGTCACGCCCGAGATGGAAGCCGATTATGCGTCGATCAAGGACCGGATGAAGGCCAATGCCGCGTCGATGCAGCCGATCGGCTTCATCGCTCCGGGAATGCTTCAGGGTCGCGGTCCGAAGGGGTCAGACTGATCCAGGCATAGACCGTCACCGCGACCAGCCCGATCGCGGCGGCGAGATAGGGCAGGGGCCGCCAGAGTTCGTACATCCCGACCCCGATCGAGGGGCCGAGAACGAAGGCGGCCCCGTTGATCGAGGTGACCTTGCCGGCGACGGCGCCCTGCGCCTCGGGGCCCACGGCCAGCGAGGACCCGGCCGTATAGCCGGGCCGGACGAAGCCGAAGCCGAGCGAGGCGAGCGCATAGCCGAGCGCGATGCCGTACAGCGACTCCGCGGTCCCGGTCGCGATGCATCCGACCGCGGCGATCGCCATGCCCCACAGCGCGAGCGCGCGTGGCTTGAGGTCCAGCAGCGGGATCAGGCCCCATTGCGCCAGCAGCGCCGATCCGGCGCCCATCATCAGCACCAGCCCGGTCGGTTCGAGCGCCGCGACCGGATCGACCGCGAGCCGGTCGATCACCAGGAAGCCGACTGCCTGGCTGGTCATTGCCTGGGCATGACCCATGACCAGCCCGATCACGATCCAGATGCGGATGCGCGGGTCGAAATAGCCGATCTTGACCACCGCTCCCTCGGCCGTCGCCGCCGTCACGCTTGCGCCGCTGCTCTGGCCGCCGATCGTCGGATAGGCGGTGGCGGCACCGTGCGAGGCCGTTTCCTCGCGCGGCAGGTAGCGCAGCACCGCAATCCAGATGGCTGCGCCGACCATCGCAAAGGCGAAGGCAGGCCCCGCAAGCCCGACCTCGGGGCCGCCCGGCCAGAGATCGCCGATCACGAGATAGGGCGCCACCGCCGGGCCGATGATCGTGCCCAGCCCGAAGGCCGAGGCGAGCAGGGTCAGTGCCTTGGTGCGCTCCTCACGGCTGGTGCGGCCCGCAACCAGCGCCTGCACCGCCGGCGGCGCGGCCGAACCGAAGCTGCCATAGATCACCCGGCCGAGGATGAAGGCGAGGAAGGTGGCGAGCGGGGCCAGCCAGCCATTGATGCCGGCCATCAGGAACAGGCCGCACAGGAACAGCGAAAGGGTGAAGCCACCGATTCCGACCAGGACCATCGCCCGCCGGCCATGCCGGTCCGATCGCGCCGCCCAGAAGGGCGCTGCGATCACCCACAGCAGCGCCGAGACCGAAAATACCGCCGCGACCACCGCATCGGGTGCCCCCAATCGCCGTCCCAGGGCGGGAAGGACGGTCTGCAGCGCGGTATTTCCCATTGCGATGACGAGCATCACCGCGAAAAGCAGGATGAAGGTCGTATCGAACCGCGCTGGTCGCATATTCATGTCCATACGGCCTAAAGCGTTCGCAGCTTGGCGCAACCATCGCAGATCGAGCCCGTTCCCTCTCGACTGGCGGCGCAACTCCATGCAATGGAAAAGTCATGAATTCGACGTCCCGTTCGCTCGGCCGCTCAAAGCGCCGTTCCGCGTCCAGTGCCTCTTCGCGTGGCCTGTTCCTCAAGAACTTCCTGAAGCACCCGGCGATGGTGGCCTCCATCGTCCCGTCTTCGGCGCGGACGATCCGGCGCATGCTCGACCCGGTCGATTGGGCCAAGACCGACGTCTTCGTCGAATATGGTCCCGGCGTCGGCACCTTCTGCCAGGCGGTGCTCGACCGGCTGAAGCCGGATGCGACCTATATCGCGATCGATCCCAACCCCGACTTCGTCCAGCATCTGAAACAGTCGTTCCATGATTCGCGCTTCGTCCTGGTCCAGGGCTCGGCGGAGGATGTCGTCGAGATCCTGAAGACCCAGGGGTTCGACCATGCCGACTATGTCCTGTCGGGCCTGCCCTTCTCGACCCTGCCCCCCGGCGTCGGCGATTCCATCGCGCGAGAGACGGCACGGGCGTTGCGTCCCGGCGGCGCCTTCCTGGTCTATCAGTTCAATCCCAAGGTCCGGAATTTCTTCGAGCCGCATATCCCGAAGATCGATTCCGCCGTCGAATGGTGGAACGTTCCCCCCGCCCAGCTGTGGTGGGCCTGGAAGGAATAGGGCGGCGTGCCGACAGGCGCGCTTCTTCCCAGCATTGGTTCCGATCGACCGCCGGCCAGATACCCGGTCGGTCGTTCGCGTGCGCCCGATATCGCCGCGCAAGATCGTTCGTTCACCCTGCGCTAACCTCGCCTGCGGCAGTCGGGCAGGACGAGCGGGCCGTGCTTCGGCACGGGTCGAGCCCATCCTGATCCGTCGCTGCTTGTGAGCGGACGGCCGAGAGCGTAATCCACCCGCACCAATGGCGACGAAAAAGAGCTTCATGCCCAAGCGCTGGCCGAGCACGGCACAATGGAAACGCTTTGCTCTGTGGAGTATGGGAGGGGCCTTCGCGCTCGGCCTGCTCGGGCTCATCGCGCTGCTGATCGCCGTCTTCACGACGCGAAGCTCGCTGCCCAGCTATGGCGACCTGAAGCGATCGCCCAACGGCCAGATGATCCGCGTCCATGCCGTGGACGGTACGGTGCTCGTCTCGCTCGGGCCCAGCTATGGCGAGTGGATCGAGAGCGACAAGATCCCCCAGGTGATGAAGGACGCGATCATCGCGGTCGAGGATCGCCGGTTCGAATCGCATTTCGGAGTCGATCCGAAAGGCCTGGCGCGCGCGCTGCGCTTCGCGATCAGCAATCGCGGCACCGACCGGCGCCTCCAGGGCGCGTCGACGATCACCCAGCAGGTGGCGCGCACGATCTTCCTGTCGAACAAATATGATGTCGGCCGCAAGGTTCGCGAAGCCGTCCTGGCGCTGGCGATGGAGCGCAAATTCTCGAAGGACCAGATCCTCGAGCTCTATCTCAACAAGGTCTATTTCGGCGGCGGCGCCTATGGCATCGATGCCGCGTCGCGCCGCTTCTTCGGCCATCCCGCGACGCAGCTGACCCTGTCCGAAGCGGCGATCATCGCCGGGCTGGTCAAGGCGCCGTCGCATTATTCGCCCACCGCCGATGCCGATGCCGCGGTCGACCGCGCGGCCGTGGTGCTGCAGGTCATGCAGGAAACGGGCAAGCTGACGCCGGCACAGGCGGCCGCGGCCGATCCCAAGTCGGTCAAGATGGCGCCCGAGCCCAAGCAGAACAGCATCCGCTATTTCACCGACTGGGCGCTGCCGCAGCTCGAAGTGCTGATCGACGAGAGCGAAGCCCCGCTCGAGGTGTGGACGACGCTGGACCTGAACATGCAGCGCGCGGCCGACGATGCGATCCGCGCCAATGCGCCGGGCGCGGCGCAGGGTGCGCTGGTCAGCCTCGACCGCGACGGGGCGGTGCGGGCGATGGTCGGCGGCAAGGACTATGTCGCCTCGATCTACAACCGTGCGACCCAGGCGGTGCGCCAGCCGGGATCGGCGTTCAAGCTGTTCGTCTATCTGGCGGCGCTCGAGGCGGGACACCGGCCCGAGGACCTGGTCGTGGACGAGCCGGTCACGATCGCCGGGTGGAGCCCGCGCAACAGCTCGGGCCGGTTCAACGGCGAGATGTCGCTGCGCTCCGCCTTCGCCTATTCGATCAACACGGTCGCGGCGAAGCTGGGCCAGGAAGTCGGCTACAGCACGGTCGCCGACATGGCGCGCCGCTTCGGGGTGACCACGCCGATCAATACCCAGCCGGCGATGGTCCTGGGCACGTCGAACGTCCGCCTGATCGACATGACCCGCGCCTTCGCCTCGGTCAGCCAGCGCGGTGTCGCGGTTACCCCCTATGGCATCACCCGCGTCACCGCGAACGGCCAGGTCATCTATCAGCATGAGGTCGATACCAGCCGCGTCCTGGTCGGATCGCATGTCGCCGCGCAGATGATCGACCTGCTGCAGACCGCAGTGAATACAGGCACCGGCAAGGCAGCGCAGATCGGCCGGCCTGTGGCAGGCAAGACCGGCACCACCAGCTCGAACAAGGACGGCTGGTTCCTCGGCTTCTCGTCGGGGCTCACCACCGGCGTGTGGATGGGCAGGGACGATGCCAAGCCGGTCGGCGGCCTGCAGGGCGGCACCGCACCCGCCAGGGCCTTCTCCGCCTATATGCGCAAGGCGGTTGCCGGACGGCCGGTCGAGGCGTTCGACACCAATGTCACGCTGCCCGAATGGCAGGGCGACAATGAAAGCGAATATTTCTCCGGTCCCGACAACAGCGTGTTCGTCGATCCCGACGGCAATCCGATCGATCCCGGCGCCTCGGCACAGGACCCAGCGGCGGGCGGCCGGGGCGACGAGCTGGACAAGGACTGGTATGACCGCGTGACCGGCCGCGACGACCCGTCCCAGCCGAGCCGCGACCCGCGCGATTCCCGCGACCCGCGAGACCAGCGAGATCCGCGCGACCAGCAGATGCCGCCGCCGGCACAGCGCGACGTGCCGCGGCCTCCGGTCACCCAGCCGCAGCCGCAGCGCCAGGACGACCGCTATCGCGACCCGCGCGACCAGCCCTATGGCGAGCCGGCACGCCGTCCGGGCTATTGATGGAGTCCGCGCCGGGGCGCGTCAGTCCCGGCCGATCCAGTGCAGCCCGGCGCCATGCTTGCGCAGCCACAGGCGCGCGGGCGTCGGATCAGCCTCGAACAATGCCTCGGTAAAGCGGTGAAAGGCGGCGCTGTGGTCCATATGGACCCGGTGCGCGACCTCGTGCGCAACCGTCGCGCGGCGCACGAAGCTGGGCGCCAGGATCAGACGCCAGCTGTAGCGGATCTCGCCCGAGGCGGCGCAGCTGCCCCAGCGACCGCGCGGGTCACCCACCGCCACGCGGGTGACCGTCACGCCGGCGCGGGCGGCATATTCGGCGGTCTCTTCGCTCAGGATGCGCAGCGCCTCGGCACGGAACCAGCGTTCGACGCGCCGTTCCAGCCCTTCGCGCGGGCCGCCGCAAACCAGCCTGTCGCCGATCAGCCTGGGCATTCGTCCGACCGTGGACGGCCACACGATCTCGACCTCGTCATCCTCCAGCGGCACCCGCGCGCCGGGGACGAACGGGCGTCCCTGGGGCAGCCGGGCGCATTGCTGGTCGATCCAGCCGCGCTGCGCCTCGGCCCAGGCGAGCGCCTTTCGTTCCGATACGCGTGGCGGGATCGTCAGCCGCACCCGCCCGTTGCGGGGATCGACCGCCAGCCGCATGCCCTTCGACCGGGCATTGCGGACGACCTCGATCCCGGCGGATCCGGTCACAATTTGCGGTCCACCACATGGAATTCGAAATCGCCCGCGTCATCCTCCGAGATCGTCCAGCCGCGGGTGGATTCGCCGGCGCGGTGCACCGCCTCCGTGTCGCCGCACACCAGATAATGCCAGTCGGGCAGCTGCTCGCCTGCGGCCCGCAGGCGATAGGCGCAGGTCGAGGGAAGCCACTCGATCTCCCGCACGTTCGCCATCGTCAGCCGGACGCATTCGGGCACATAGGCGCGGCGGTTGCGATAATCCTTGCAGCGGCCTTCGCGGCGATCGAGCAGGCGGCAGGCGACGTTGGTCGCGAGCAGTTCGCCGGTATCCTCGTCCTCGAGCTTGTGGATGCAGCATTTGCCGCACCCGTCGCACAGTGCCTCCCACTGGGCACGATCGAGCTGCTCGAGCGGGATGTCCTCCCAAAAACGGGGGGTTACTTCGCCCATTTCCGGATCTCGGCTATCATTTCCGGCTCCGTCATCTCACGCGTGATCAGCGCCAGCGGTTTGCCTTCCTTGTCCATCAGATAGATGGTGGCGGAATGATCCATCAGATAGGCGCCGCCCGGCTCGCTCGGCGCCATCTTCTTGAAATAGGCGCCATAGGATTTCGCAATCGCAGCGATCTGCTCCGGCGTGCCGGTCAGGCCGACGATGCGCGGGTGGAAGGCGGTGACGAACTGCTTCACCTGCGCCGGCTTGTCGCGATCGGGATCGATCGTGATGAAGATCGGCTGGATCTGCGCGGCATAGGACGGATCCTGTTTCTCCAGCGTCCGCAGCGCGCGGCCTATCTTCTGGACATCGGTCGGGCAGACATCGGGGCAATAGGTATAGCCGAAATAGACCAGCCGATATTTTCCGGCAAAGTCGGTGTCGCGTACCGTCTTGCCGTCCTGGTCGGTCAGGGTGAACGGGCCGCCGATCCGGGCGCCGGCCAGCGGCGGCTTGTCGGCCTGCGCGGCGGTGCCGCCGTTGCAGGCGCCGAGCGTAACGGCGGCGAGCGCCAGTGCCAATATCGTCGATACGCGCTTCATCATGCTGCCAGCCTTGATCTGATCGCGCCGTGCTTGCAAGGTGCGGTGCCGCGTTCCGGGCGCTTTCTAGAGGGTTATCTCGCCATGTCGTTTCGAGCCATCCGCATCGCCGTCGCTTGCTCGGCGCTGTTCATCGGCGCCACGCCCGCGCTCGCGCAGCAGATGTCCGACAGCTACACCTTCCTCGACGCAGTC
The DNA here is from genome assembly GCF_039652585.1 of Sphingomonas rustica. Taxonomy (NCBI): domain Bacteria; kingdom Pseudomonadati; phylum Pseudomonadota; class Alphaproteobacteria; order Sphingomonadales; family Sphingomonadaceae; genus Sphingomonas; species Sphingomonas rustica. The sequence continues at coordinate 151,521 of NZ_JBDIZK010000009.1, read as the reverse complement.
CGGAAGGACGATACGGGCAAATATACCAAGATGGCGAACGAGCCCGGCTCGGCGATCGTCAATGCCAAGGACCGCACCACCGGCGAGACCGCGCTCCATATCCTCGCCCGCAAGGGGGAGAGCCTCTATCTGCGGTTCATGCTGCAGAAGAACGCCAATCCCAATGCGCAGGACCGCCAGGGCAACACCCCGCTGATGATCGCGGTGTCGCAGAATTTCGGCGAGGGCGTCACGATCCTGGTTCGCTACAAGGCCAATGTGAACCTGGCCAATTCGAGCGGCGAGACCCCGCTGATCCGTGCGGTCCAGATGCGCAATGTCGACATGATCCGCGCGCTGCTCGACGCGGGCGCCGATCCCGACAAGGCCGACATCATCGCCGGACTCAGCGCCCGCGACTATGCGAAGAATGATCGCCGTTCGCCGACCGTTCGCAAGCTGCTGGAAGATGCGCCCAGGGGCGGGGCGAACAGCGCGGCGATGGGACCGCGCAACTGACGCGGCCTACCAGCCGCCCGGATCGCAATCGGGATCGAGCAGATTGATCACCCGCCGTGCGGAGCGGCGGGCGAAGGCGAGCGTGCATTTCTTGCGCGTCGCCGCGGCCAGCGGCACCGTGCTCGCCTCGCGCACCACCGCCGCGTCGTAGCGGTCGGCGACGATCAGACCGGCGCGCGAGGGCAGGAACGCCTCCTGCGCGAAGGGCGAAAGGTCGAAGCCCTCGGGCACCGCCCAGAAGAAGCGGTCGCAATGCGCGAGATAGTCGTTCCACTTGGCGTCGCCCAGCAGGTCGGCGCGCGACACCTTGATCTCGACGATGATGATGTTGCCGTGCGCGTCGAGGCCCATCAGGTCCGCGCGCCGTCCATCGGCCAGCGGCACTTCGGCGATCGCGACGCAATCATGCCGCAACAACATGCGGCACACCCCGCGCGCCACATCCGCCGCCTGGAGCGATGCGATGGGGGAAGCGGGGACGGAAGAGAGCGAAGCCATGCCCGGCCTTTTAGAACATTTCACGAACGCACGAAAGCGTCGAGTTCCACACCGGCAGTCCAAGCAGGCGGCAGGATCCGGTCCGGCAGGGACGCCGGACCGGAGCGCCCCCCGGCGCGATCAGCGATAGAAGACGTGGTTGCCGACGGTGGCGACGCGCGGGCGCTTCCAGCCCGGCGACACATAGCGGGCATGAAAATACAGCGCATTCTCGGCGGGGCTTTCCCACAGGTCCTTGCGGGCGACCTGGGCAACGGCCATCGCCTTGCGCCACTGCGCATTGGCCGGCGGCGTCGGGATCTTGCCGCCGCGGACGAACGAGAACTGACCCGGCTGGGTCAGGACGCCGCAGGTCGACGAGGCAAAGCGGCCGGAATTGGAACGGTTGAGGATCACCTCGGCAACGGCGAGCTGGCCGGCAAGGGGTTCGCTCTTGGCCTCGTAATAGACACCGACGGCCAGGCAATGGAGTTCGCTGTCCGCATCCTCATTGTCGGGATGGCCCTGGGCGGCGACGGCATCGGAGAGACTGGCGAATTGAAGGGCGGCAGAATCTGCTTCGGGCAGCGGCTGGACGATCTCGCCTGCCCGCGCCAGCGTCGGTTCGGGCGCCGGGGGCATCGGAACAACATGGTGTTCCTGCGCATTGATGTCATGAACCTGCGCGTCCTGCGGCGCGCTGCTCAGTTCGAGCGTGGAGGCATTGGCGAAAGCGCCAACGCAGAATGTCACAGCTGCGAGAACCGCAGCGCGTGTCACGAAATTCATCTAGGTTCGTTTATGTGCGGTGGTGCGCGGCCGGTCCCCATGTTTCCCTTGGACCGCCGGGCTTCCCCCCGACTGCGTCACCGTGCGATTTCACACCTCGCCCGGCACAACGCTGTTATGCTGTGCGGGCGCTTTCGCCGCAGTGCACCTGAAAGTCAATGAAGGGAGATCGTTTCGGCGATGAAGCGTTCCGCCGCTGCGATATCCAGTTCCAGAACCCACAGGTCGAAATCGCGTTCGCGCCGGCGCTGCCAGTACGCGGTCGCCTCGCGTTCATCGGTCAGGTCGCGCGGGCCGGCGGGCAGCAGCGCGGGGGTCCCGTCCGGACCAGTCCCTATCTCGTAAAGTTTTGGATTCCGGCCTTTTTCCAGCGTCACGAACAGGATCGCGCCGGCGGTGTCGTCGCCATGGGCCAGGACCATCGCCGATCCGCCGCGCCGGCCGGCCTGGCGCACCAGCGCATTGACCAGGATCGCGCTGGTAAGGCGTGCCATCAGTCCCGCCGATAGCCGGGCAGGCCGGCGAGCGCGATGCGCGAACGCATGAAGGTGCCGGTTCCCCGGGCCGCTTCCTCGCCCGACGCGTCGATCAGCCGCGCCTCCGCGACGAACACGCGCCGCTGTCCGCTGACCCAACGCCCCTCGGCGACGACCGGCCCGGCGGTCAGAGGCTTGGTGAACAGCAGGTTGAAGGCGGTGGTCAGCAGGAAGCGATCGGTGACCAGGCTGTTGGCCGCATAGAAAGCGGCATCGTCCAGCATCTTGAAATAGCTGGTGCCGTGGACCGCGCCGGCCGCGTGATAGTGTCGCTCGTCGAGCATGAATCGGATCCGCGCGATTCCCGCCTCGGGAATCTGCAGCGTGGAGTCGAACAGCCGGTTGATCGGGGCGGAGTCGTAGAGCGATTCGAGCGCCCGGAAATGCGCTGCCTCGCCGACGGGATCGTCAGGCAGCGTCACGAGCCTCCACGCCGACGAGCAGGGCGTAGATCGCATCTTCCGAGCCCGCACCGCGCAGCTTGGCGGCGAAGCTTCGATCGCGCAGCTGACGCGAGACCCGGGCAAGCGCCTTGAGGTGATCGGCGCCCGCGCCGGTGGGGGACAACAGGGTGAACACGAGGTCGACCGGAAGTTCGTCCACCGCGGCGAAGTCGATCGGCTGGGGCAGGAGCGCGACGATCGCAACCACCGATCGCAGCTCGTCCAGCCTGGCGTGCGGGATCGCGATCCCGCCGCCGAAGCCGGTCGACCCGAGTTTCTCCCGTGCCGCCAGCCTGTCCGCCACCAGTCGGGCATCCAGGCCATAGGCGCGCGTGGCCACCGCGCCGAGGTGCTGGAACAGCGCCTTCTTGTTGGCGGCAGGCAGCGCGGAGGCAATCGCCTCCGGCACGAGCAGGTCACTCAAATCGGTCATCATGTGTTCCGGACAGGGCTCCCCCGAGCGCCCCTATAATTCATCCGGCGCGATTAGGTTCCACCCACCCGATCGTACCATCGCCGCGACGATAGACCATGTTGAAGGCGCCTGTCCCGCTGTTTCGGAACAGCAGGGCGGCGGTGTTGCGCAGGTCGAGCATCATGACTGCGTCCGAAACGGTGGCATCGGGCACATCGACGCGGGTTTCCGCCACGATCAGCGGGGCGTCGTGCGCCTCGTCCTCGTCCACGCTTTCCTGGAACAGCGTGTAGCCGGCATTGTCGTAGCCGCCATTTTCCTGGACGGCGATCGCCTGGCTGGCATGGCGGTCCTTCAGACGGCGGGTGTAGCGGCGAAGCTGCTTTTCGATCTTGTCGGCGGCACCATCGAACGCGCCATTGGCCTCCATCCCGGAATTCGAGGATTTAAGCACCAACCCCTGCATGACATGGGCGACGATGTCGCAGGTGAAGCCGTTGTCATGGGGTCCCTTGCCGAAGGTGACTTGAGCCGAAAGCGCTCGGGAGAAATATTTGTTGGCAATTCCCTGAAGCCGGTCATCGACCAGCTGCTTGAGCGCTTCTCCGGTGTCGACCTGATGGCCAGAGACTCGGATTTCCATTGTGTTACCTCCGCACTAGATGAGGGCCCCCAGGGACGGGGCTCAGCCTTGAATGGCCTTGCCCCAGAGCGGCTCCTCCAACTTGTTAAGAAACGCTGCGTGCCGATCAAGTTCCTCGGGCGACGGCGCGAAATGCCGCGCCGGACGCACATGGATGCGGCTCGGCGCCTCGGACGCCGTCTCGCGCATGACGGGCACATCGACCGCGAGACCCATCGTGATCTGACGACCGCCGGTCAGCTCGACATAGACCTGCGCCAGCAGCTGCGCGTCGAGCAGCGCGCCGTGAAGCGAGCGTTGCGACAGGTCGATGCCATAGCGCGAGCACAGCGCGTCGAGCGTGTGCTTGGCGCCCGGGTGACGGGTGCGCGCGAGCGTCAGCGTGTCGACCATCCGGTCCAGCGAGATGATCGGCCGGCCGCACCGGCCCAGCTCGCCATTGACGAAGCCGAAGTCGAAATTCGCATTGTGCGCGACCATCGGGCTGTCGCCGATGAACTCGAGCATGTCCTCGACCACGTCGTGGAACAGCGGCTTGTCCGACAGGAAGACCTCGGACAGGCCGTGGACCCGGAAAGCCTCGACCGGCATCGGACGCTGCGGGTTGATATAGGCATGGAAATGACGGCCGGTGGCCACTCGGTTGACCAGTTCGACACAGCCGATCTCGACGAGTCGGTCGCCGCCCGAGAAGCTCAGCCCTGTCGTTTCCGTATCGAATACGATCTCGCGCATGTTGAGTCCCTTATCCTCCCGTCTCGTCCGAGAGGCAAGCGATCAGCGTCCGCACGGCGTCGCGCGTCTCCTGATGGCTTCCCCCGGTCGGGATCACGACATCGGCACGGGCGCGCTTGTCGGCATCCGGCATCTGGCGCGCGAGAATCGCTTCGAACCGCGCCTCGGTCATTCCCGGGCGCGCCAGCACCCGCTCGCGCTGGATGGGTCCTGGCGCCGACACCACCACGATCCGGTCGACCCCGGCCCAGCCGCCCGCCTCGAACAGCAACGGTACGTCGAGCACGACCATCGGTGCAGCGCGGTGCCGTCCGAGGAAAAGCGCGCGCGCCTCGGCAACCGCAGGATGGACGATCGCCTCGAGACGGCGAAAGGCATCCGGGTCGGACACGACCCGCTCGCGAAGCGCGGTGCGGTCCACGCCGTCCGGGCCCGTCGTTCCGGGAAATTCGGCCTCGATCGGCGCCAACAGCCGCCCGCCCGGCCCCTGCAGCCGGTGCACCTCGGCATCGGCGTCGAACACCGGCACGCCCTGTTCGGCGAACATCGCGGCGACGGTCGACTTGCCCATGCCGATTGAACCGGTGAGGCCGATCTTGATCATGCGGTCAGCAGCGCGCGCAATTCCTCGTCGCGGTCGCGCGGCGGCTCGGCACCGAAGAACAGTTCGAACGCCAGCGCCGCCTGTCCGATCAGCATGTCGAGCCCGTCGACCGTGTCGAGCTCGCGCTCGGCCGCCTGGCGGAGCAGATCGGTCTCGAGCGGCGCATAGACGATGTCATAGACGACGGCGTCCTCGGGCAGCGGCGACAGGTCGATCTCCAGCGGCGGCTGGCCGACCATGCCGAGCGAGGAGCTGTTGACGAGCAGTGCGGCGGTCGGCGGCAGCGGCGCCCCCAGCGGCACGGCATCGCCCTTGATCCCGAAGCCGGACAGCAGCGCCGCTGCCTTCAGCACGTTGCGGTTGAGGATCGTCACGCGCCCGATGTCGAGTTTCGACAGCGCGAAGAGGATCGCGCGCGCGGCTCCGCCCGCACCGATCACCACGGCGTGCCCCCCCGCAAGGTCCAGCCCGGCAATGGGAGCATAGAAGCCGCCGGCATCGGTGTTCGTCCCGACCAGCGCGCCGTCGTCGGCCCGCACCACGGTGTTGATCGCGCCGATCGATTCGCGCACGCCGCCGCGATCCTCGACGAATGCCAGCGCCTCCTGCTTGTGCGGGATGGTGATGTTGCAGCCGCGCCAGGCGGGATCGTCGCGCCGCGACGCGAAATAGTCGCCCAGCCGATCCGGGGTGACGTGCTCGGCGCGATACTCGGCCTCGATCCCCAGCGCCTTCAGCCAGAAGCCATGGATCATCGGGCTTTTCGACTGGGCGATCGGGTCGCCGATCACCTCGGCATAGGCTGTCATGACGTCATCACTCCGCGGGTGCGCAGATAGTCGAGGATCGGCAGCAGCGGCATGCCGAGGATGGTGAAATGGCTGCCCTGGGTCGCGGCGAAAATCTGGACGCCGGGCCCTTCGATGCGGAAGCAGCCGACGCATCCGGCGATCGCCGGCCATTCCTGGTCGAGATAGGACTCGATGAATGCCTCGGACAGGCGCCGGACCATCAGCCGGGCGCGGTCGACATGGCGCCAGACCGGCCGGCCGCCCTCGGCGATCACCGCCGCCGAATAGAGATCGACCGAAGTGCCCGACATGGCACGCAGATGGGCTGCGGCATCGGCCCGGTCCACCGGCTTGTCCAGCAGCGTACCGTCCGCCAGCGCGACGAGCGAATCCCCGCCAAGCACCAGCGCGGTCGGGTCCAGTTGCGACAGTTTCAGCGCCTTGAGCTCGGCAAGCGCATCGGCCAGGTCGCGTGGCGAGATGCCCTGCGCCCTGAGCGCCGCCTTGGCGGACTCCTCGTCGACCTGGGGCGACACGGCCTCATAGGGCACGCCCGCCGCATCGAGCATCGAGCGTCGCGAGGCGCTCTGCGATGCGAGGATCAGCTTCATTCGTCGCGCCCTTTCGACAAGGTCCGTTCGTTGCACAGCTGGATGATCGCAGCCGCGGTTTCCTCGATCGATCGCCGGGTCACGTCGATCACCGGCCAGCCATTGTCGGCAAACATCCGTCGGGCAAAGGCGATCTCGCGCGCAACCGACTCCTGGTCGACATAGGCGGTCTCGGGCTGCTGGTTCAGCGAAAGCAGCCGGTTGCGGCGGATCTGCACCAGCCGGTCGGCGCTGGTCGTCAGCCCGACCACCAGCGGATGCTTCAGCGTGAACAATTCGGGCGGGGGCGGGGATTCGACCACGATCGGGATGTTCGAGGTCTTGTAGCCGCGATTGGCAAGATAGATCGAGGTCGGCGTCTTCGACGAGCGCGAGACGCCGGCCAGGACGATGTCGGAATCCTCCCAGTCCTCGGCCCCGATGCCGTCGTCATGGGCGATGGTGAACTGGATTGCATCGACCCGCGCGAAATAGGCAGCGTCGAGCGTGTGCTGGCGCCCCGGGCGCGCCTTGGCCTCCTGGCCCAGCAGGCTGGACAGCGCATGGTTCACCGGATCGAGCGGCGCCACCGCGGGCAGGCCCATGGCGCGACAGCGGCTTTCCAGCGTGCGGCGGATCTCCGGATTCACCAGCGTGTAGAGCACCAGCCCCGGATTCTGGGAGATCTCGGCAAGGATCCGCTCGAGATGCGCCTCGCTGCGCACCATCGGCCAGAAATGCCGCTGCATGTCGACATCATCATATTGGGCAAGCGCCGCCTTGGCGATGTTCTCGAGCGTTTCGCCGGTCGAATCCGACAGGAGATGGAGGTGCAACCGCATCAGCTGGACAGGTCTGTGGAAAACATGGGGACAGGCGCTACCGCAACCCGAGGCACGGGCCAAGCGTCCCGGAATCGGCGATTCCATGATCGGATATCCACAACCCCGTCCCCAGACTGCCATTCCCGCCCACAGGCTGTGGAAAACGGGGATGGCGTGCCCGAATCCCGGCGAGTCCTTGGGCCAATGCGAGTCAAGCTGTTGGCAGAATCCGGATGGACGCATAAGCCCCGGGTTCCACGCACCAACAGACTCCAACAACTCTTGGATTCTCATCTTATTGTTATTGGAATTTCCGCTGACTCGCTTTTCCGACGCGAAAACCCTGCTCGAAACGCTGAATGGCGTCCGTCAAACCGTCCCGCCCGTCTGGCTGATGCGCCAGGCCGGCCGTTACCTGCCCGAATATCGCGCTCTAAGGGCCGAGAAGGGGGGATTCCTCGCCCTTGCGATGGATGACGAGGCAGCGGCCGAAATCACGCTCCAGCCCATCCGCAGGTTCGGAATGGACGGGGCGATCCTGTTCTCCGACATCCTGATCGTGCCGATGGCGCTGGGTCAGGACCTCTGGTTCGAGACCGGGGAGGGCCCGCGCCTGGCACCCAAGGTCGCCGCCCGCTCGGTGCTCGACGGACTCGTGCCTGATCGCTCGAAGTTCGAGCCGATCTACGCCACCGTCCGCCGCGTGGCCGCGGCACTCGATCCCAAGGTCACCTTTCTCGGCTTCGCAGGCAGCCCCTGGACGGTCGCCACCTACATGATCGCCGGCCAGGGAAGCCGCGAGCAGGCCGAGGCGCGGCGCCTCGCCTATGCCGATCCCGAGCTGATGCAGGCGCTGGTCGACCGGATCGCCGATGCGACGATCGACTATCTGATCGGCCAGATCGATGCCGGCGTCGAGGCGGTACAACTGTTTGACAGCTGGTCCGGCAGCCTGTCTCCGGCACAGTTCGAACGCTGGGTGATCGCTCCGACCCGGCGGATCATCGCCGCGTTGCACGATCGTACAACAGTGAAGGTGATCGGCTTTCCAAAGGGTGCCGGCGGCAAGCTGGTCGCCTATGCGCGCGAAACCGGCGCGGATGCGATCGGGCTGGACGAGACGGTCGATCCGGCGTGGGCGAATGCCGAACTGCCGCAGGGGCTGCCGGTTCAGGGCAATCTGGATCCGCTCGCGCTGATCGCGGGCGGCGCGACGCTGGACAGCGCGATCGATCGCATCCTTGCGGCTTTCCCCGAACGGCCGCATGTGTTCAACCTGGGCCACGGAATCCAGCAGGACACGCCGATCGCGCATGTCGAGCAGCTGTTGACCCGGTTGAGAGGGACACGATGACCGGATTTCTGGGCCAGGCCTATCTGTGGGTGAAGGCGGCGCACGTCATCTTCGTCATCTTCTGGATGGCGGGGCTGTTCCTGCTGCCGCGCTATCTGGTCCATCACCAGGATGCGCTGGGTACGCCCGAGGCGCTGGCCTGGGAAAGGCGCGAGGCGCTGCTGCGTCGGATGATCCTGACGCCGTCGCTGATCATCGTCTGGCTGCTGGGCATCGCGCTTGCGCTGAATGTCGGGCTGATCGACGGACAGCCGGGGCTGGGCTGGCTCCATGCCAAGCTGACCTTCGTGCTGCTGCTGTCGGGCTATCATGGCTGGGCGGTGGGCTATACCCGCAAGCTTGCGCGCGGCGAGACACGGGCGTCGACCCGCACGCTCAGGCTGCTCGGCGAACTGCCCGCGCTGGCAGTCGTCGTGATCGTGGTGCTGGCGGTCGTAAAGCCGTTCTGATCCCGGTTGACTTGAACGGGTCCCCCTCCTAAATGCCCGCTGTCGTCCCTTTCCGGGGGCGACTCCTTCCTTTCAGCCTCGATTGTCCGCTTGTCAGCCGACCGACGCTCTCCCCACATTCATTGCATTCGGATTCTCCCATGCATCTCAGAGACTTGAAGAAAACCCCCCCGGCAGAGCTGGTCAGCATGGCGGAGGAGCTCGGCGTCGAAGGCGCCTCGACGCTTCGCAAGCAGGACATCATGTTCGCCATCCTGAAGGCCCAGGCCGAAAACGGCGAACAGATCATGGGCGAGGGCACGATCGAAGTGCTTCAGGACGGCTTCGGTTTCCTGCGCAGCGCCCAGGCCAATTACCTCGCCGGCCCCGATGACATTTATGTCTCGCCCAACCAGGTCCGCAAATTTGGTCTGCGCACCGGCGATACGGTCGAAGGCGAGATCCGCGCGCCCAAGGACGGCGAGCGCTATTTCGCGCTGACCCGGCTGGTGTCGGTCAATTTCGACGATCCCGATGCGGTCCGCCACCGCGTCAATTTCGACAACCTCACCCCGCTCTATCCCGAGCAGAAGCTGACGCTCGATCCTGCGGATCCGACGGTCAAGGACAAGTCGGCGCGGGTGATCGACATCGTCTCGCCGCAGGGCAAGGGCCAGCGTACGCTGATCGTCGCGCCGCCCCGCGTCGGCAAGACGGTGATGCTCCAGAACATCGCCAAGGCGATCACCGACAACCATCCCGAAGTGTTCCTGCTCGTCCTGCTGATCGACGAGCGGCCCGAGGAAGTGACCGACATGCAGCGCTCGGTGCGCGGCGAGGTCGTCTCCTCGACCTTCGACGAGCCGGCGACGCGCCACGTCCAGGTCGCCGAAATGGTGATCGAGAAGGCCAAGCGCCTGGTCGAACACAAGAAGGACGTGGTGATCCTGCTCGACTCGATCACCCGCCTGGGCCGCGCCTACAACACCGTCGTGCCCAGCTCGGGCAAGGTGCTGACCGGCGGTGTCGATGCCAACGCGCTGCAGCGTCCGAAGCGCTTCTTCGGCGCGGCGCGCAACATCGAGGAAGGCGGCTCGCTGTCGATCATCGCCACGGCGCTGATCGATACCGGCAGCCGCATGGATGAAGTCATCTTCGAAGAGTTCAAGGGCACCGGCAACTCGGAAATCGTCCTCGACCGCAAGGTCGCGGACAAGCGCATCTTCCCGGCGCTGGATGTCGGCAAGTCGGGCACGCGCAAGGAAGAGTTGCTGGTCGACAAGGCCAAGCTGTCCAAGATGTGGGTCCTGCGCCGTATCCTGATGCAGATGGGCACGATCGACGCGATGGAGTTCCTGCTCGACAAGATGAAGGATTCGAAGACCAACGAAGACTTCTTCGACTCGATGAACCAGTAGTCGACACGATGGCTGAAGCTGCGCGATCTTCGCGTGACTTCGCATTGCACGATATCGAAGGGCGGCGCGGGAAACCCCGTGCCGCCTTTCGCGTTCTGGGGAACCGCGCGGTGCCGGCGCCCGTGCGATGCCAAGAGCGGCCCTGACCGATGATCGAGATTCTCGCCGCCGCCGCATCCGCTTCGCAGGGGACCGGCGCCTTCGCGGACATCTGGCAGCATATTGTCGCCGATTTCTCGAACCTGACCGATCCGGAGGCACTGGCGGCGTTCGGGCAGGTGCTGATGATCGACCTGATCCTGGCCGGGGACAATGCGATCGTGGTGGGCGCACTCGCCGCGGGCCTGCCGCCCGAGCAGCGCCGGCAGGTCATCCTGATCGGCATTGCGGCAGCGCTGGTGCTGCGCATCGCCTTTGCCCTGATCGTCAGCTGGGTGATGGGCTTTGTCGGGCTGGTATTCGCCGGGGGGCTGCTGCTGTTATGGGTCAGCTGGAAATTCTGGCGCGAACTGCGGTGTGGATCGCTCGGCGGGGGTGCCGATGCGGCGCGCTCGGGCATCGCACCGCCGCGCAGCTTTGCCGCGGCCGCTGCATCGGTCGCAGTCGCAGATGTCTCGATGAGCCTGGACAATGTCCTGGCGGTCGCGGGCGCGGCGCGCGACCATCCCGGCATCCTGATCGTCGGCCTGTTGCTGTCGGTCGCGCTGATGGGGGTGGCGGCGAACCTGATTGCGCGGATCATCGATCGGCACCGCTGGATCGCCTATCTCGGCCTGGGCGTGATCCTGCTCGTCGCGCTGCGGATGATCTATGAGGGCGCGGTCGGCACCGCCGAGACGCCGGGGATTATCAGCCTGTTCGGCTGATCCCGGCGCCCCGTGCGGCGGCGGCGTTCAGCCGAGATGCCTGGCGAAGAAGTCCGTAGTGTTCCGATCCGCCTGTTCGGCGGCGATGTCATTGCGGCGATCGCCCATCTCGGTCGCGAAGCCGTGGTCGACGCCGGGATAGTCGATCAGCGTGACCTTGGGATGATTGTCCAGCCCCTCGTGCATGCGACGCTGGGCATCGGCATCGACGAAATGATCGTCCTTGGCGATGTGCAGCAGCAGCGGGTGGGCGATGGCGTGCTGCTCGCCCAGCAGGCCATCGATGCCGACCGCATAATAGCCGACGCTGGCGTTCACGTCGGTGCGCGCCGCGGTCATATAGGCGAGCCGTCCGCCAAGGCAGTAGCCGACCGCGCCGACCTTGCCGTCGGGCACGCCGGCATCGGAAAGCTGCTGCCGGGCCGCGCGGATCGTCGCCTCGAGGTCCTGGATGCCGAGATCCTGGTCGAAGCGCTTCATCAGGCCAAAGGCCTGCTGGAGCTGGTCCGGCACATCGGGGTCCAGCTCGATACCCGGCTCCAGGCGCCAGAACAGGTCGGGGGCGATGGCGAGATAGCCTTCGGTCGCCAGCTTGTCGCACTTGCGCCGGATCCCTTCGTTCACGCCGAAGATCTCCTGGATGACGATGATCGCCGCACGCGGCGTCTGGTCCGGCCTGGCGATATAGGCGTCGAAGCGCGCTTCGCCGTCGAGGGTGTTCACGGTCACTTGGGTCATCGGGGGGCTCCAAGGCGTCGCTCATGATCGAGCAGCCATTGCTTGGTGGGAATGCCGGAACCGGCGCTGTAATGGCCGATGGCGCCGGTCGCGAGGATCCGGTGGCACGGCACGACGATCGGAAAGGGGTTGCGTGAGCAGAACTGGCCGATCGCGCGCGGGCTGGAGTTCAATGCCCGCGCCAGCCCACCATAGCTTAGTGTCGAGCCGAACGGCACATCGACCAGCCCCTGGCGCAATTCGCGTCCACGGGGCGTTGCAGCGGGCTTCAGCGCCAGGTCGAAGTCACGCAGCGCGCCTGCAAAGAACGCTTCCAGCTGTTCGGCAGCGGCAAGCAGTGCGGGGCGGTCGGGCCGGCGTCCAGGCTCTGCCTGAGTCAGGATGGCGATGCGATCGAGATAGCGATCATCGCCCTCGATCCGGATCGAGCCGATGGGCGTTGTCACCACGCCCCAGTCGCGCGCATAAGCCATGGCAATCGTCTAGCATGGGCGCTGCGGAGAAGAAGCATGAAGATCAATGTCGAAGTCGATTGCACGCCCGAGGAAGCCCGCCGCGCAATCGGCCTGCCTGACCTGACGCCGGTTCATGATCGCTATATCCAGATGGTCACCGACGCGATGGAGAAGGGCGTGACGCCTGAATTGCTGGAGACGATGACGCGTGCCTGGTCGCCGATGGGCGAGGCGGGCATGAACATGTGGCGCAGCCTGTTCGAGACCGCGACCAAGAAAAGCTGATGGATACGATCTTCGCGGTCTCGACCGGTCAGCCGCCGGCGGCGATCGCCGTGATGAGGATCAGCGGGCAGGGCGCGTTCGACGCGGTTCGAGCGCTGGCGGGTACGCTGCCCGAGCCGCGCCGCGCGGCGGTGCGGGCGCTGCGTCACCAAGGCGAGTTGCTGGACCGTGCGCTCGTGCTGCTGTTCCCGGGCCCGAACTCGGCGACGGGGGAGGATCTGGCCGAACTTCATCTTCACGGCGGGCGAGCGGTCGTCCATGCGGTGGAGACGGCGCTCGCCAGCCTGTCTGGCCTGCGCGGGGCGGAGCCCGGCGAGTTCACCCGCCGCGCCCTGACCCATGGTAGGATCGACCTCAGCGAGGCCGAGGGCCTGGGCGACCTGCTGATGGCGGAAACCGAGGCACAGCGCCGGACCGCCTTGCGATCGGCCGAAGGGGCGGTCCGCCGCGAGGTCGAGGGGTGGACGCGCGAGGCGCTGGGGATCGCTGCCGGTATCGAGGCACTGCTGGACCATTCAGACGAGGACGACGTCGCCGGAAGCGCCGACCCGGTTCCGGCGATCCGCTCGGCCACGGCGCGGTTGGGCGAGAAGATCGAGGCCGTCACCCGGCGACCCTCGGTCGAACGGTTGAGGGACGGCATCCGCGTCGTTCTGGCTGGCCCACCCAATGCCGGAAAATCCACCCTGCTGAATGCACTGGCGGAGCGAGACGCCGCGATCGTGTCGCCGGTCGCGGGGACGACGCGGGACCGGATCGAGGCGCCCGTGGTGCGCAATGGCATCGCCTGGCTATTGACCGACACGGCGGGACTGACCGAGACCGCCGACACGGTCGAGCGCATCGGTGTCGCGCGAGCAGAGGACGCAATCGCGCAGGCGGACATGCTGCTGTGGCTCGGCGATGATGTTGCGCCGCAACATGATGCGGTCATTGCCGTGCACCCGCGTATCGACAGCGACGGACGGTCCGCGATTCCTGCAGGGCGTCTCGGCGTCTCCGCGGCGACGGGGGTCGGGATCGACCTGCTGTGGCGAGAGATGAGTGATCGGGCGCAGGAGCTGCTGCCGGCGGGGGATCAGCTGGCGCTCAACCGGCGGCAGCGGGAGCTGGCGCAGGCTGCGGCTACAGCGCTGCATGTCGCCGCTGGGGAGCAGGACCTGCTGCTGGTTGCAGAAGGGTTGCGCACCGGGCTGCGCGCTCTCGATGCGATCACGGGCAGGGCAGGGGTGGAGGCGATGCTTGATACGTTGTTCGCACGCTTCTGTATCGGCAAGTGAGATGTTTCACGTGGAACATCATATCTTCCCGGGTTGACGTGTTTCACGTGGAACAGTTTTGACGAGGCTGCTCGACTCCACTAGTTGAATGCCATGCACTTCGATGTGATCGTAATCGGCGGCGGCCATGCTGGGACCGAGGCTGCAGCCGCGGCCGCGCGCCGCGGTGCGCGAACGGCGTTGATCAGCTTCGACCTCGACAAGATTGGCGCCATGTCCTGCAACCCGGCAATTGGTGGGCTGGGGAAGGGGCATCTGGTTCGTGAAGTCGATGCGTTCGACGGCTTGATTGCCCGTGCTGCCGATGTGGCGGCGATCCATTATCGGATGCTCAACCGCAGCAAGGGCACGGCGGTCCAAGGACCGCGCGTCCAGGCCGACCGTCGGGCCTATGCCGCAGCGATCCAGCACATAATCGCCGCTCAGCCTGGGCTGGACCGTGTTGAAGGGGAAGCGGCGGCGCTGATCCTTGACGGGTCTGAGATTGCCGGTGTCGAACTTGCCGATGGCAGCATGATCAAGGGGCGATCCGTCGTGCTGGCAACCGGCACGTTTCTCGGTGGTCGTATCTACCGCGGTGAGGAACGGCTCGATGGCGGTCGCATCGGCGAGTCGTCGTCGCATCGCATGGCGCGGCAGTTGCGCGCGCTGGATCTCCCAATGGCGCGTCTCAAGACGGGTACCCCGCCTCGTCTCGACGGACGCACGATCGATTGGGCGCGTATCGAGGAGCAGCCCTCCGATTCCGATTTCTGGACGATGTCGCCGCTCTCGACCTGTCGGGTGCTGCCGCAGCTTCATTGCGGGGTAACGCGGACCGGTGAAGCAACACATGACGCGATCCGATCGGGGCTCGATCGGTCGCCGCTGTTCACCGGAGCGATCGGTGCACAGGGGCCCCGTTACTGTCCCTCGATCGAGGACAAGATTCATCGTTTCGGGGATCGCGACGGGCACCAGATTTTCCTCGAACCCGAAGGACTCGACACCAGCCTGATCTATCCCAACGGGATGTCGACATCGCTGCCGGTGGACGTCCAGGTGGCGATGGTCCAATCGATCGCCGGCCTCGAGCGGACGGAGATCGTCACGCCCGGCTATGCCGTTGAATATGACCATATCGACCCGCGCACGCTGGATGCGACATTGGGGCTGCCGCAGATCGAGGGGCTGTTCTGCGCAGGGCAGATCAATGGCACGACCGGATATGAGGAAGCGGCGGGGCAGGGGCTGGTCGCCGGCATCAATGCCGCGGCGCATGCGATCGGGATCGAGCCGCTGATCCTGGACCGGGCGACAAGCTATCTGGGGGTCATGGTCGACGACCTCGTGCTTCAGGGGGTGACCGAGCCCTATCGCATGCTGACGGCGCGCGCCGAGTATCGCCTGCGCCTGCGTGCGGACAATGCGGAGACGCGGCTAGGGCCGATTGCGGAGGCGCTTGGATGCCTTGGGAGCGAGCGCCGCGAGCGTCTTGCGACACGCAGGCAGATGCGGGACGAACTCGACCATCATTTCTCCTCGTCCGTGACCGCCAGTGTAATGCGGGACCGCGGTGCGCCCGTTGCGCAGGATGGTGCTCGACGGCAGGCGCGGGAGTGGCTTCGCTTTCCGGGCGTCGAGTTGCGACATGTGGTCGCGGGAGACTTGCCGGTAACCGATGATGCGCTGCTCGCCGAGTATGTCGAGGATCAGCGCTATGCGCCCTATCTGGAGCGTCAGGATGCCGAGGTCGCCCAACTACGCGCAAATGATGCCGTTCGGCTGGATCGCGATCTCGCCTACGCCGCTATCCCCGGCCTTTCGAATGAAATGGTGGAGCGGCTTGGTGCGGCGAAGCCCGAGACGCTCGGTGCCGCGTCCCGCATTCGTGGGATCACACCAGCGGCCTTGTCGGCCATCCTGCTCCATGCCCGACGCAGGGTTGCGGCATGACCGAGGAGTCAGCCCGCCAGTGGATCATCGACCGCTTCGGCGTTTCACGTGAAACACGACTGGCCCAATTCGCGGACCTCCTCGTGCAGGGCTCGGCGCAGCAGAACCTCATCTCTGCGTCCACTATTCCATACGTCTGGGAGCGGCACCTGCTGGACTCGGCTCAGCTCATCCCCTTGGCGGCGGAAGCGGGCGAGGGGAGCTGGATCGATATCGGGGCGGGTGCCGGGCTGCCAGGGATGGTGATCGCAATCCTGACGGACAGGCCGGTCGTGCTCGTCGAGCCGAGAATCAAGCGCGTGGAATTCCTGCGAGAGACGGCAGCGGTGCTGGACCTGGGGCAGCAGGTCGACGTCGTCCAGAGCCGGATCGAGAGCTACAAGCCGCCAGTTGCGGCTTCCGTCGTGTCCGCTCGCGCCGTGGCGGAGCTGTCGAAACTCCTTCTCTCCACAGTTCATTGCACAGACTTATCCACAGTCTGGATCCTGCCAAAAGGTCGCAACGTCCAATCCGAGGTGGATGATGCGCGGCGAAAATGGCAGGGTGTGTTTCACGTGGAACGCAGCCTGACGGCCGACGACTCCGGAATCGTCGTCGCACGAGGAGTTCGTCCAAGATGATCGCTATCGCCATCGCCAATCAAAAAGGTGGTGTGGGAAAGACCACGTCCGCCATCAATGTCGGGACGGCGCTGGCTGCGATCGGCAAGCGCGTGCTCCTGATCGATCTCGACCCCCAGGGAAACGCGTCGACCGGCCTTGGCATCGGCCGTTCGGACCGTGAGCAGTCGAGCTACGACCTGTTGCTGACCGACGGCGCGACGCTGGATCAGGTGGCTCGGCCGACCAAGGTGCCGAACCTAGATATCGTCGCTGCCACCCAGGATCTGTCGGGAGCCGAGATCGAGCTGATCGAGTTCGACGCGAGGACCCACCGTCTCGATACGGCGATCGCACGGGGCGCGGGCTCATGGGACGTGATCCTGATCGACTGTCCGCCGTCCCTGGGGCTGCTCACGATCAATGCGATGGTCGCTGCGCATGCGCTGCTCGTCCCGCTGCAATGCGAGTTTTTCGCTCTGGAGGGGCTCAGCCAGCTGCTGAACACCGTCGAGCGGATCCGCAGTCGATTCAATCCCGGCCTGTCGATCCTGGGCGTCTTGCTGACCATGTACGATCGCCGCAACCGGCTGTCCGACCAGGTGTCGGACGATGTCCGCGCCGTGCTTGGCAAGGTCGTGTTCGATACCGTCATCCCGCGCAACGTCCGGCTGTCCGAGGCGCCAAGCCACGGCCTTCCGGCATTGATCTACGACCATCGCTGCTCCGGATCGGAAGCCTATATCGCGCTGGCGCGCGAGGTGATCGACCGCCTGCCCAAGCTGAAGAAGGCCGCATGACCAAGGAAGATCCGACCGCCGCTCCGGCCGCGCGCAAGCCCCGTTCGGGATTGGGCAGGGGTCTGTCCGCATTGCTGGGCGACAGCGCCCGCGAAGAGGCGATCGATGGATCGTCCGAGCCGGGTTCGGGAATTCGCATGCTTCCCGTCAGCTCGCTGGCGCCGGACCCGCTTCAGCCGCGCCGCCATTTCGACGAAGACGCGCTCGAGGAGCTTGCCAAGTCGATCGCCTCCAAGGGGATGATCCAGCCGATCTTCGTGCGTCCCCACGGGCACAGCTATCAGATCGTCGCAGGCGAGCGCCGATGGCGCGCGGCCCAGCGCGCGCGACTGCACGAGGTTCCCGTGATCGTCCGTGACCTGAGCGATTCGGAAACGCTCGAGATCGCACTGATCGAGAATATCCAGCGGCAGGACCTGAACGCGATCGAAGAAGCCGATGGCTATGCCCGGCTGATCAAGGAGTTCGGTCACACCCAGGAGGCGCTGGGAAAGATCGTCCACAAGTCGCGCAGTCATGTCGCGAACCTGATGCGATTGCTCGACCTTCCGGAGGGTGTGCGCCAGCTGCTGGTCGATGGCGAGATCGAGATGGGCCATGCTCGCGCGTTGATCGGGGTTCCCGATGCCGAAAAGCTGGCGCGACTGATCGCGGACAAGGGGCTGACGGTGCGCGAGGCGGAGAAGCTGGCGCGCGATGCCAAGCCGAAGCGCAAGGGCGAGGCCGCATATCGCGATCCCGATATCAGCGCGCTTGAGGGTCAGCTTGGCGACGTGCTGGGGCTGAACATCCGCATCAAGCACGGCGCCAAGGGCGGCACGCTGGTCCTCAACTATTCGACGCTCGATCAGCTCGACATGGTCTGCCAGAGGCTCAGCGGCGAGCGGATCTGATCGCGCCGCAGGGCTTGCGACGGACGGGGCAGGGGGTCAGTTGCGGAAACGCGCTGCCGCTCGGGTCAGGGCCACGCATTCGGCCTCGGCGAGGACCTCGCCGGCGCTCGCTGCGCTCATCATCGAGCGTTCGGCTTGCCGGGTACGATCGATCGCACGGGCCAGCTGTGAGGCATTCCAGCGGCGCAATGCGCGCGCGGTCGAACCACGCTCCTTGAAGAAGATGCGGTGCTTCTCGATCACATCGTCGATGCTCGATCCCGCTTCGACCTCGGCGCGCAGTTCCGACAGGGTCACGAGCCGCCGGGCAAGGCTGCGCAGCAGCGGTATCGTCGATCCCATGCCCTCGCTTGCGGCGGTCAGTTCGGAGCCGATATCCGCCGTGCGCCCATCGACGATCGCCTCGATCGCGCCGAACATGCCGTCCTCGCCGATATCCGCGCCGATCTCGTCCAGCGCCCGCGCATCGGCATCGCGCGGGCGATCGGGTGCGGCGTCGAGATACAGGGCCAGCTTCTCGATCTCACGGCTGAGGACCGCGCGGTCGGCGTTCGATGCCTGGGCCAGCCGCTGCGCGACATCGGTCGGGATGCGCAGTCCCTGTTCGCGGCCGATCAGCTGGACCAGCTGCACGGCACCGGCGCCTTCCGGAACATAGCAGGCGTGCGCCATCGCCGCGGAACTGGCGATCGCCAGCTTGACCAGCTTGCCGCTGGTCTTCAGCCCCGGCCCGATCGCAACGACCGGATTACCGGCGCGCTCGGCGCTCAGCAGCAGCGAGAATGCCTCGACGGTGAATTCGTCCGCGGCGGTGACGCGGATCAGCCGGGCGCCGCCGAAGAGCGACATCGACGCCGCCTCGTCCGCCAGCCGCCCGGGCGAGCTGCGCAGCTCCTTCGCGTCGATGTCGATCCGCTCGACGTCGGAGCCCATTGCCCGTCCCAGGCGCGCGGCCAGCTCGGCTGCGCCCGCTTCATCTGGCCCGTGGAGCAGGTAGAGGCGCGTCTCCGGCTTCGGCGCATCCATCGCCGCGCGGATCTGCGGCGCGGTAGCCTTCACTTGCCGCTTTGCGCGTACCGGGCGACGCGGGCCACGATCTGGTCGGCAACGATCTGAGACAGCCGCTCGAGGGCGGATCGCTCGGCCGCGATCGTGGCATATTCGGATCCGACCACGTCGATGCCCGCATCCGACCCGGCCGTGGCATCAAGCACCACCTGACCATTGGACAGGTCGACCAGCTGATAGCGCGCGCGCAGCGTCCGGCGCTCGCGCGACACCGAATCGTCGCGACGCACACCCAGGCCGGCGATCTGGTCGTCCAGGCGCACGTCGAGGCGGTAGCGCGGCGCGGCATCGTCGCCGGCCCGCAATCGGTCGCGCAGCGCGTTCGAGACGAACCAGCCCGATTCACCCTCGATCGGTCCGACCTGGACCGCCGCGAGCGTCGATTGCACCGGCCCCGCGACCCCGCCGCCATAAAGCGGACGAAGGCCGCATCCCGACAGGGCGACAGCGGAGACAGCGAGCAGGGCGGCGGCGCGGATCATGCGACGATGTTCACCAGCCGATCGGGGACGACGATCACTTTCCTGGGCGCCTTTCCTTCGAGGGCGCGCTGGACATTCTCCGATGCCAGCGCTGCGGCTTCGGCGACGTCCTTTGCGGCACCCTTTGGCAGTACCAGCGTATCGCGCAGCTTGCCATTCACTTGCACGGCAATCGTGACCTCGTCGTCGACCAGCAATGCCGGATCGACCTCGGGCCAGGGGGCGTCGGCGATCAGGCCGTCATTCCCCATCAGCGCCCAGGCTTCCTCGGCAAGATGGGGAACCATCGGCGCGACGATTCGTGCCAGGGCGCGGATCGCATTCGTGCGCGATGCGGAAGGCGACGCCTTCTCGATCGCTGCCGTCAGCTCGTAAAGCTTCGCCACCGCCTTGTTGAAGGCAAGTGCCTCGACATCTTCGGCGACGCCGGCGATCGTCCGGTGCAGCTTCTTGTCGAGCGCGACATCGGCGCCGTCAGCATCCTTCTGTTCCGCGAGCTGATCGAACAGCCGCCACAGCCGCTGGACGAAGCGCCAGGCGCCCTCGATGCCATTCTCGGTCCATTCCAGGTCGCGCTCTGGCGGCGAGTCCGACAGCATGAACCAGCGCACGGCGTCGGCGCCATACTGGTCGACGATGCCGGTCGGATCGACCGTGTTCTTCTTCGACTTGGACATCTTCTCGATGCGGCCGATGTCGACGGGGGCACCATCTGTCTTCAGCGTCGCGCCGTTGCCGGCGATGTCCAGATCCTCGGGATTGTACCAGACGCGTTCAGTACCCTCGCCGCGATAATAGGTCTCGTGCGTGACCATGCCCTGGGTGAACAGGCCCGCGAACGGTTCCGCCACGTCCAGCTTGCCCATGTGGCGCAGCGCCCGCGTCCAGAAGCGGGCGTAGAGCAGATGCAGGATCGCGTGCTCGACCCCGCCGATATATTGCCCGACCGGCAGCCATTGCTCTGCCACGCTCTTGTCGAACGGCTTGTCGTCCGGCTGGCTGGCAAAGCGGATGAAATACCAGGAACTGTCGACGAACGTGTCGAGCGTATCGGTCTCGCGACGGCCTGGGCCCCCGCAGCCGGGGCAGTCGACGTCGCGCCAGGTCGGATGACGGTCGAGCGGATTGCCGGGGACGTCGAAGGTGACATCCTCGGGCAGTACGATCGGCAGGCTGTCGCGCGGGGCGGGGACCACGCCGCAGCTGTCGCAATGGATCACCGGGATCGGCGTGCCCCAGTAACGCTGGCGGCTGACGCCCCAGTCGCGCAGGCGCCAGACGGTCGTGCCGGTTCCCCAGCCGCCTTCTTCGGCGCGGACGATCACCGCGCGCTTGGCATCGGCGACATCCATCCCGTCGAGGAAGTGTGAATTCACCAGCGTGCCGGGGCCGGTATAGGCCTCGTCCTCGTGGAATGCCGGATCGGCCCTGTCGCCGTCCGAGACCACGCGGCGGATCGGCAGCGCATATTTGGTCGCGAACTCGAAGTCGCGCTGGTCATGCGCCGGCACGCCGAACACGGCGCCGGTACCATAATCCATCAGGACGAAATTGGCGATATAGACCGGCAATTTCCATTCTGAATCAAAGGGATGCGTCGCGCACAGGCCGGTGTCCCAGCCCAGCTTCTCCTGCGTCTCAAGCTCGGCCGCAGTGGTCCCGCCCAGCTTGCACTGTTCGACGAATGCCGCGATCTCGGGATTGCCGGCCGCCAGATGCTGGGCGATCGGGTGATCGGCGGCGATCGCGACGAAGCTCGACCCGAAGATCGTGTCGGGACGGGTGGTGAACACCTCGACCTGGTCGGTGCCGCCGGCGTTCGGGTCCAGCGCGAAGCGGAACTTGAGCCCCTCCGACTTGCCGATCCAGTTTTCCTGCATCAGCTTGACCTTGTCGGGCCAGTGTTCGAGCCCCTGGACGCCTTCCAGCAGTTCGTCGGCGAACTGGGTGATCTTCAGGAACCACTGGCTCAGCTTGCGCCGCTCGATCAGTGCGCCAGAGCGCCAACCGCGCCCGTCGATCACCTGC
The DNA here is from genome assembly GCF_039652585.1 of Sphingomonas rustica. Lineage (NCBI taxonomy): Bacteria > Pseudomonadati > Pseudomonadota > Alphaproteobacteria > Sphingomonadales > Sphingomonadaceae > Sphingomonas > Sphingomonas rustica. Next base: position 129,547 of record NZ_JBDIZK010000009.1, on the reverse strand, counting down.
TCGTTGGCGAGCACGGTCAGGTCGACCGGATCCCAGTTGACCGCAGATTCCTTGCGATAGACCAGCCCGGCGTCGAGCAGGTCGAGGAACAGCGCCTGTTCGTGGCCGTAATAATCGGGCTCGCAGGTGGCGAGCTCGCGGGTCCAGTCCAGCGCGAAGCCCAGCCGCTTCAGCTGCGCCTTCATCGTCGCGATATTCTCGCGCGTCCAGGCACCGGGATGGACCTTCTTTTCCATCGCCGCATTCTCGGCCGGCATGCCGAACGCGTCCCACCCCATCGGATGGAGCACTTCCATGCCCTGCATCCGCCGGAACCGGGCGAGCACGTCGCCCATGGTATAGTTGCGGACATGGCCCATGTGGATGCGTCCCGACGGATAGGGAAACATCTCGAGCACATAGGATTTGGGCTTGGGCGAATCGTCACGCGCGGAAAAGGTGCGGGACTCGTCCCACACCTTCTGCCACGCCGCGTCCGCCTTCAGCGCGTTGAAGCGCGACGCCATAGGATAGGCTTCCTGTCTGGGTTAATCGACGATCGCCGCGCGACGCAGGTCGCGCGCACGGGTGAGGATGATGTCCTCGAGCTTCTGGACCGTCGCCGCCTGGACCGGCGCCGACACCCACTGGCCGTTCCGGTTCACTTCGCGCAGCGATGCGACGCGGAGCGCATCGGCGCGCAGATCCTGGTCGAGGATCGTGATGGTGATCTTGACCCGCTCGGTCGGCACGTTGGGATTGACGTACCAGTCGGTGACGATGACGCCGCCGTTGGAATCGGTCTGGAGAATCGGCATGAAGCTGATCGTGTCGAGCGAGGCGCGCCACAGATAGGCGTTCACGCCGATCGTGGTCACCTTGGACGCGGCGATGTCTGTCTTGGGCCGCTCACGGCCGCCGCACGCAACGAGGGGAAGGATGAGCGACCCGAGGATCGCGCAGCGCAACAGGCGGTTCATCGACAACATCCTAAAGGCAGAAAGAGGCAAGGCGAGCATCTATAGAGGCTGATGTGGCGGGAGCAAGGCGGCAGGAATCTGTGGACCCACGGCAACACCTGACTCGGAAAATGGTAGGGGGACTGGAACCACTCTTTCGCTCCGGGGTAGAAGTTGCCATCTGACAGGGGATGAACATGCGAGTCGGACGAGTCTTGACGGGGATTGGTGTGGGAGCGCTCGGCGCTGCCGCGATCCTCGTTACGCCTGCGCTCCAGGCGAGCGAGAATCGGGCGATGGCGGCACCCGCCAACCGCGATCCGATTCGTATCGGCATCTTCACGCCTGCGGCGGCGGATCCGAAGCTCGCTGCCGTTCTGTCGAAGAGCGGCATGCCCGACACCGGCTTCCGCTTCACGCCGTCCGATGCGCGCAGCACCGGCAACCGTTCGGTTCTGGTCGCGGTGCGAGCCACCGCCAGCAGCACCAACGCCGTGGTCGATCGCGCTACCGCGATCGCGCCTTCGGTCAGTGTCGCGCCGATCGCCTATAATCTGGGCACGTCGGTCGGCTGGAAGAAGTTCGCGATCTCGACCGATGTCGCGCGGATCAACCCGGTTGCCGTAACCCAGCCGGTCGGCCGCGACCGCAACGATCTCGGCCTGGTCGATACCGGCAAGCGCAGCAGCAAGAGTGCGATCGCCAGCATCGATCGTCCGCTGATCGACGCTCCGGCGATCACCGGCGATCAGCCCAGTTATTCGCTCGATGTCGGCGGCAGCTATTCGCTGACCCGCAACCTCGATGTCACTGCAGGCGTGCGCTACAAGAGCGAGCGTGAGCGGATCGACCCCAGCCTGACCGACAACCGCCGCGACAGCCAGGCGGTCTATGTCGGGACGGCCTTCCGCTTCTAACCAGACCACGCGTCGATCGCTGCCCAGCCGCTTGCGCCGGGGAGCCCGCGCATGCGCGCTTCGGTCATTCCGCCCAGCGCGATGACGGGCACCGGCAGGTGGCGTACCAGCAGACCGAAGCGAATCCGGCCCAGCGTCTGCGCGCCGGGATGCGATCGGGTCGCGAAGACCGGCGAGACGAACAGCAGGTCGGCGCCCGCGCGGATCGCCTGAATCGCCTCGCGCCGCGAGTGCGCCGCGGCGGTACGAACTCCGGCGCCGCGATGCCTTCCATTATGGACATGACGGCTACCCGGCAGATCCGCGGCGACCAGCAGCAGCCCGCGGCGGCGCGCAATCCTGGCCACGCGATCGTACAATGCCCGCCGCCCGGGAACGCCATAGTGACGAAACACCACGCCGCTGCCGCGCGGAAGCCGTTCGAGCGCCGGCCACAGGGCGTCCCCCATGCGCGGGTCGGTCATCAGCCAGATTGCGGGCAGGGAGGGGTGGCGGCGGCGCATCCCCCCTCCTATAGCCTCGCCCATGCCATCCGACGATGCCAAGAGCCGCCTCGCAGATCTGCGCGAGAAGATCGCCCGCGCCGCCAGGACCGCGGGCCGCGATCCCGCCTCGATCGAACTGATCGCGATCTCGAAGACCCATCCTGTCGAGGCGATCCGCCCGCTGATTGCCGCCGGCCAGCGCGTCTTCGGCGAGAATCGCGTACAGGAGGCGGCCGGCAAATGGCCGGCGCTGCGCGAGCAAACGCCCGATCTTCGCCTGCACCTGGTCGGACAGCTCCAGTCGAACAAGGCCGACGAAGCGGTCGCGCTGTTCGACGCGATCCATTCGGTCGACCGCAGTTCTCTGGTCACCGCGCTTGGGCGGGCGATGGACAAGGCGGGCAAGCGTCCCGATTGCTTCATCCAGGTCAATATCGGCGAGGAGGAGCAGAAGGGCGGCTGCGCCATCACCGATCTGCCGGCGCTGCTGGCCGAAGCGCGCGCGGCGGACCTGCCGGTTGCCGGGCTGATGTGCGTTCCCCCTCAGGATCTGGAGCCGGCACCCTGGTTCGCGCTGCTCGCAAAGCTGGCCCGCGACAATGGCCTGGCGGGGCTCAGCATCGGCATGTCGGGGGATTACGAGGCGGCAATCTGGCTCGGCGCTACCCATGTCCGGGTCGGCAGCGCGCTGTTCGGGGCGCGCGGATGAAATATCAGGGGATCATCTTCGACTTCGACGGCGTGCTGCTGGAAAGCGAATATGCCGGCAATATCCAGATCGCCGACTATCTGACGCGCATCGGTCATCCGACCAGCGCGGAGGATTCGATCTCGAATTTCATGGGCTTGTCGGGTGCCGACTTCATCGCCGCGATCGAGCGGTGGATCGGCCGGCCGGTCCCCGACGATTTTCACGCCGAGCGCGAGACCGAGAATAATCGCGTCCTCGAGGAAGGACTGGAGTCGGTTGCCGGCGCGATCGCCTTCGTCCGCTCGCTTCCCGCCGACCTGCCCCGGGCGATCGCGTCATCTAGCAGCACGCACTGGATCCAGACCCACTTGGATCACATGGGAATCGGCGACCTGTTCGAAGGCCGCATCTTCTCGGGCCGAGAGCATGTGACGCGTGGAAAGCCTGCGCCGGACATCTACCTCCACGCCGCCCGGGCGATCGGGATCGATATCGAGCACAGCGTGATCCTCGAGGATTCTCCCGTCGGCGTGACCGGCGCAGTCGCCTCGGGCGCGCATGTCATCGGCCTGTGCGCCGGCCGCCATTGCGCCATGGGCCACGCCGATCGGTTGCGCGCGCTGGGCGTGACTGAAATCGCCGGCGATTTCGACGAGGTCGCGCGACTGATCGCCTGAACCGCCGGGCGCCCCGGCACTGCTTCAGAGCTGGTGGCCAGTCCGGTCGCGCTTGGTGTCGAGATAGCGCGCATTGTGCGGGTTGGGCGGCAGCTTGTGCGGCACCCGCTCGGTCACCGAAATGCCCGCCGCCTCGAGCGCGGCGACCTTGTCGGGATTGTTGGTGAGCAGCCGGATCGCCGGCTGGCCCAGCAGCGTCAGCATCCGCGCCGCCACCTTGAAATTGCGCGCGTCGACGGCGAAGCCCAGCCGGACATTGGCGTCGACCGTATCGAACCCCTGGTCCTGCAGCGCATAGGCACGCAGCTTGTTGATCAGGCCGATGCCGCGGCCTTCCTGGCGCAGGTAGAGCAGGATACCCCAGCCGCTGGCCTCGATCGCGTGCACCGCGGCATGGAGCTGCGGGCCGCAATCGCATTTCAGGCTGCCCAGCATGTCACCGGTCAGGCATTCGCTGTGCAGCCGCACCAGCGGGGCATTGCCGTCGGGCTGGCCGATGATCAGGGCGACATGCTCGCCCGGCATCTCGTCGGTGCGGAAGGCGACGATCTCGCTGTCCTCGGCTCCGGCGACCGGCAGGCGGGCGCGGGTGACGATCCGCAGGCGGTCCGCATCCTCGTGCGCATCGATGTCCGCGAGCGCGATTGCCGGCTCGCCTTGCGCGGGCCGGGCGAAAAAGGCGGGGAGCACGCCGGCGATCCGCGCGAGTCGCAGCGCGGCGCCTGCCACGTCGGGCCAGTCGAGCGCGATCGCGCGGAACGGTCCCTTCAGCGGCGTGGCGAGGTCGAACTGCGGATCGGCCAGTGCGGTCGCGGTATCGAAGTCGAGCCAGGGCGACCGGTCGACCAGCACCGGATTGTCGGGCACCGCGGCGTCGCGCTGGTTGGCAAGCTTCAGCGTCCATGCGCGGCCGGCCGACAACAGCAATGGCGCCTTGGCGTCAGGGTCGAAAGCGGCCAGCCGCTCGCGATCCGCCGTCTCGACCGCAAGCAGCGCCACCCCGTCGATCGCGACCGGCCAACCACGCCGCAGCGCATCGATGGCACGGGCGGCAGCGCGCGGGTCGCTCAAAAGTCGAACTCGGTGACGATCGGAACGTGATCGGACGGCTTGAGCCAACTGCGGCACGGCTCGCACACGCGGTGGGCGCGGGCGGTGTCGGCGATCGCCGGGCTCGCCCACATGTGATCCAGCCGGCGACCGCGATCGGATGCTTCCCAATCCTTCGCCCGGTAGCTCCACCACGTGAAGCAGCGTCCCGGCGCGGGAATGAAACGGCGCCCGAGATCGACCCAGCCATGTGCCGCCTGCATCCGGGCCAGCGCCTCGATCTCGATCGGGGTGTGGCTGACCACGTCGATCAGCTGCTTGTGGCTCCACACGTCGCATTCCAGCGGCGCGATGTTGAAGTCGCCGGTCAGGATCGTCGGCATGTCGAGCGCGGCGGACCAATCGGTCATCCGCTGGATGAAATCGAGCTTCTGGCCGAATTTCGGGTTCACCTCGCGATCGGGGACATCGCCGCCGGCGGGGACATAGACATTCTCGAGCCGGACGCCATTGGGCAACCGCACGCCGACATGGCGGGCTTCGCCATTGGCCTGCCAGTCGAGCCGGTCGTCCTCCACGATCGGCACGCGGCTGATGATCGCGACCCCGTGATGCATCCGCTGGCCGTGGATGATGACATGGTCGTAGCCGAGCGCCCGGAACGGTGCGGCGGGAAAATCGCCGTCGATCACCTTGGTTTCCTGCAGGCACAGGATGTCGGGCGATTCCTCGCGCAGGAATTGCTGGACGATATCGATGCGGAACCGCACCGAATTGATGTTCCACGAAGCGATCGTCGTCGTCATTGCGTCGCATGTAGCGCGTTCACCGGGCGATTCCAGCCCGCGCCTTGCCATCGCGATCGACAAGGGCCCGAAAACGGAAAGGCCCCCGCTCCGGGGGCATTGGAGCGAGGGCCGACCTGGCGTTCGTCACGCAGGCGGGAGGTGGGTATCCCGGGCAACAGGGGGGAAAATCCCGGGTACGCCCCACATCCGCAACACCGCTTCTAGGCGCGGCAACCTGCACGCTAGATGAACGGATTCAGCGACGCGGACCGCTCGACCTCCGCGGGTCGTTCCAGCGGAACGTTCCGTCGGCAATCGCGGCATTGAAGCGCTGATCCGACAGGCGGATCGTGGTGCGGTTGTTCTGCGAATCCAGGGCGACCCAGCCCTGCAGCATCAAGCCGCCAGGCGATCCGGCGCTGCGCTGGAAGATCATCGTGATCCGCCCATATTCGGGATGCTTGGGATCGCGCACCTCGACCGAGATCACGCGCGAATCACCGGTCGGGACCAGCTTGGCGAACTGGGTGATGTCCCGCTTCGGGTTGAGCAGGACCGCCAGCGGCGAATTGCCGATCGGCCAGCGCTCGACCTGGCGAACCTGATAGTCGATGAAATAGAGCGAGCTGCCATCGGCGACGATCAGCTGAGGCACGCCCTTTTCATACTGAAAGCGGATCTTGCCCGGCCGCTTCAGCGTCATCGTTCCGTTCAGCGTCTTGCCGGCGCGATCGGTCTGGCTGAAGCTGGCGGTCATGCTGGAGACCGCCTGAAGATGGGTCTGGACCTGCGCCAGATCATTCTGCTGCGGCGCTGCCGCCACCAAGGCGGGCGTCGCGAGCGCGAGAGTCAGGAGCGTCGGCAGTCGGTACACGGTCTTCTCCGAATTGCGTGAGGATCGCGCATGGCAGGCGCGGCTTGAATGCGCCGTGAACCCCTGTGACGCGCGATTCGATCCCTAGAGCGGTCGTCCGTCGGTATCCATCAGCACCTCGCGCCGACCGACATGGTCGGGCTTGGACACATGGCCTTCGCGCTCCATCCGCTCGATCAGTCGGGCGGCGGTGTTGTAGCCGACGCGCAGCTGGCGCTGCAGCCACGAGGTCGATGCCTTCTGGCTCTCGGCGACCAGTTGGACCGCGCGGCGATAGGATTGCTCCTCGGGCGTATCCTCGCCGTCCGGGCCGCCCTCCAGCGCGAAACCGCCATCCTCGGGTTCCTCGGTAACGGCGGTGATGTAATCGGGCTCGCCCTGGCTGCGCCAGAAGTCGGAGACCGCCTGGACTTCCTCGTCGCTGACGAACGGGCCGTGGACGCGGGCGAGCTGCTTGCCGCCGGGCATATAGAGCATGTCGCCCTTGCCCAGCAGCTGTTCGGCGCCCTGTTCGCCCAGGATCGTGCGCGAATCGATCTTCGACGTGACGTGGAAGCTGATCCGCGTCGGCAGGTTGGCCTTGATCACGCCGGTGATGACGTCGACCGACGGACGCTGCGTCGCCATGATCAGGTGGATGCCCGCGGCACGGGCCTTCTGCGCCAGCCGCTGGATCAGGAATTCGACTTCCTTGCCCGCGGTCATCATCAGGTCGGCAAGCTCGTCGACGATGATGACGATCTGCGGCAGCGGCTGCAGGTCGAGCGTCTCTTCCTCGTGGATCGGGCGGCCATTCTCGTCATAGCCGACCTGGACCTTGCGGCCCAGCTTCTGGCCCTTGGCCTTGGCCTGGCGGACCTTGTCGTTGAAGCTGGCGAGGCTGCGGACATTGACCGACGCCATCATCCGGTAGCGGTCCTCCATCTGCTCGACCGCCCATTTCAGCGCGCGCACCGCCTTGGGCGGATCGGTCACCACCTCCGCCAGCAGGTGCGGGATGCCCTTGTACATGCTGAGTTCGAGCATCTTCGGGTCGATCATGATCATCCGGCACTGATCCGGCGTCAGCCGGTAGAGCAGCGACAGGATCATGCAGTTCAGCCCGACCGACTTGCCCGATCCGGTCGTGCCGGCGACGAGCAGGTGCGGCATCGGTGCCAGGTCGGCGATGATCGGATCGCCCGAGATGTTCTTGCCCAGCACCAGCGGCAGCGTCGCGCCCTGGTCCTCGAAGCTCTGGCTGCCGATCAGTTCGTGAAGGTTGACCGGTTCGCGCTTTGCGTTGGGCAGTTCGATGCCGATGACGGTGCGGCCGGGAATCGTCGCGACGCGCGCGGAAATGGCGGACATGTTGCGCGCGATGTCGTCGGCCAGCTGGATGACGCGGCTGGCCTTGATGCCGCTCGCCGGTTCCAGTTCGTACATGGTGACGACCGGGCCGGGCCGAACCTCGACGATCTGCCCCTTCACGTTGAAATCGTCGAGCACGCTTTCGAGCAGGCGCGCGTTGCGCTCGAGTGCGGCCTTGTCGACGACATTTCCGCTCCCCGGCGCCGCCGCCTTCAACAGGTCGAGCGGGGGCAGCGCATAGCTGTCCTTGAAATCCAGGCTGGTCTGGGTCGGCGGCTTGGCACTGGCGGGTCTGGGTGCGATCGCGCGATCGGCGATGACCGGGCCGGGCCTCGTCTCCGGCATTGCCACCTTGCGCGGAGCAGGGCGCGGCTCGTCGTCACTGCCGCGCAGCGGGGCGGCAAAGCCGTCCTCGTCCGCCTCGTCCTCGATCTCGCGCGCCGGGCGCGGTGTCTTGAAGGGCAGTTGCGGGATCGCCCAGCCGCGCGGATCGGGCAGGCGGAAATCGAGCGCACGCCACCAGATCCACAGCCCGGATATGCCCAGGATCGCCGCGATCACGCGTCCGGCCCAGGTTGCGATCATCGCGTCGCCGGTCAGGGACAGAAGCGCGCGCAGCCCCTTGGCCACCATCAGGCCGATCAGTCCGGCCCGACCGGCCGGCAGCGTCGAGTCGATCGGCACGAATGCCAGGCTGATCGCGAACAACAGCGCGCCCAGCGCACCCCGGCGCAGCATCGCGCCGATGCCGGTCAGCGGCCGGTCCTGCAGCAGCCGGTTCACCGCGACCAGGCCGATCGGCATCAACAGCCAGACCGGCGCCCCGAACAGCGAAAAGAGGATGTCGGCTGCCCAGGCGCCGACGCCGCCCAGCAGGTTGCGCGCCGGACCGGCCGCCGCGGTGTTCAGGGATGGATCCTGGGCATGATAGCTGATCAGCGCGAGAATCAGCGCCATCACCCCCAGGAACAGGGCGATACCGCCGATCAGCGCGCCGCTGCGGCGAACGCCAGCCTTCATCGTGTCGCGCCAGTGCGGCGCAGGTGCGCGGGACGCCATCGTCCAGCCTCCGGCAAAAATTTCAGGGGGTGCGCGGAAATCATCGCTTGGCGGGAGTCCGACGTCAAGCCGTGCATTGGCACGCCGGGCATCGCGCGCTACGGGCTGAGGTCATGGAACGCGCAACCGATCGGGCAGACGTCCTTATCCTCGGCGGCGGGCTGGTCGGCAGCGCGCTTGCCACCGCGCTCGACGCGCACGGCCTTTCATCGATCGTCGTCGATCCGGCGGATCCGGAAACGATCCTGGCGGCGTCGTTCGACGGCCGCGCTTCCGCGATCGCCAGCGCGCCCTATCGCATGTTCGAGGCCATCGGAGTCGCCGACCGGCTGACGGGGCTGGGGTGCCCGATCAAGGGGATTCGCGTGTCCGACGGGCTGGCGCCCGGCAAGCTCGATTTCGAACCCGACGCCGACGACGGCGCGCTGGGGCACATGTTCGAGAACCGCGCGCTGCGCCGGGCGCTGCTCGAGGCGGCGCAGGCCGCCCCGCTGGCGGATGTCCGGATGAAGACGCGCGCCGTGTCGGTCGATCGCGGTCCGCACGGCGTCACTGCGCTGCTCGATTCGGGCGCCACGGTGACGGCGCCGCTGCTGATCGCTGCGGAGGGGCGCAACTCCCCGACCCGCGAGGCCGCGGGGCTCAAGGTCGCGCGCTGGAGCTATGATCACGCCGCGATGGTGATCTCGCTCCATCACGAGCGCAGCCACGAGAATATCGCCTACGAGATCTTCTATCCCGACGGCCCGTTCGCGATCCTGCCGCTGCTCGACGACGAGCATGGCCATCGCTCGGCGATCGTCTGGACGGTCAACGCGTCGCACGCGCCGGGCATGCTGGCGCTATCCGACCGCGCCTATCTGCACGAGGCGGAGAAGCGGATGGGCGGGTTCCTCGGACCGCTCAGCCGGCTGGGCTCGCGCTTCAGCCATCCGCTCGGCTTTCATCATGCCGCCTGGATCACCTCCGACCGGCTGGCGCTGGTCGGTGACGCGGCCCATGGCATCCATCCGATCGCCGGCCAGGGGGTCAATGTCGGTTTCCGCGACGTCGCGACGCTGGTCGAGGTGCTGGTGGAGGGCAAGCGGCTGGGCATGGACCTGGGCGACCCGCAACTGCTGGCCCGCTATCAGCGCTGGCGCGGACTCGACACCTTCATGGTCGCGGCGGCGACCGATGGCCTGACCCGATTGTTCGGAATTCCCGGGCGGACCGTGTCGAAGGTCCGCCGCCTCGGCCTGTCGGCGGTCGATCGCCTGCCGCCGCTCAAGCGCGCCTTCATGGCCGAGGCACGAGGCGAGAGCGGCGACGTGCCGAAGCTGCTCCAGGGCCTGAAGGTCTGAATCGCTCGCTCGGCCGAACCTATCTCGGGGCGGCGGCAAAGAACATCAGATGGACCAGCCGTCCGTTCTCCGGCCGGTCGCCGAAGCCGGCGGCGGAATTGTGGAACATCCAGGGGCTGAACAGGATCAGCCGGTTGAACCGCATCGGGACCGTCATCGTCTTTTCCCAACGCGCCGGCTTCAGCGTGTCGCCGTTGACGACCTCGTCGATCAGCCGATTGACGTCGGAATAGCCGCTGGCCGCGAGTTCGACCGGGGTCTGCGGGATCCGTTCCAGTCCGGTCGGGCGGTGGCGGAAGAAGTCGGTCCCGCCGCGGCAATGCTGGGGAAGACTGAGGTAGAGTATGCCCGAATAGGCACACGGATCGACATGGACACCGCTGGCACCCTTGTCGCCCTTCAGCGTCAGGCGGCAATGCTGGTGCGTCGTCCCGGGCGCGGCCTGCAGCGCGAAGCCCGCGCGCTTGCTCGCTTCATCGTCGAGCCCAGTCACCGGAAGCGGCGCCGTCGAGACAAGACCGGGATAATTGCCGCCCTTGAACAAGGGATCGTAATCGAGCGCCAGCGCCTTTCGGCGAAAGCCATGCGGGTCCGACAGGAAGTCGTCGATGATGATCAGCGATGGCGTCATCCGCGCTGCCTAACAGCGTATCGATAACGGATCAAAAAAGCTGATGGACGGCCGCCGGTCTTGGCGCTAGCGGCAGCCGCGCCGAGTCATCGGCCTCTTTTCGAAGAGACAACAGGGGGAATATCAGAATGAAGACCTTTATGGCCGCAGTTGCGGCCCTTGTCTGCGTGCCCGTCATGGCTGCCGCTCAGGACGCACCCGAAACGATCGACAAGGGCGTCGATGGCGTTCGCGTCGAAGCCCGCCTCGGCTGGGAAACGCCGACCGTCACCGACGGCAGCGGCGATATCTACAAGATCGGCCAGGCCGTGTCGTTCGGCGGCGAAGTCGGCTTCGACGCGCAGGTCGGCAACTCGATCACGCTGGGCGCCTATGCGAACTACGACGTTTCGAACGTGGAAATCTGCGAAGGCGGCGACTGCATCGGGGTGAAGGGCAACTTCAGCGCCGGCGCTCGCCTGGGCTTCATCGTCTCGCCGCGCACCGTCGTCTACATCAAGGGCGGCTACAACTCGATCACGATGAAGGCCCAGAGCGGTTCCTTCTCGGGCGAAGAGTCGAAGGGCGGCGTCGGCGGGGCGCTCGGCGTCGAATTCGGCGTCAGCAAGAACGTCTATGCGTTTTTCGAGGGCAACTACGCCGACTTCGGCGAGCTGGGCTATGGCATCAACCTGCAGCGTCGCCACGTCGCGGGCGGCATCGGCGTTCGCTTCTGATCGACGTCGATCGCATCGAACAGGGAAGGGCGTCCGGCATCCGGGCGCCCTTTTCTTTTGTCGATGCCGCAGTCGATCTTACCGGCGCAGATGATATGCACGGACACCGGAGGTGGCACTGATGAAGGCCCTCGATCACGAACCCAATCGCTGGTTTCTGCTTGAGGAGGGCGAGACGCTCTATCTCGACGCGCATTGCAGCCACAGCTTCATCAACTATTCGGTCCTGATCGCGCTCGACGGCGCGGAGCGTGCGCAATTCCAGACCGAGGGACGCAGCTATCTCGACCGGCTCAGCTACGACATCCATTATAGCGCGCCGATCGTGCGCGAGAGCAAGTCGCCCTGGAAGGGACGCAACCTGACCGCGTCGCTGGGCGATGCGGTGAACGAGGCGGTGCGTTGCTGGCGGGACGGGCAGGGCGGCAGCTGAGGATAAAAATCGGGACCCGCCCACGCCGCGGAACGGGTCCCAGGATGTGCGGTCGGGGGTCAGACCGCGTATTTCGCGCGTTGCGGGCGGCTCAGCATCCGGTTGGCCTCCTCGTCGCCGATGAATCGCTCGGCCTTCGGGTCCCAGCGCAGCCGGCGCCCGGTCTTCATCGCGATCCAGTGGAGCAGGCAGGTCGAGCAGGCGCGGTGGCCAATCTCCGCCGGCGCGCTGAGCGGCGCGCCGGTGCGGACCGCATCCAGCCAGTTGCGATGCTGTTCGGGGGCGTCGAGCAGCCGGACCTCGTTCGCTCCGATCACGCTGGACAGGATCTTCGGATCGCTCGCCTGGAGCGGGTCGATCTGCGGACCGGAGGGATCGCTGGCGGTGACGGCCCCGCTGCGCGTCACGAAGATCCATCCCTTGTCGCCTATGAACTTCACGCCGTTGGGCAGCGCGCCCGAGACGGTCATGGTGACGCCGTTGGCGTAGAGGGCGTGGGTCTCGAACCGGCCGTGCACGTTCCACAGGCCGCTTTTGGGAAATTCGGCCTTTCCCCAGATCTCGACCGGACCGGAATGCTCCATGTCCATGCCCCAATGGGCCGTGTCGATATGGTGCGCCCCCCAGCCGGTGATCATGCCCGATCCGAACTGCTCGACGCGCAGCCAGCCCGGACGGTCCTCGAACGAGGACTGGGGATGAACCCGCATCTCGGTATAATAGGTCTCGGGCGTCGTCCCCAGCCACGCATCATAGTTCAGGCCCGGCGGGATCGGCATGGCCGGCGCGTCCGGGCCCGACGGATCGCCGGGCAGGCCGATCTCGACATGCTTCAGCGCGCCGATCCGGCCGTTGCGGACGAGCTCGCAGGCCCGACGGAATTGCGGCCAGGGCGTCGATCCGCGCTGCTGCGATCCGATCTGCAGCATTCGGCCCGACGCCTTGACGGCATCGGCCATCGCCCGACCCTCGGCGATGGTCAGCGATGCGGGCTTCTGCAGATAGACATGCTTGCCTGCGCGCACCGCATGGATCGCCAGCGGCGCATGCTGGTGGTCGGGGGTCGAGATCAGCACCGCGTCGATGTCCGGCGCGGCGATCAGCTCGCGATAGTCGGTATAGCCGCGGGTGCCCGAATAGTCCTTGCCCAGCTTGGCCGCGTAGCGATCGTCGACCAGCTGCTGCCCTGCGCCCAGCCGGCGGACATCGACATCGCACACCGCGACGATCTGGGCATCGTCATGCCTCATCGTCTCCTTGATATCGTGGATCCGGCTGATCCGTCCCACCCCGATCGCGCCGACGGTGATGCGGTTCGACGGCGCGTTGCGTCCGAACACGCTGGCGGGCACGATCATCGGCGCGGCCAGCGCCACGCCTGTCTTCATCGCTCCGCGTCGGGTCAGCTGCATGATCGGGCCCCTTTCGATGTCAGGCGAGGATCGGGCGCGTGGCGTTCTTCTGCGCGATCAGGACCAGTTCCGCCGCGAGCAGCGCCTGGTCCTGGTCCTGCGCGATCGAACTGCGCTCGACGATGTCGGTCACGAATTGCGGGCCGAAGGGCAGGGGAACCTGCGAACAGTCCATATATCGGCTGCCCTTTCGATCGGTGATGAACAGATGGTTGCCGCCGCTGCGCCCAGCCACGTCGATATATTTGCGCAGCTCGATGAACCCCTCGGTCCCCAGGATGAACAGGCGGCCGTCGCCCCAGGTGGCGAGTCCGTCGGGTGTGTACCAGTCGACGCGGACATAGCCGGTGCCGCCGTCGCCGGTGATCGTCATGTCACCGAAATCCTCGAACTTCGGCCGGTCGGGCCAGGCGAGATTGCCGGTCTGCGACGCGATCACCTTCGCGCGGCGGCTGCCGGTGTAGAACAGGAACTGATCGGCCTGGTGACTGCCGATGTCGGTCAGGATGCCGCCATAGCGCGCCTTGTCCCAGAACCAGTCGGGCCGGCTCGGCGCGCTGACACGGTGCGGCGCCAGGTTCACGGTCTGGACGACCTTGCCGATCGCACCCTGCTGGACCAACTGCCCGGCCATCACCGCCGATCGCACCTCCAGCCGTTCGGAATACATGATCGCGAACTTGCGGCCGGTTTCCTTCACCGCGCGGCGGACGTCCGCCAGCTGCTTCAGCGTGGTGATCGCGGGCTTGTCGGACAGATAGTCCTTGCCCGCGCGCATCACCCGGATGCCCAGCGGCGCGCGAAGGTCGGGGATCGGGGCCGCGGCAACCATCTGGATCGACCGGTCCTCGACGATCTCCGCCTCGCTGCGCGCCAGCGCTGCTTGGGGATAGCGGCGGCGGAAGGTTTCGATCTGCCCGGGATCGGTCGCATGGAACGACACCAGTGTCCCGCCGCCGCGGATCATCGCGTCGGTCATCGAATAGATGTGGGCATGGTCCAGCCCGATCACCGCGAAGCGGATGCGGTGCCTTGCTTCCGGCGCCGGTCCGGTCGGTGCCGCCTGCGCGCCCACCGCATTGCCCTGGCTCGCAGACTGCGCGAGCGTGTCGTGCGCGAAGCTTGCGGCAAGCCCGGCGAGGCCTGCGCCGGCCAGGATCGTGCGGCGATCGATCTCGGTCATGAAGGCTCCTTGCCGGCGCTGCGCGGCGTGGCCGGCGTCTTCCAGTTGATGACATGATAGGTCGCCGGTCTGGATCCGACGTTTCGCAGCGCATGCGGTGCGTTCGACGCGTTGAAGACGACCGATCCCGGGCCCAGCCGTTTCCACGCGCCGCCGTTCAGCACCTCGACCGTGCCTTCGCGGACGATCACCAGCTCTTCGTTGGGATGGGAATGCGGGGGATGCGAGCTGGTGCCGGCGTTCAGCGTGGTGACGTGCATCTCGAGCTCGTCGAGCGTCGCGGTAGGCTGCCGCACCAGGTCGCGGACCGCGCCGACATCGGTCTGCCGCGCGGTCATCGCCTGCCAGTCCCAGATCGTCGGGCCCAATCGTCCGGGCGCGCCCTGCGACGCGGTCGCGGCCGACGCGCCGATGACGCCTGCCACTGCGGCGACGAGCATGTCCCTGCGTCCGAAGCGCATCTGCCCTCTCCCTGCCCCGTCTATTTGTACGAGTTAATCCAGGCTATCGCGAACCATTGACGCTGTCGAGGGGCTTCGTCGCCATATCGAACTGGATTAGCATGGCGCCATGAACGCACCCATACGAGTCGGCATCGGCGGCTGGACCTTCGAACCCTGGCGGGGAACCTTCTATCCGGAGGGGCTGGCGCAGAAGAAGGAGCTGGAGTTCGCGTCGCGCGCGCTGACCGCGATCGAGGTCAACGGCACCTATTATTCGACCTTCAAGCCGGCGACGTTCGAGGGCTGGGCGAAGACCGCGCCCGACGGGTTCGTCTTCACCGTGAAGGCATCGCGCTTCTGCACCAACCGAAAGGTGCTGGCGGAGGCCGGTGACTCGGTCGCACGGTTCGTGGGGCAGGGACTCGTCGAGCTGGGCGACAAGCTTGGCCCGATCCTGTGGCAGTTCATGGCGACGAAGAAGTTCGATGCCGAGGATTTCGGCGCGTTTCTGAAGCTGCTGCCGGCAAAGCATGACGGCGTTGCGCTGCGCCACGCGGTTCAGGTGCGCCACGACAGTTTTCGCGACCCCGCCTTCGTCGCGATGTGCCGCGCCGCCGGCGTCGCGATCGTGTTCGCCGATTCGCCCAACTATCCGGCGATCGCCGACATCACCGGCGACTTCGTTTACGCCCGGCTCGAAAGCGGGGAGGACGACAATCCGCTCTGCTATCCCGAACCCGACCTCGCTCGATGGGCCGACGCGGCGCGGCTTTGGGCATCGGGCGGAAAGCCCGAGGGGCCGCGCCTTCCCTATGCCATCGACGAAACGCCCGCGGAACGACCGCGCGAAACCTTCATTTTCTTCATTCATGGCGGCAAGGTCCGGGCGCCCGCGGCGGCGCAGGAGATGCTCCGCCGGCTCGGCTAGCCCGTGTCCGGCAGGTGCGAGCGCTCCGGATGATATGAGATAACACGGTTCGTCGCAGCTATGGAATCGTTCGTCGCACGATCCCCGCAAGGTGCCTTTTTCATGCCGCAGGTTGCTCGCATGCTCGAAACGGGCAAAGGGCGGTAAACGTGACGAATTTTTCGCAACTTGCGACCTCGCGACGGAACCCGGGCACCGGGGGGCTGCCCCTGCACCGGCGTGCGCTTCGCTGGTGGGCCGATCAACCCGGCTTCACCGATCTCCAGCGTGCGATGACGCTCGGCGGGCTTGGCCCCGCATTGCTGATGGGCTGCGCGGTGGCCGGGAGCGCCCACGGCGTCCTGGTGATCCCCGCCCATGGCAGCGCCGCCGCGACGGCCCCGGCCAAGGTCAGCCGCTTCGATGCGCCGGCGCCGCAGGCGCTCTCCGAGACGGTGGAGCGGCTCGTCCGCAATTTCGGGGGCAAGGCCGGCGTCTCGGTCGTCGGCGTCGACGACGGCTGGATGGTATCGGCCAACGGCAATACCCGCATGCCGCAGCAGAGCGTCAGCAAGCTGTGGGTGACGATGACCGTGCTCGACGCAGTCGACCAGGGGCATATCGGGCTCGACGATCCGCTGACCATCACCGAGGCAGATTTCACCGTCTTCCACCAGCCGATCGCCGCGCTGGTGAAGAAGGATGTCGGCTATCGCTCCACCGTGCGCGAGATCATCCGCCGCGCGATGACGATGAGCGACAATACGTGCAACGACAAGCTTTTGCGGCTGGTCGGCGGGCCCCAGGCCGTGCGGTCGTTCATCCAGCGCAAGCAGTTGGGCGCGATCCGCTTCGGCCCCGGCGAACGGCTGTTGCAGGCAGGCACCGCCGGCCTCGAGTGGAAACCCGAATATTCGCGCGGCAACGCCTTCGCGCTCGCTCGGTCGCAGCTGTCGCCCAATGTTCGCCTCGCCGCCTTCGAATCCTATGTCGCCGATCCGGTCGACGGCGCGGCGCCGAGTGCGATCGCGGTTGCGCTTGCCCGGCTGCAGAAGGGCGAGCTGCTGTCGCCATCGTCGACCGCGTGGCTGATGTCGGTGATGCAGTCCTCGCACACCGGCCGCCAGCGGCTGCGCGGCGCGGTGCCGCCGGGCTGGCAGTTCGGGCACAAGACCGGGACCGGCCAAGACCTGCGCGGACGCACGGCGGGCTATAATGATGTCGGCCTGCTGGTCGCACCCGATGGCCGTACCTATTCGGTCGCGGTCATGATCGGCGATACGCGGCGCCCGATTCCGGAACGCCAGGGCCTGATGCAGGCGGTCGTCACCGCGCTGGTCGCCAACCACCGCTAGTTCGAGCGCAAGCGCCGGGATGCCCGGCGCCTTGCCGGCGGGCAGGGGCGTTCGATGACCTTCGAACCCTTTGACCCAACGGCGATCGCGCCCGTCCTGGATCGCCAGGGCTGGGCGATGCTCCCCGGCCTGCTCGGTCCGGACACCTGCGCGCAGATCGCGGCGGCGTACGAGTCGCCCGATCGGTTTCGCAGCACGGTGGTGATGGCGCGACATGGCTTCGGTCGCGGCGAGTATCGCTATTTCGCCTATCCGCTGCCCGGTATCGTGGCCGAGTTGCGCGAGCAGGCCTATGCCGCGCTCGTCCCGATCGCCAATCGCTGGCACGAGCGCATGGGAATCGCCCGCCGCTTCCCCGATCGCCTCCCGGCGTTTCTCGACCAGTGCCATGCGGCCGGCCAGTCGCGCCCCACGCCGCTGCTGCTTCGCTATGCGACGGGCGACCATAATTGCCTGCACCAGGACCTGTATGGCGAGCATGTCTTTCCGTTGCAGATGGCCGTGCTGCTCTCCCGGCCGGGCGGCGACTTCACCGGCGGCGACTTCATCCTGACCGAGCAGCGCCCGCGGATGCAGTCGCGGGCGGAGGTCGTTCCGCTGGAGCGCGGCGACGCGGTGATCTTCGCGGTGAACCGCCGGCCGGTGTCAGGCACGCGCGGCGACTATCGCGTGACGATGCGCCACGGCGTCGGCACCGTACGGTCGGGCCGTCGCCATGTTCTGGGGATCATCTTCCACGATGCGACCTGAGCGCGGGCGTTGCGCGGTTGGGGCTTGGTGCCGCCCCGCCGCTCGGCTATCCCGCGGCGATGCCTCACCTCTACCTTGTCGACGGCTCCGGCTATATCTTCCGCGCCTATCACCGGCTGCCCCCGCTCACCAACAAGCATGGCGAGCCGGTGGGGGCGGTCTATGGCTATACCACCATGTTGTGGAAGCTGGTCGACGAGCTGAACAAGGCCGACGGGCCGACGCACATGGCGGTCATCCTCGACAAGTCGGAGCATACGTTCCGCAACGAGATGTACGACCAGTACAAGGCGCATCGTCCGCCCGCGCCCGAGGATCTGGTGCCCCAGTTCCCGGTAATCCGCGACGCGACGCGCGCCTTCTCGCTGCCCTGCATCGAGGAGCTGGGCTGGGAAGCCGACGACCTGATCGCCAGCTATACCAAGGCGGCGCTCGCCCAGGGATGGCAGGTCACCATCGTCAGTTCCGACAAGGACCTGATGCAGCTGATGACCGATCCCAGCGTCGACATGCTCGATACGATGAACAATCGCCGGCTGGGGCCGGAGGCGACGGTCGAGAAATTCGGCGTCGGCCCGGACAAGCTGGGCGAGGTGCTGGCGCTGATGGGCGACAGCGTCGACAATGTGCCCGGCGTGCCGGGAATCGGGCCCAAGACCGCGGCCAAGCTGATCCTGGAATATGGCACGGTCGACGCGGTGCTCGAGGCGGCGCCGTCGATGAAGCCGTCCAAGATGCGCGACAACCTGATCGAGCATGCCGACAAGGCGCGGCTGTCGCGCAAGCTGGTCGAACTCGCCTGCGACGTCCCGTTGCCCGATCCGCTCGACGAGCTGGAGCTCAAGGGCATCCCGGACGCGCCGCTGCGCGCCTTCCTCGAGCATCACGGCTTTCGCACGCTGCTCGCGCGACTGTCGTCGGTGGCGGAAGCGCCGGTCGACAGCCCCGAGCCGGTACCGCTGCAGGACGATCCGCCATGCAATCACGACGGCTACGAGACGGTCGTCGACGAAGCCGGGCTCGATCGGTGGATTGCCGAGGCGCGGCACCAGGGCTGGCTGGCGATCGATACCGAGACCACCGGCGTCGATGCGACCCGAGCCGAACTGGTCGGGGTCAGTATCGCGCTGGCGCCGAACAAGGCCTGCTATATTCCGATCGCGCACGGCGGCACCGACATGTTCGCCGAGAAGCCGCTCCAGATCGCGCGCGAGACCGTGTTGGCCAGGCTCAAGCCGCTGCTCGAGGACCCGGCGGTCCTCAAGATCGGTCACAACCTGAAGTACGACATGATCGTCCTGTCGCGGCTCGGCGTTTCGGTCGCGCCCTACGACGACACGATCGTGATGAGCTTCGACCTCGATGCTGGGCTGCACGGGCACGGCATGGACGAGCTGGCGGCGACGCACCTGTCGCACAGCTGCATCGCGTACAAGGACGTTGTCGGGACGGGCAAGAGCCAGCTCGGCTTCGCTCAGGTCGATCTGAAGGCGGCGACCCGCTACGCGGCGGAGGATGCCGACGTCACGCTGCGGCTGTGGCGCCGGTTCAAGCCGCGGCTGGCCTATGAGAGCGTGACGCGGGTGTACGAGACGGTCGACCGGCCGCTGGTCAGCGTGATCGCCGGGATGGAATGCGCCGGGGTGAAGGTCGATTCGACTGCGCTCGCCCGCCTCTCGACCGAATTCTCGCACCAGATCGCGGCGCTGGAGGAGGAGATCCACGGCATTGCCGGGTTCAAGTTCACCATCGGCAGCCCCAAGCAGCTGGGCGACGTGCTGTTCGAGAAGATGGGGATCAAGGGCGGCCGCAAGGGCAAGTCTGGCGTCTATTCGACCGATGTGAACGAGATGGAGCGGATCGCCGCCGACAAGGATTCGCCCGGCCGGGTGATCGCGGCGAAGGTGCTCGACTGGCGCCAGCTGTCGAAGCTGAAATCGACCTATACCGACGCGCTTCAGGCGCAGATCAATCCCGAGACCGGCCGCGTTCATACCAGCTATTCGCTGACCGGCGCCCAGACCGGACGCCTCAGCTCGACCGACCCGAACCTGCAGAATATCCCGATCCGCACCGAGGTGGGCCGCCAGATTCGCGACGCGTTCGTCGCGGAGCCGGGCAACGTCATCCTGGCGGCGGACTATTCGCAGATCGAGCTGCGCCTGGCGGCGCACATTGCCGACGTGCCGCAGTTGCGCGAGGCGTTCGAGCGCGGCGACGACATCCACAACATGACCGCACAGGAACTGTTCGGCGAGGTCAATCGCGATACCCGCGGCCGCGCCAAGACGATCAACTTCGCGATCCTCTACGGCATCTCGCGCTGGGGCCTGGCGGGCAGGCTCGACGTCACCGCCGACGAGGCGCAGGCAATGATCGACCGCTATTTCGATCGGTTCCCCGGCATCAACCGCTACATCGCCGATACGATCGCCGAGGCCAAGGAGAAGGGCTATACGACCACCTTGTTCGGGCGGAAGACGCATTTCGCGCGGCTGAAGTCGAGCGTCCAGCACGAGCGCCAGGGCGCTGAGCGCGCCGCGATCAACGCGCCGATCCAGGGCACCAGCGCCGACATCATCAAGCGCGCGATGGTCCGGATGGGCCCCGCGCTCGCCGAGGCGGGGCTGCCGAACGTGCGGATGCTGATGCAGGTCCATGACGAACTCGTGTTCGAATTGCCGGAAGGCGATGTCGAAGCCGCGCGTCCGGTGATCGAACGCGTCATGGCGACCGCCGCCGAACCGTCGGTCAGGCTGAGCGTGCCGCTGGGCGTCGAGATCGGCGTCGGCCCCAGTTGGGGCGCGGCGCATTGAGATCATTGGCTTTGCGCTGCGACCCTCCTATCGACGGGCCTGAACAGGGAGAAGGCAGGCGCACGATGGGCAACGGCCGCGCGTGACCGAGAATTTGACGGAAAAGGCTGACGACATCGCCCAGCTCGCGAAGGGCGGGCGGACGAACATTCTCGGCTTCGTGATTCGTCTTGCCGGACGGATCCCGTTCCTGTTCATCGCCGGGCGGAGCTATGGGCCTGAGATCGTGGGCCGCTTCGCGCTGGCGGTGCTGGTCATCGAACTCGCCGCGCTCTTGGCGACGCTCGGCCTCAAGCGCGGGCTTGCCCAGGCGTTATCGACCACCAGTCGACCCGATACCCATGTCGTCGCCGACGCAATGGTGGTTGCGCTGTTCGCCTCGCTGGTCGGCAGCGTGCTGCTCGGCATGTTCCCCCAGGTGATGTTCCCGAACAGCCAGGTGACCGGGCTCGAATGGCTGCTGCCCAGCATCGTGTTCGCGCTGGCCTGGTCGGAAGTCGCCTTTTCGGCCCTTGCCTATCGCCACAATGTGGGCGCCTCGGTCACGGCGCGGTCGATCGTCGAGCCGTGGACGATCACCAGCGCCGCGCTGATCCTGTCCTATCTGTCGCCGCGCGACGGGCTGATCATCGCCTATGTCGTCGCGACCTTTGCGATGCTCATCGCGGCGATGGTGCCGCTGTTGAAAATGTACGGCCTGCCCCGGAACTGGCGCCCGGATCCGCTGCGACTGTGGCGCATGGCGCGGATCAACGCACCGCTTGCCGGCGCCGATGCGCTGGAATGGGGGTCGCGCAACATCGATCGCTTCATTCTGGGCCTGCTGTTCTCGCCGGCGATCGTCGGCATCTATTATGTGGCACAGCAGGTCGCCTCGCCGGCACAGCGGCTCAAGACCACGTTCGACCCGATCCTCGGCCCGGTCGTCACGCGCAGCCTGGCGGCCGGCGATACCGAATCGGTCGCCAAGCAGGTCCGCCAGGTCGCGTTCTGGGTCATGGCGGTTCAGGCGGCGATCGCGATCGCGATCGGGGTCACCTCGGACGGGGTGATGGGCCTGCTGGGCCAGGGCTTCGTCGCAGGCTCCGCCACGCTCTGCATCCTGCTGACCGCCGAGGTTCTGGCGTCGCCGGGGGCGATCGCGGAGGGCGGGCTCGTCTATATCGCGCGCAATCGCAACCTGATGATCTCGACGGCCATGCTCTGCTTCCAGGTCGTCATGAGCTTCGTCTTCGTCATCGTCATCCGCGAGATGGGCTATCCCGTCGTCTATCAGGCGGTCGGCCCGGCGCTGGCGCTGGCGCTTTCGCTGCTCGTCGGCTCGATCGTGAAGACATGGCTGCTGTCGCGCCTGCTGAAACGCCGCATGTCGGCGCTGCGCTGGGGCATGCTCGCCGCGATGGCAGCATCGGCCGGGGTCGGCGTGCTCATCAGCAAGCTGCCCGAATGGCTCCAATTGACCGCTGGCATTCCGCTGATGCTCGTCGCCTATTTCGCCGTGCTGCTGAAACTGGCCTTCGGGCCGGAGGACAAGGCGTTGTTCCGCAAGATGCCCAAGGAACAGCAGATCGCGATCGACGACGTCCGATGACGAAACGGCCGGCGCTGCCTGGGCAGCACCGGCCGGTCGGATGAATGGGCGGGCGCGGTTGCCGCGCCTCCTGTCTCAGTGGCGGAAGTGGCGCATCCCGGTAAAGACCATCGCCAGGCCCGCCTCGTCGGCTGCGGCGATGACTTCCTCGTCGCGGATCGACCCGCCCGGCTGGATCACCGCGGTTGCACCCGCCTCGACCGCGGCCAGCAGGCCGTCGGCGAACGGGAAGAACGCGTCGGAGGCGACGGCCGACCCGATTGTGCGCGGCGTCCCCCAGCCGGCCTTGTCCGCGGCATCCTTCGCCTTCCAGGCGGCGATGCGCGCCGATTCCAGGCGATTCATCTGGCCTGCGCCGATGCCGGCGGTCGCGCCGTCCCTGGCATAGACGATCGCGTTCGACTTGACGTGCTTGGCCACGGTCCAGGCAAAGCGGCAATCGGCCAGTTCCTGCGCGGTCGGCGCACGCTTCGTCACGACCTTCAGATCAGCCTCGCCGACGGACCCGTTGTCGCGCGACTGGACCAGCCAGCCGCCTGCGATCGACTTGGCCTGGAACCCGCCGCGCTTCGGGTCGGGCAGCTCGCCGGTCAGGAGCAGGCGCAGATTCTTCTTGGCCGCGAACACCGCCAGTGCCCCCTCATCGGCATCGGGTGCGACGACCACTTCGGTGAAGATGCCGGCGATCGCGCGCGCCGTCGACTCGTCCAGCGTGCGGTTCAGCGCGATGATCCCGCCAAATGCCGACACCGTGTCGCAGGCAAAGGCGGCGGCATAGGCTTCTTCCAGCGTCGCCGCGGTGGCGACACCGCACGGATTGGCGTGCTTGACGATCACGACGCTGGGCTCTGCATCGCGGAACTCGCTGACCAGCTCGAGCGCGGCATCGGCGTCGTTGAGGTTGTTGTAGCTCAACTCCTTGCCCTGCACCTGGCGGGCCTGGCCGATGCCCTTCGCCTGGGGGCCGGTCGCGGTGTAGAATGCCGCGCTCTGATGCGGGTTCTCGCCATAGCGCAGCGTCGAGCCGTGCTTGAGCGTGACCGGCATGGTCTCGGGGAACATCTGGCCCTGGTCGGCGAAGCCGAACCAGCTGGCGATCATCCCGTCATAGGTCGCGGTGGCGGCAAAGGCGCGCGCCGCGAGCCGCTTGCGGAAGGCGAGGCTGGTCGCGCCGGCGCTGGCGTCCATCTCGCCGATCAGCTCGGCATAATCGCCGGGATCGGTGACGATCGTGACGAATTCGTGGTTCTTCGCCGCCGAACGGACCATCGACGGTCCGCCGATATCGATATTCTCGATGATCGTGTCGCGGTCGGCGCCCTTGGCCACCGTCTGGGCGAAGGGATAGAGATTGACCACGACCAGATCGATCGCACCGATCTCGTGCTCGGCCATCGACGCGACATGCGCGGCATCGTCGCGGACTGCCAGCAGGCCGCCATGGACCTTGGGGTGAAGCGTCTTGACCCGTCCGTCCATCATCTCGGGAAAGCCGGTCAGCTCGGAGATGTCGCGGACCGCCAGGCCGACGTCGCGCAGCGCGGTGGCGGTGCCGCCGGTGGAGACCAGCTCCACGCCGTGACGCGCGAGCGCCTGGCCGAGTTCGATGATACCGCTCTTGTCCGAGACCGAGAGCAGCGCGCGGGCAATCTTGACCTGATCCATGAGCCCGCCCCTCTACGGATACGGTGCGTCAGTGCAACCCCTGTCCGCGCTCAGCGCGCGCGATGGAACACCCAGGTGACATTGGTCCCGCCGGGCGGCGTGTCCGCGGTCACGACCAGCTGCTCGGTCGCCACCGGCCGGCCCTGCCCGTCGATCCACATGCTTTCCTCGACCGCCAGCAGCCCGCCGCGAGCGCGGAACTGCCAGACCGCGCCGGAGGGCAGGCGGAGAAAGGCGCCGAGCCCGTCCGCGGTCGGCGCGATCTCGATCCCCGGCGCCAGGTGAAAGCGGATGGCGAAGCCGGTGCCGCCCTTTTGCCGGCGATGATCGGCGGGGAGCAGCATGTCCTCGCCGCGCACGTCCTTGCCGTCCGGCCCCAGCGAGATCGCGCGGCGATGGATGAAGCCGAACCGGCGGACATAGCCGTCATGGCTGGCCTCGATCCGGCTGGCGGTCTCGCTCTCCTGGCGGCTCAGCTCGACCTCGCCGACGCCGCGGCCGAGAGTGCCGTCGGCATGGATCGCGGTCGAATTGCTGTCGCCGATCGTCAGCGTCGAATGCGCCGCGGTGCTGCGCAGCGCTTCGGTCAGCTGCCGGGGGAGACGGCCGTCGGCCATGCTCGACCCGCCGCAGTTGACGACGATGCGGTGCGGCCCGTCCGACAGCTCGAAGGCGAGCGTCGATGCGCAGCCGCCCTCGATCAACCGCGCGAGCGGCGGCGGCGCCGCATCCATGATCAGCACGGTGCCCTGAGCCGACAGCCGCTGATAGCCCCAGTCGCGCGCCTGCTTGAGCGGGCGGGTGCGGATTCCGGTCGCCTCGATCGCCTGTTGCACGACATCGCCGGCGATCGGCGCCGATCCCTGCCAGCTGGCCAGTCCGTCGTCGCCATGACAGACGCCCAGCAGCGCGGTCACCATCTTCGCCATCGTCGTCTCGACAAAGGCGGGCGGCTCCAGCCGGCGCGCATCATAGCATTCGCACAGCATCGCCAGCAGCTGGATCGATTCGAGCAGCCCCGCGGGCGACCGTCCGACCGTGCCCCCGTCCGAGAAAACCGAGGCCGTCAGCGCGCGGTTCAGACCGGCCTCGCTGGCCGCACGGCGCGGATCGCCGCCCGGGATCATCAGGCCGGCAACCAGTACGCCGCACCACGCGGCGATGCGCGGCGTGCCGATCTGGACGCGGTCGGCCGCGCGATCGAGGTGCCGGGCGCCGCGCGCGATCGCGTGAAGCACGCTGGAGCGATAGATCAGGTCGGGGCTCGACAGGATCAGCGGCGCATGTGCGATCCAGAACAGGATGCGACGGCCCCACAGGTCGGCGCGCCAGGCGGTGTCGGAGACCTTCTCGCCATGGACGGCCAGCCATTTCGCCATGATCATCTCGGCGATCGGCGCGCCGCCCGCCCGGGTCGTCACGGTCGACAGGTCGCGCAGCCAGGCGAAGCTGTGGACATGATCGGCAAAGGCGCGCGAGAAATCGGGCCGGGCGAAGTCCAGCGCGGTGATCGCACGTTCCTCGCCGCGGAACATCATCGTGCCGTCCAGCAGCGCGTGGCCGCGCTCGACATCGCCCATGAACGGGTCGTCGGCCACCGCGATCAGCTTCAACGGATAGCGGCCGCGCAGCCGCATCGAATGCAGCGGCGTCCGCCAGGTCAGGCGCTGAAGCCGTTCGGCAACCCGGTCGGCGAGCGAGAGGCCGCGATCTCCACCGATCCGCACCAGCCGCTTGCCCTGATCGACCCCGTCGGCGTCGGGATCGTACCGATCGTCGCTCACAGGCCGCGCAGCGCCGCGATATTGTCGGCATAGCGCGACGGCCCGCCTTCGAAGGTGGCGGTGCCGGCGACCAGCGCGTCGGCGCCGGCGGCGATTACCCGCGCCGCGTTGCTGCGGTCGACGCCGCCATCGACCTCGAGGTCGATCGCGCGGCCGCTGGCATCGATCCGGCGGCGCAGCTCGGTGATCTTCGGCAACTGGCTCTCGATGAACTTCTGCCCCCCGAAGCCGGGATTGACGCTCATCACCAGCACCAGGTCAACCAGGTCCATGACATGGTCGATCACGTCGACCGGCGTGCCCGGATTGAGCACCACGCCGGCCCGCTTGCCCAGGGCCTTGATGGTCTGGAGCGTCCGGTGGAGATGAGGCCCGGACTCGGGATGAACCGAGATGCAATCGGCCCCGGCCTCGGCAAAGGCCTGGAGGAACGGATCGACGGGCGCGATCATCAGATGGACGTCGAACGGCTTGGCGGTGTGCTTGCGCAGCGCCTTCACCACGCCCGGGCCGATCGTGATGTTGGGCACGAAATGCCCGTCCATCACATCGACATGGATCCAGTCGGCTCCCGCCGCGTCGATCGCCCGGATTTCCTCGCCCAGGCGGGCAAAATCGGCGGAGAGGATCGACGGTGCAATTCGGACGGCGGACATGACCGGGTCCTTAGCACGCACCGACTCGCACGCAACTACGTGCGGCGGCGGAATCTCGCGATGAAGAAACCGTCCAGCGCACCTGCGTCCGCAATCATCCCCGGAAGCGTACGAAGCGTGCCGTTTTCCAGCGGGTCGACGCCGTCCGGCACTTCCTCGCCGCGGACCGGATCGATCGCGAAGTCGGGATGTGCCGCCAGGAAGGGTGCGAGATGCGCTTCGCCTTCCTTGGGCTCGAGCGAACAGGTGGCGAAGACCAGCGTCCCGCCCGGGCGCACCCAGTCGGCGGCGCGGTCGAGCAGCCGGCCCTGAAGCGCCGCCATTTCCGCGATCAGCGAGGGGCGGACCCGGTGGAGGACATCGGGATGACGGCGGAAGATGCCGGTGGCGCTGCACGGGGCGTCGAGCAGGACCGCGTCGGCGGGCGCTTCGGGCGCCCAGTCGAGCAGGTCGGCGACGACGACCCGCGCCGTCAGTCCGGTGCGTTCGAGATTCTCGTGAAGTCGGGCCAGACGCATGTCCGACTGGTCGACCGCGGTGACGTCCCACCCGGCCGAGGCCAGCTGCAGCGTCTTGCCGCCCGGTGCCGCGCACAGGTCGAGCGCGCTGCCGGCGCCGCGGCCGATCAGGCGTGCCGGCAGCGAGGCGGCCAGGTCCTGGACCCAGAACTTTCCCTCGGCAAAGCCCGGCAGCTCGGTCACGCCGGTCCCGGCCGGCAGGCGGAGATGGCCGGGCAGCAGCGACACCGCGTCGGGCAGGTCGATCGGTTCGCGCAAGGTGAGGTCGAGCGGCGGCGGCGAGGCGATGGCGCGCTCGGCATCCTCGATTCCCTGGTCGCCCCAGGCGGCATGCCATCGTATCGCGACCGGGTCGGGCAAAGTGGGCTGGTCGGGCAGGCCCTTGTTCGCGCGGATCAGCGTGCCGAACACGCCGTGGAGCAGCTTGCGCGGGCCGCCGTCGACCAGCGGCAGCACGGTCGAGATTGCGGCATGCGGCGGGGTGCCGAGCGCGAACGCCTGGACCAGCGCGATGCGCAATGCGAAGCGGGCCTTGGCGTCGTCGGGAAGGCGCTGGCGCGTGGCGCTGTCGATCATCGCATCGAGATCGGGCAGGCGGCGCAGCGTTTCCGCCGCGATCGCATGGACCAGGCCGCGATCATTGGGCGCCAGACCCTGGGCCGCGCTTTCCAGCACCGATTCGAGCGCGAGGCCGCGGCGCAGCACGCCGTCGAGGACACGGAGCGCGGCGCGGCGTGCGGGAACGCCGGGGGCATCGGCTTGGGGCTTGCGGTTCACTTGACCTCGCATCTTCGAACCCCGATCTGGGGGGCAACATTCAGGAAGACAACGCCCATGGGCCAGCGACCGCCGCATCTCAAGCCGCCCGAATATCTGACGCCGACCCAGCCGGTGCCCGAGCCCCGGCCCTTGCCCGAGGATCGCGGCGAGGATCCGCTGGGCCAGGATCCCACGCGCTTCGGCGACTGGGAGCGAAAAGGGATCGCGATCGACTTCTAGAGCAGCGCCAGCAGCTTGCCGACGGTGTTCCAGTTGCGCGCCGTGGCGATGGCGGGAAACCGGGCCTTGCGCATCGCCTGGTCGAGCTTCGACTCGCGCATCGTCTCCGACCCGAGAAAGTCGATATAGAGTTCGCGGCCGATTGCCTGGAGCCGTTCGGGACCCCGATGATGGTCCGGGATGCGTTCGAGGGCGGATGGCGGAAAGGGCTCGCGGTGGAAGACGACCAGCAGGTGGCTGGGATGGTCGGCCGCTTCCTCGACGAAGGGATTGGCGTCGATCGCGGCCTGGATGCCGGCGCGATCACGCAGCAGGACATCGGTTGTGAGGCCATAGGCGGCGAACGCCGCTTCGAGTCGCGCGACGATCACATCTTCGGGCTCGTCGGTGGCGAAGAGGACGTTGCCCGATGCCAGCAGGGTCCGAACATCGCCATAGCCAAGCGACTCGACGATCGCCTTCAGGTCGGCCGAGGGAAGCTTGCGGCCGTTCAGATTGACCCCGCGCAGCAGCGCAGCCCAGCGCCTCACTGCACTTCCTCGCGCAGCGGACGGCTCAGCAGC
Organism: Sphingomonas rustica; assembly: GCF_039652585.1. NCBI lineage: Bacteria > Pseudomonadati > Pseudomonadota > Alphaproteobacteria > Sphingomonadales > Sphingomonadaceae > Sphingomonas > Sphingomonas rustica. The sequence goes on along the minus strand of NZ_JBDIZK010000009.1, from coordinate 100,953 downwards.
GCTTCGACCACTGCGGCGATCGGGGTCCCGTCGAGTAGCGCGCAGACCGCCTGCGTCACCGGCATCTCGATCCCGGAATCGGCCGCCGCCTCGGCCAGGACCGGGGCGGTGAACGCACCCTCGGCAACGGTGCGACGATCGGAGAGCAGGTCGCGGGCACTCTTGCCCTGGCCCAGACCCATGCCGAGCGAGAAGTTGCGCGAATTGGTCGAGGAGCAGGTGAGCACCAGATCGCCGAGCCCGGACAGGCCGCCCAGCGTCTCCGCCCGGGCGCCGCGGGCCAGGCCGAACCGCGTCATCTCGGCAAAGCCGCGGGCGATCAGCGCGGCGCGGGCGTTGAGGCCCAGCCCGGCGCCCTCGACCACGCCGCAGGCGATCGCGAGTACATTCTTCACCGCGCCGCCGATCTCGGCACCGATGACATCGGTCGAGCCATAGGTGCGAAAGGCCGGGCCCGCGAGCCGATCGGCCAGCCGGGCGCGCAACGCATCATCCTCGCAGGCCAGCGTCACCGCGGTCGGCAGGCCCCTGGCGACTTCATGCGCGAAGGTCGGACCGGACAGGACCGCGATCAGCGCATCGGGCTGGACCTGGTGCGCGACCTCGCCGACCAGCAGCTTGCTGCCCGCCTCGATCCCCTTGGCGCACAGCACCAGCGGAATGCTGGTCGGGCCGAGCTGTGACAGGACCGAACGGACATGCTGGGCAGGGGCGACGACCAGCAGCGCGTCGGCACCGCGCAATTCGCCCAGGTCGCTGGTTGCGCGGATCTCCGGCGAGAGCGGCGTGCCGGGCAGGAACAGGCTGTTCTCGTGCGTGGCATTGATGCTCTCGACCACGTCGGGCTCGCGAGCCCAGAGCAGCACCGGTGCATCGCCGCGCGCCGCCACCTGCGCCAGCGCGGTGCCCCAGGCACCGCCCCCGATCACCGCGATCCTCATGCCTTCACTCCTGCCCCGCGAACCTTTTCCGCGTCGGGATCGAGCGGCCAGCGCGCTCGTGCCGGCGTGTCGAGCGGATCGCTGAACCCGGCGGCGAAGCGCTCGGCCCCGGCCCAGGCGATCATCGCCGCATTGTCGGTGCACAGCCACAGCGGCGGGGCGACGAAGCGCAGCCCGTGCTGCGCCGCAAGCTGCTCGAGCGCGCCGCGCACCGCGCGGTTGGCGGCGACGCCGCCGGCGACGACCAGCGCGGTCGCCTGGATCCCGCGCAGCGCGCGGGTCGTGCGATCGACCAGGCAGTCGACCACCGCCTGCTGGAACGAGGCGGCGACATCGGCCGCAGGGTAATTCGGTGCGGCCCGCGCGACGGCTGCCTTGAGGCCCGCGAACGAGAAATGCGGCTCGGCAGACCCTTTCAGCGGGCGGGGCAGGGGAACGGCCCTGGGATCGCCGGCCTCGGCCGCCTTCTCCACCGCGGGGCCGCCGGGAAAGCCGAGGCCGAGCAGCTTGGCGGTCTTGTCGAACGCCTCGCCCGCTGCATCGTCGATCGTCGTCGCAAGCCGGCGATAGCGTCCTGCGCCTTCGACCAGCAGCAGCTGGCAATGGCCGCCCGAGACGAGCAGCAGCAGATAGGGAAAGGCGAGATCGGGATCGGTCAGCCGCGGTGACAGCGCATGGCCCTCGAGGTGGTTCACCGCGATCAGCGGCTTGCCCGCAGCCAGCGCCAGCGCCTTGCCGGTGACGAGCCCGACCATTACCCCGCCGATCAGTCCCGGCCCGGCGGTCGCGGCGATCGCGTCGACCTGGTCCAGCCGGACGCCGCCTTCGGCCAGCGCCTGTTCGATCAGGGGCGGCAGCGCCTCGACATGGGCGCGCGCCGCGATCTCGGGCACCACGCCGCCATAGGGGCGGTGCGCCGCATCCTGCCGGGCGAGGCAGTGCGCGACGATCTGCCGGTCGCTGGTGACGAGCGAGGCCGCGGTCTCGTCGCAGCTCGATTCAAGGCCAAGGATCAACGCCATCGCTTCCATCTAGGCCGATGCATCGCTAGCACAACCCGCCATGCCTTCCTTCCGACTTGGTACCCGCGGCTCGCCGCTTGCTCTCGCCCAGGCTCACATGGTTCGCGACGCGCTGGTCGCGGCGCATGGCTGGGGTGTCGACGACATCGAGATCGTCACCGTCAGGACTACCGGTGATCGCGTCCAGGACCGCGCGCTGGCCGAGATCGGCGGCAAGGCGCTGTGGACCAAGGAGCTCGACCGCGCATTGCTGGACCATGAGATCGACTGCGCGGTCCATTCGATGAAGGATGTCGAGACGGTCCGACCCGACAGCATCGCCATCGCCGCGGTGTTGCCGCGCGCCGATGTCCGCGACCGCCTGATCGGCGCCGAGTCAATTGACGCGCTGCGCGAGGGGGCCGTGCTCGGGACCAGTTCGCCGCGCCGCGCCGCGCAGATGAAGCGGCTGCGCCCCGATCTCGAGATCGTCCTGTTCCGCGGCAATATCGACACGCGCCTGACCAAGCTGGCGGCGGGGGAGGCGGATGCGACGCTGCTTGCCGCCGCGGGGCTGGAGCGACTGGAGCGGCCGGACATCGGGACGGCGATCGCGATCGAGGAACTGCTGCCCGCACCCGCGCAGGGGATCGTCGGGATCGAGGCGCGGGCCTCCGACGCTGACGTCATGGCGTTGCTGGCGGCGATCGACGACGTCCGGACCCATGCCTGCCTGCGTGCCGAGCGCGGCCTGCTCGCGACGCTCCGGGCCGATTGCCATTCGCCGGTGGGGGCGCTCGCGACGATCGAGGGCGCGATCCTCACGCTGAGCGCAGAATTGCTGTCGGAGGACGGCGCCCATCATGTCCACGCGCAGCAGGCAGGCGCGCCCGACGACCCCGAACTGCCGCGGGCGGTGGCGTTCGACCTGCTCGATCGCGCGCCGGAGCCCGTCCGCCGCCTGTTCGCGGCATGAGCCGCCCGATCGCGGTGCTCCGTCCCGAACCGGGCAATCGCGTCACCGCGATCGCGATCGAGGCGCAGGGCCATCGCACGATCCGCCTGCCGCTGTTCGAGACGCGGCCGGTCGACTGGCAGGTGCCCGAGTCGAGCGGCTACGACGCGTTGGTCGTCACCAGCGCCAATGCCTTCCGCCATGGCGGGCCGGGGCTGGTCCGGCTGCTCGACCTGCCGGTCTGGGCGGTCGGCACCGCGACGGCGGAGGCGGCGCGGCGCAACGGCTTCGCAGTGGCAGGGACCGGCGATGCCGGGTCGGCCAGGCTGCTCGCCATGGCCGAGGCGGCGGGCGTGCGCCGCGCGCTTCATCTGGCGGGACGCGAGCGCACGGTCGAGCCTGGCGGGATCGTCGCCGACATCCTTACCGTCTATGCCAGCGAGCCGCGCGAGATCGCGCCTGAGGCTGCGGCGCAGCTGGATGGCGCGATCCTGCTCGTCCAGTCGGCGCGGGCGGGGCAGCGGGTGGGCGAACTGGTCGCTGACAAGGCGCATACGATGCTGGTCGCGGTCAGCGACGGTGCCGCGGAGGCGGCAGGCGGGGGCTGGGAGCAGGTCGTGGTGCCCGGCGGGGTGACCGGAACCGCGCTGGTCGATGCCGCGATCGCGCTCGCCGATTGACCCTGCCGATGCGCACGAGGATAAGGCGGGCATGAATTCCGACGAGCCACTTGCGCTGGAGCCGGCCCGCGGGCCGAGCCCGCTGGTGCGAACCCTATTGGTCGCGGTGATCGCGTTCATCGCCGGTGTCGCGGGGATGGCCGCCTTCAACTGGTGGACCAACTCGGGCACCAGCGCGCCGGCGCAGCCCGCGCCGACCCCTGTAGCGGTCCAGGAACCGCCCGCGCCGGTGCGCGCGCTGCCGCCGGGCACCGACGTCGCCACGCTCGCCGCGCGCGAGCAGGCCCTGGCCGCCAGGCTCGACCTGCTCGACCTGCGACTGCGTGATACCGAGGGCAGCGCCCGCGCCGCCTCGGGCTATGCCAGCCAGGCCGAGCGGTTGCTGATCGCCTTCGCCTCGCGTCGTGCGATCGAGCGCGGCCAGGCGCTGGGCCCGCTCGAGACCCAGCTGCGCCGCCGGTTCGGCGAGGCGCATGGCGAGGCGGTGAGCACGGTGATCCAGTCCGCCGCCCAGCCGGTGCTGCTCCAGGATCTTCGCGTCGCGCTCGAAACCATCGCACCGCGGCTGCTGGTCGCGCCCGACGCCGGGCCCTGGACGCGATTCCGCGCGATGGTCGGCGACCTTATCGTGCTGCGCCGGGTCGACACGCCCGATCCGCGCGCCTCGGCACGGCTGCGCGAGGCGCAGGGGTTGCTGGCCGCCGGCAATGTCGAGGCGGCCTTGGCCGAGGTGGCGCGGATGCCTGGCGCGGGCGACGCCGAGAATTGGGTGAACAATGCCAAGCGCTACCTCGCTGCCCGCTCGGCGCTGAACGAGATCGAGCAGGCCGCGATGGACACCCCGCCGGCGGCCAGCCGCCAGGCTTCATAAACCAGAACAGACAGGACGCAGGAAACACCATGGCAGAGATGGGCCGGTTCGACTGGCAGGATCCGTTCGCGCTCGACGCGCAGCTGACCGACGAGGAGCGCATGGTGCGCGACGCCGCGCGCGATTACGCGCAGGGCGAATTGCTGCCGCGCGTCACCAGCGCGTACCTCGACGAGCGATTCGACCGCGAGATCATGAGCGAGATGGGTGCCCTCGGCCTGCTCGGGGCGACGATTCCCGAAACCTATGGCGGTGCCGGCCTGGGCTATGTCGCCTATGGCCTGGTCGCGCGCGAGGTCGAGCGGGTCGATTCGGGCTATCGATCGGCGATGTCGGTCCAGTCGAGCCTCGTGATGCATCCGATCAACGCCTATGGCACCGAGGCGCAGAAGCGGAAGTACCTGCCGAAGCTGGCGACCGGCGAATGGGTCGGCTGCTTCGGCCTGACCGAGCCCGATGCCGGTTCCGATCCGGGCGGGATGCGCACCCGCGCCGAGAAGATCGACGGCGGCTATCGCCTGACCGGCACGAAGATGTGGATCACCAACTCGCCGATCGCCGACGTGATGGTGGTGTGGGCCAAGTCCGACGCGCATGGCGGCGGGATCAAGGGTTTCGTCCTGGAACGCGGGATGAAGGGCCTGACCACCCCCAAGATCGAGGGCAAGCTGAGCCTGCGCGCCTCGGTCACCGGTGAGATCGTGATGGACGGGGTCGAAGTGGGCGAGGACGCGCTGCTCCCCGACGTCCAGGGGCTCAAGGGGCCGTTCGGCTGCCTCAACCGCGCCCGCTACGGCATCGCCTGGGGCGTGATGGGTGCCGCCGAGGCATGCATGGAGGCTTCGCGCCAGTACACGCTCGACCGTGCGCAGTTCGGACGGCCGCTGGCGGCGAACCAGCTCGTCCAGCTGAAGCTCGCCAACATGCAGACCGAGATCGCGCTGGGCCTGCAGGCGGCGCTACGCGCCGGCCGTATGTTCGACGAAGGCACGCTGGCGCCCGAGGCGATCAGCATCATCAAGCGCAACAATTGCGGCAAGGCGCTCGATATCGCCCGCGTCGCGCGCGACATGCATGGCGGCAACGGCATCTCGGCCGAATTCCATGTGATCCGTCACGCGATCAACCTCGAGACGGTCAACACCTATGAGGGCACGCACGACGTCCATGCGCTGATCCTGGGCCGCGCCATCACCGGCATCGCCGCCTTCTGATGGACCTGCAGCCGACCCTGGTCGGCGAATTGCTGATCCTCCGGCCGACCGTGCCGGAGGATTGGGCGCCGCTGTTCGCGGTGGCCAGCGATCCGCTGATCTGGGAAATCCACCCGGCGCACGACCGTTGGCAGGAATCCATCTTCCGCGCCTATTTCGACCAGGCGCTGGCGTCGGGCGGGGGGCTGACGATCCTCGACAGGGCGAGCGGCGCGGTGATCGGTGCCAGTCGTTACTACAATGCGGCACCCGAACGCGGCGAGATCGAGCTCGGCTATACCTTCCTGGCGCGTAGCCATTGGGGCGGGCGCTACAATGCCGAGGCCAAGGGGCTGATGCTGGCCCATATCCACCGCTGGTTCGAGACCGCGCTGTTCGTGGTCGGCGAGGGCAATCTGCGATCGCAGCGGGCGATGGAGAAGATCGGCGGCGTCCGCCGCGCGGAACCGCGCTTCGTCGATTATGGCAGCGGTCCCGCGCGCCAGATCGTCTACGAGATCCGCCGCCAGCACCCGATCGCGCAGGATTTTTCCTAGGGCACCAGGATCGTGTCGACCGCCTCGGGCAGCGTCTCGGGATAGTCGATCGTATAGTGCAGCCCGCGGCTCTCCTTGCGGTGCAGTGCCGAGCGCACGATCAGGTTGGCGGATTCGAGCAGGTTGCGCAGCTCGATCAGGTCGGGCGTCACGCGGAAATGGCCGTAATAGTCCGCGACCTCCTCGCCCAGCATCTTGATCCGGTGCGCGGCGCGCTCCAGCCGCTTGGTCGAGCGGACGATGCCGACATAATTCCACATGAAGCGGCGGATCTCGGTCCAGTTCTGCTTGATGACCACCTCTTCGTCCGAATCGGCGACCCGGCTTTCGTCCCAGGGCCGGATCGCGGGCGGCGGCTTCAGTGCGTCCCAGTTGGCGGCGATGTGGTTCGCTGCCGCCTCGCCGAACACGAAGCATTCGAGCAGCGAGTTGCTTGCCAGGCGATTGGCGCCGTGCAGACCCGACTGGGTACATTCGCCCGCCGCGTACAGACCGGGCAGGTCGGTGCGGCCGTCACGGTCGATCACGATCCCGCCACAGGTGTAATGCTGTGCCGGCACCACCGGGATCGGCTCGCGGGTCATGTCGATGCCCAGCCCGATCAGCTTGTCGTAGATGTTGGGGAAATGCCCCTTCACGAACTCCGGCGGCTTGTGGCTGATGTCGAGATGAACATAGTCGAGGCCCAGTCGCTTGATCTCATGGTCGATCGCGCGGGCGACGATGTCGCGCGGCGCCAGCTCCTCGCGCGGGTCGAACTCGGGCATGAATCGGTGGCCGGTGCCGGGGATCTTGAGGTGCCCACCCTCGCCGCGCACCGCCTCGGTGATCAGGAAATTCTTGACCTCCAGATTGTACAGGCAGGTCGGGTGGAACTGCATGAACTCCATGTTGGAGATGCGGCAGCCCGCGCGCCACGCCATGGCAATGCCGTCGCCCGTCGCCCCGCGCGGCGCGGTCGAGAACAGATAGGTGCGCCCCGCGCCGCCCGTCGCCAGCACGGTCGCCCGCGCGGTGAATAGCTCGACCCGGTTGGTGGCGCGGTTGAAGGCATAGACGCCCCAGACATTGCCCGCACCCGAATAGCGGGTCTCGTGACGGCTGGTCGCCAGGTCGATCACGACCATGTCGGGGACCAGGGTGATGTTCGGGTTCTCGCGCGCCGCCTTCAGCAGCGCTTCCTGCACCGCCCAGCCGGTGGCGTCGTCGACATGGACGATACGGCGATGGCTGTGCCCGCCCTCGCGCGTCAGGTGCAGCGTGTCGCCGTCCTGATTGAACGGCACGCCGAGCTTGCCCAGTCGCTCGATCGCCGCGGGCGCATTCTCGACCACGAACTCGACGACATCGCGGTCGTTCAGCCCCGCACCGGCGATCATCGTGTCGTCGATATGACTCTCGAACGTGTCGCCCGGCTCCAGCACCGCGGCGACGCCGCCCTGCGCCCAGGCGGTCGCGCCTTCGTTCAGCCCGCCCTTGGCGAGCACGGTGACCTTGAACCGGCTGGCGAGGTTGAGCGCGGCGGTCAGCCCGGCCGCGCCCGATCCGATGATGAGGATATCGCTCTGGTGTCCCGCGGTCACATCAATCCGTTTCGGTTGCCAACGCACTTGACCCGCGCGCCTCTTGTCGATCGACTAGGCAATAAACGGAGGGAAGGGAATGAGCGATCGCACCGATCCGACCCCCAATCGACGCCGAAGCGCTGCGGATGACCCCATGCGATCGAGAAGGCCCGCTTTCGCGATCGTGGCGCTTGTCGCCGCGATCGGATGCTGGCTGGTCGTCGGCGAGACGGCTCGCGGCTCCACCCGAGGTGTCGCGTCGGCCTTCGCTTCGGGCTCGGCCAGTCAGGTGGCCGCGTCTGCACACGAAGCGCCGCTGCGGCGCACAAGCGCGATCGATCTCAGCGACGTCATCCGCTTCGCCGAGGTCGGCGAATGCCGGTTCGTGCCCGAGATCCACCAGGCCTTCGACCGGGTTCTTTTCTATGACGAAGCGCTGAGGGACTGGCGCGCCGCGCCGAGCGTCACCGTCGGCACGCTCGCGCTCGTGCCGATTCGCACGATCTATCCGCTCGAAGCGGAAGGCCATGGGATGCGGAAGATCGAGAGCGTGATCCGCTTCCCGGACGATGCGAGGTGGCGGGGCTTGCGGATCCGCGAGATGGCCTCCAGCGTCAAAGGCTATCCCGACATCGACGGGTTCGTCAGATGGGAGCTCAGCTTCCGGGAGTCGCCGGCAGCGCTCCGCCGCGTCATGGCGGCGCAGGGCCTGTCGATCCCGGCCGGCGCCTGGCACGACATGGAAAAGGGCTGCGGCGGCTATATGACGATGGAGCCTCGCACCGACGGCTCGTCGCTCAGTTGTACCTGGACGTGCTGATGGGCCTCAGGCGTTCGCCGCGCGGGTGAGGTTGAGGAACACATCCTCCAGGTCGGCCTCGCGGGTCGACACGTCGACGATTCCGAACCCGTCCTGCTGCACCGCCGCCAGCACCTGGCCGGCATTCGCCTGGTCCTTGCGATAGGTGATGACGAGCGTGCGCTCGGCCTTCACCTCGATCTTCTGGAAGCAGGCCGCATCGGGCGCGGTCACGATGTCGCGGTCGACGGTCACCTCGACCACCTTCTCCTGCGCCATGCCGACCAGCTCGCGGGTCGGCTTGTTCGCGATCAGCGTGCCATGGTTGATGATCGCGATCCGGTCGCACAGCTCCTCGGCTTCCTCCAGATAGTGCGTGGTCAGCACTACCGTGACGCCGCCGCGGTTGAGCTCTCGGACATAGGCCCAGAGCTGCTGGCGAAGCTCGACATCGACGCCCGCGGTCGGCTCGTCCAGCACCAGTACCGGCGGCGAATGGACCATCGCCTTCGCCACCATCAGGCGGCGCTTCATCCCGCCCGACAGCGTGCGGGCATAGGCATTGGCCTTGTCCTCCAGATGGACCGCGCGCAGCAGCTCCATCGACCGGCGCTTGCCCTTGGGCACGCCGTACAGTCCCGCCTGGATCTCCAGCGTCTCAAGCGGGCTGAAGAAGGGATCGAACAGGATCTCCTGGTTGACGATGCCGATGCTCGCCTTGGCGTTGCGGGGATGGTCGTCGATATCGAAGCCCCAGATCGTCGCCTTGCCGTCGGTCTTGTTGACCAGCCCGGCCAGGATGTTGATCAGCGTCGACTTGCCGGCACCATTGGGGCCCAGCAGGCCGAACACCGACCCCTGCGGCACCTCGAAGCTGACGCCGTCCAGCGCCCGCTTGCCGCCCTGATAGGTCTTGCACAGACCATCGATCCCGATCGCCGCATTCGTCATGCGACGCGCATAGGACTGCGTGCGGACGATTGCGAGCCGCTTTTGGCTTTGCTAGGCGCAGGCCATGATCGCACCGCCCGAAGTCTCCCGAGTCACCACCACCCGTGTCGCGTGCGATGGCGCAACCGACATTCCCGGCGGCGCGGCGCTCGGCCATCCGCGCGTGTTCCTGCAGATCGACGAGCATGGCTATGTCGATTGCGGCTATTGCGACCGCCGCTTCATCCTGATCGGCGGGCCTGCGGACGGCGTCGATCCGTCGCAGCTGCCCGACATCGCGTCTGGCGCCAGCCCGCAGTGAGCCTATATCGGAGGGTATGAGCCTTCCGACTGATCCGCGCGGTTTCATCTACCGCGACACGCTCGACCCCGAAACCGCCGCCCGGCTGACCGCAGAGGCGCTCGGCAATGCCGAAGACGGCGAGCTGTATCTCCAGTATCGCAAGACCGAGGCGTTCGGCTTCGATGACGGCCGGCTGAAGACCGCCAGCTACGACACCCAGTCCGGTTTCGGACTGCGCGCGGTGTCGGGCGAGACCACAGCCTTCGCCCATGCCAACGAGATCACGCCCGAGGCGATCCGCCGCGCGGCGGAGACGATGGCGCTGATCGATCCGGCCAAGGGTGCCAAGGCGCCGCCGCCGCGGCTGAACAACCGCCACCTCTATACCGATGCCGATCCGCTCGACCTGGTACCCTTCGCCGACAAGGTGAACCTGTGCCAGACGATAGACGCTGCCGCCCGTGCCCGCGATCCCCGCGTGGTGCAGGTGTCGGTCAGCCTGACCGGCCAGTGGAGCGTGGTCGAGATCGTCCGCCCCGACGGCTTCATCGCCACCGATGTCCGCCCGCTGGTGCGCCTGAACGTCTCGATCGTCGTCGAGTCGAACGGCCGGCGCGAGACGGGCACCTTCGGCACCGGCGGCCGTGCGCTCTACGACCGGCTGTTCGAGCCTGCGACGTGGAACCGCGCGATCGACGAGGCGCTGGCCCAGGCGGTCGTGAACCTGGACGCAGAGGATGCCCCGGCGGGCGAGATGACCGTGCTGTGCGGTCCCGGCTGGCCGGGCGTGCTGCTGCACGAGGCGGTCGGCCACGGGCTGGAAGGCGATTTCAACCGCAAGGGCACCAGCGCCTTTTCCGGCCGCGTCGGCCAGCGCGTTGCCGCGCCGGGCGTGACGGTCGTCGACGACGGGTCGATGGGGGAGCGCCGCGGGTCGCTGTCGATCGACGACGAGGGCACGCCGACGCAGGAGAATATCCTGATCGAGGACGGCATCCTCAAGGGCTATATCCAGGACCGGCTCAACGCCCGGCTGATGGGCGTCGCGCCGACCGGAAACGGCCGCCGCGAATCGTTCCAGCATGCGCCGATGCCGCGCATGACCAACACCTTCATGACCGGCGGCAACGACGATCCCGCCGAACTGCTGAGCCGGGTGAAGAAGGGTATCTTCGCCAAGTCCTTCGGCGGCGGCCAGGTGGACATCGTGTCGGGCAAGTTCGTCTTTTCCTGCACCGAGGCCTACCGGATCGAGAACGGCAGGCTCGGCGCGCCGATCAAGGGCGCGACGCTGATCGGCGACGGGCCGACCGTGCTCAACAAGGTCACCGGCATCGGCAACGACTTCGCCCTCGACGAGGGTATCGGCATGTGCGGCAAGGGCGGCCAGTCGGTCCCGGCCGGCGTGGGGCAACCGACCTTGCTGATCGATGGACTGACGGTGGGCGGGACTGCGGCCTGAGGAGCGCTGCGCGGTTGACGCGCGAAAGCTGGGTCGCGGTTAGAACTGACGGTATCTGGCAAGGGGCAGGCCGTGCTTCTCGACCCAGGCATTGTTTACCGCGATCGCTTCGCGATGCGCCTTCTGCCAGCTGCTGTCGCGCTCCGTGCAATCAGCTTGAAGCGAGCTAGCGGTTCCGCGGGAAGAGTCGGAGACGTTGCCGTCTGTGTCACGCTTGCTCATAGTGATTAGCTAAAGCGGTGTGGGTCGGCGATCAATCTGCGCCTCTGACAAGGAGCGATTTCCATGACCAACTGGCCCCGCATCGACTGGCCCGCATGGCGCGAGACCGCGGTTCACCTCCAGCTGATGACGCAGATCGTCGGCAAGATCCGGATCGCGCTGACGCCCTGGCTCAACCATGGCTGGCATGTTCCGCTCTATGTCACGCCGCGCGGTCTGGGCAGTTCGCCGATTCCGTCGGGGGCAGGGGCGTTCGAGGTCGACTTCGATTTCCAGGCTCACGAGCTGCGCATCGCCTGCATCAGCGGCGACAGCCGCACGCTGACGCTCGGCGAGGGCACGATCGCCAATTTCTACGCCGCGGTCATGCAAGCATTGAGCGACCTGGGCGTCAGCGTAACGATCAAGACCATGCCCAACGAGATGCCCGATCCGGTCCGTTTTCCCGATGATCATGCGGTTCGGCCCTATGATCGCGCCGCGGTCGAGGCATTCCATGCGGCGCTCGCCCGGATCGACCATGGCTTCAAGGTGTTCCGCACCGGCTTCCTCGGCAAGTCCAGCCCGGTTCATTTCTTCTGGGGAAGCTTCGACTTGGCGGTGACGCGCTTTTCGGGGCGGCGGGCGCCGCGCCATCCGGGCGGCATCCCCGGCCTGCCCGACGACGTGACGCGCGAGGCCTATAGCCATGAGGTGGCGAGCGCGGGCTTCTGGCCGGGCAGCGATGCGTTTCCGCGGCCCGCCTTCTATGCCTATGCCTATCCCGCGCCCGAGGGCTATGCCGAGGCGGCGATCCCCGCGCCCGGATATTTCGACGGCGGGCTGGGCGAGTTCCTGCTCGACTATGAGGCGGTGCGCACCGCCGCCGATCCCGAAGCCGTGCTGCTCGAGTTCCTCCAGTCGACCTATGACGTGGCCGCCGATCTGGGCAAATGGGACCGGGCGGCGCTCGACTGTCCGATCGGAATTCCCGGCCGGCCGCGCATCGTCTAGGCCGGGGTCGAAGGAAGGCGAGCCATGGCGAAATTCTTCGAGGCACTGAACGACGATCACCGCGCCTTCATCGCGCGCCAGCCGGTTTTCTTCGTCGCCACCGCCGCGGGGGATGCGCGGATCAATCTCAGTTCCAAGGGGATGGATTGTTTCCGCGTGCTGGACGATCGCCGCGTCGCCTGGCTCGACGTCGCGGGATCGGGCAACGAGACCCACGCCCATCTGGTCGCCGACGGGCGAATCACGATCATGTTCTGCGCCTTCTACAATCCGGCGCTGATCCTGCGCCTTTACGGCCGCGGCCGCCCGGTCCTGCCGCAGGATGCCGACTGGCCCGCGCTCGCCGCCAATTTCACCCTGCTGCCGGGGACCCGCCAGATCTTCGGGATCGAGGTCGATTCGGTCCAGGCCTCGTGCGGCTGGGGCGTGCCGCACATGACCCTGGACCGGGAGCGCGACACGCTGCGCCGCTATCATGCCGCCTCCAGCGATGCCGAGCGCTTCGCCAAATATGCGATCCGCACCCACAGCATCGACGGGCTTCCGGTCCGCAATCCGACCGTGGCCGCGGGCTGATGGCACTCGTCGAACTGGGCCGCTTCGACTTTCCCGAGGCGCATATCATCGTCGGCCGGCTGGAGGACGAGGGCATCATGGCCTTCGCCTTCGACGCCGGGGCGAGCGTGGTGGAGGGCAGCCTGTCGTTCCTCATCCCCGTGCGGGTGATGGTCGATGACGAGGACCTGGAGTCGGCCCGCGCGGTGCTCGCCAAGCCTGCCTGATTTTTAGGCAGCTGTTCGCGGCTGCACAAATTCTCATCCATCGACTGCCGCTCGATAACCCGGATTCGCAGGAATCCGGCCGTTTCGCACTCTGGCACGCCCCTTGCTGAGAAGCTTCCCGGGACAACGCGCAAGAGGGGGCGGCATGAAACTGATCATCGCCATCATCAAACCGTTCAAGCTGGACGAGGTTCGCGAGGCGCTCACGGGGGTGGGCATCACCGGCATGACGGTGACCGAGGTGAAGGGGTTCGGGCGGCAGAAGGGCCAGACCGAAATCTACCGCGGCGCCGAGTACAGCACCAACATGGTGCCCAAGATCAAGCTGGAGATCGCGTGCGGTGCCGACCTGGTCGACCGCGCGGTCGAGGCCATCCAGGCCGCGGCCAGCACCGGCGCGATCGGCGACGGCAAGATCTTCGTCCTCGACCTCGGTCAGGCCGTGCGGATCCGCACCGGCGAGACCGACGAGACCGCGCTGTGAGAAGGGGGAGCAACATGAAGCACGCACTGAAGATTGCGGCCGGCACCGGCCTCGCCCTGTTCGCGGCGCTGCCCGCCTGGGCCCAGGATGCCGCCGCCGCGGCACCCGCCGCCACGGTCAACAAGGGCGACGTCGCCTGGATGATGACCTCGACCGTCCTGGTCCTCGCGATGATCCTGCCCGGCCTGGCGCTGTTCTATGGCGGCCTTGCCCGCACCAAGAACATGCTGTCGGTCATGACCCAGGTCGGCGCCGTCGCCTGCCTGGCGATGCTCGTCTGGGTGATGTGGGGCTACACCATGGCGTTCGGCCCCGACTATTCGAGCGGGCTGAGCAACGTCGTCTCCAATTTCGACAAGCTGTTCCTGAAGGGCGTGACCGCCGCGTCGCAGGCCGCGACGTTCACGCCGGGCAACGAGATCCCGGAATATGTCTTCATCAGCTTCCAGATGACCTTCGCCGCGATCACCATCGCACTGGTGCTGGGATCGGTGGTCGAGCGGATCAAGTTCTCGGCAGTGATGGTGTTCGCGCTGATCTGGCTGACGATCGTCTATTTCCCGATCGCGCACATGGTCTGGGCGGCGAGCGGCTATTTCTTCAAGGAAGGCGCGCTCGATTTCGCCGGCGGCACCGTCGTGCACATCAACGCGGGCGTCTCTGCACTGGTGGCCGCCTTCTTCATCGGCAAGCGCATCGGCTATCCGACCGAGCGCATGGCACCGCACTCGCTGACGCTGACCTTCGTCGGCACCGGCCTGCTGTGGGTGGGCTGGTTCGGCTTCAACGCCGGCTCGGCGCTCGAGGCCAATGGCTCGGCCGCACTGGCGATGATCAACACCTTCGTCGCGACCGCCTCGGCCGCCCTGTTCTGGATGCTCGCCGAGCGGGCTGCCGGGCACAAGGCATCGGCGCTGGGCTTCTGTTCGGGCATCATCGCCGGCCTCGTCGCGGTCACTCCGGCGGCGGGCAATTCGGGCCCGTTCGGCGCAATCATCCTCGGCGCGGTCGCCTCGATCGTCTGCTTCCTGTTCGTGACCGTGGTGAAGCCGAAGCTCGGCTATGACGACTCGCTCGACGCCTTCGGCATCCACGGCGTGGGCGGTATCGTCGGCGCGATCGGCACCGCGGTCGTCTATTCGCCCTCGCTCGGTGGCCCCGGCGCCGCCGACTATGTGATGGGCGCGAAGCTGCTGGTGCAGTTCAAGGCCGTCGCCGTCACGATCGTGTGGGCCGCCGTCGGCACGAGCATCGCAATCCTGATCGCCAAGGCAGTGACGGGTGGCCGCGTGACCCCCGAAGTCGAGCTGGAAGGCCTCGATCTCGGTGAGCATGGCGAGCGCGCCTATAACAGCTGACAAGTTTGGGCGCCGCATCCGCACCTCTCCAAAAAAGGGTGCGGCGTCCTCCCCGGGTTCCTCCTGCGGACATACTGGGCCGGTGACCTCGTCACCGGCCCTTTTTTTGTCAGCCCAGATCCTGGCGGACGAAATCGGCGCAGCGCTCGCCGATCATGATGCTCGGCGCATTGGTGTTCCCGCCGACCAGCCGCGGCATGACCGAAGCGTCGGCGATGTAGAGACCCTCGACCCCGCGCACCCGAAGCCGCGGATCGCAGACGGCGCCGTCGTCCGATCCCATCCGCGCGGTGCCGACCGGATGATAGACGGTATCCGACCGGTCGCGGATCACCTGCTCCAGGGCGTCATCGTCGCGCAGGTCGATCGGATAGCGGTCGCGCCCCTTGAAACCGGTGATCGGCGGGGCGTCGAGGATGCGGTACATCTCGCGAACCCCGCGCTTCATCGTCTCGACATCGCGCTGGTCGGACAGAAAGGCCGGATCGATCCGCGGCGCGTCGCGCGGATCGGGCGAGTTCAGCCCCACCGTCCCACGGCTGTACGGCCGCAGGACGCAGGCGTGGCAGCTATAGCCATGGCCCTTCACCTTGGTCCGGCCATGGTCCTCGACGATCGCGACGACGAAATGAAGCTGGACGTCGGGGCGTTCCAGCGCCGGATCGGTCGTGACGAACCCGCCGGCCTCGGCATAGGGGGTGGTCATCGGTCCCGTGCGGGTCGTCATCCAGCGCGCGATCGCGCCGAGCGAGCGGAAGGTGCCGCCCAGCGAGCTGCCGAGAAACGGAACGCCCTTCGTCTCGAACGCAGCGACATAGTCGACATGGTCCTGAAGGTCGGCGCCGACGCCCGGGGCATCGACCCGCACCGCCAGCCCCTGTTCCTGAAGGACCGCGCCGGGGCCGATACCCGACAGCATCAGCATCTGCGGCGTCTGGAACGCCCCGCCCGACATCACGACCGCGCGGGTAGCGCGGATGATCCGGGTTTCGCCGCCGACCTGGTAGGCGACGCCACACGCGCGGCCGTCCTCGAAGATCACCCGCTCGACCGTGGCGTCGGTCACGATCCGCAGGTTGGACCGGGGGTGCCCGTCGCCCAGATAGGCGCGCGCCGCGGTCCAGCGCTCGCCGCGCCGCTGCGTCACCTGATAGATGCCGATCCCGTCCTGCGTCGCGCCGTTGAAGTCGGGGTTCAGCGGCATCTGCAGCGCGGCGGCCGCCTCGAGAAAGGCGTGCGATCCGGGATTGGCCCAATCCTGGTCGCTGACCCACAAGGGACCGTCATCGCCGTGAAAGGCGTCGGCGCCGCGGACATTATGCTCGCACCGCTTGAAGACGGGCAGCACCGCGTCCCAGCCCCAGCCGGCGCAGCCCAGGTCGCGCCATTCGTCATAGTCGCGGGCATGGCCGCGCAGATAGAGCATGGCGTTGATCGCGCTCGACCCGCCCATGCCGCGCCCGCGCGGCTGGTAGCCGCGCCGGCCGTTGAGACCGGGCTGAGGCACCGTCTCGAACCGCCAGTTGGTCCCCTCCGCCTGGAACGGCATCATGCCCGGCATGACCGTCTTGAAGCTGGTGTTGCGCCCGCCTGCCTCCAGTATGGCCACCCGGTATCTGCCGTCTTCGCTCAGCCGCCCGGCGGCGGCGCTGCCGCCTGATCCGCACCCGATCACGACGATATCGGCCTCGTCCGCCGCGCGCGCCTGCTGCCCCATAGTCCCCTCCATGTTCGTCAGGTCGTACGGGCGGCCAGGCTTTATCCGGCCGGAGTAAGCCCCGCCGCTTCCCGACCTTCTTGTTGTACGGTCGTATCACGCTGCATCTGCCGCGCTTGCCAGCGCGCCTTGATCGTCTCGCTGGTGTCGCGGCTGCCGTCATGGCTCCAGCCCGGTGGCTGGACCATATAGTTCCATTTCGCGCGCAGACCCGGCGCCTGCCACACGTCCTTCGCGATGCCGACCCATTCATGGAAGGCGGCCCACAGCAGGTTGAAGCTGCCCAGATCCTTGACGATGCCGTAGCGCGGCCGGTCGTCGTCGCGCTCGGGCACGAAGGTACCGAACATCCGGTCCCAGACGATGAACACGCCGGCATAGTTGCGGTCGAGATAGCGCGGGTTCGTCGCATGGTGGACGCGGTGGTGCGACGGCGTGTTCATCACCGCCTCGAACCAGGCCGGCATCCGGCCGATCACCTCGGTATGGATCCAGAACTGGTAGATCAGGTTCAGTCCCCCGACGAACAGGACCATCTCGGGCGGGAAGCCGACCAGGAATAGGGGGATGCGGAAGATGAAGCCGAGCGAGATGAAGCCGGTCCAGGTCTGCCGCAGCGCGGTCGACAGGTTATAATGCTGGCTGGAATGGTGGATGACATGGCTGGCCCAGAACCAGCGGACGCGGTGCGCCGAGCGGTGAAAGACATAATAGGCCAGGTCGTCGATCACGAAGCACAAGGCGAACCAGTACCAGGCCCAGCCGATGTCGAAGAGGCGGAACTGGTGCAGCCAGACCGCCATCGCATAGACTATCCAGCCGGTGAGCAGTCCCGCCACCGTGCTGCCCGTGCCCAGCGCCAGCGAGGTCAGCGTGTCGCGCGGGCAATAGCGCCGCCGGTCCCTTGCCCAGGCGACCAGCATCTCCGCCAGCACCAGCGCCACGAAGAACGGGATGGCAAAGTTGACCGGGTTGGGCAGCTCCATCCGGTCATCTTGACACTGATGTAAGTAACTCGCAACCGGACTCAGAATTCGGTGACGCCGCGCAGCGTCACGGTCCCGAAGCGCCGCTCGCCGGTGGCGATGCGCAACCCATCAGGGACCAGGACCGCCTCGACCGGGCGGGCCAGCCTGCGTCCCGCGATATGCGCGCCATGGACCTTCAGCACCACGATGCTGCCGTCCCGGCCATGGACGATCGCCGCCTGGCCGTCGCTGGCGACGACGGCCCGCTCGGCCTCGAATCCGGAGACGATATCATCGGCGGTGCGCGATGCCTCGTCGGCATCGGCGATGCGCGCGCCCCCCAGTCGGAGCGCCCATGCGGCACCTGCCAGCATGAAGATCGCCCCGACCGATCCGGCGAGCATCGCCAGCGGGCTCATCCCCGGGCGGACAATGTGTCGAGCAGCGGGCGGATCCCGCTCAGGTCGTAGCCCGCGCCCGCCGCCTTGGCGCTCAGCGTGTCGGGATCGCCGCCGACGCTGGCCGATGCGAGCGCCCACAGATTGCACGAACGGGTACCCGACCGGCAATAGGCGAGCACCGGCCCGGTCGCGCTGGCGAGCGCCGCGGCCATCGATTCGACCTGCGGCGCGGAAAAGCCGGCATGGGTCACGGGAATCGCGACATAGCTGAGCCCCGCGGCCTTGGCCGCCGCCTCGATCTCGGCGCCTTCGGGCTGGCCGGCTTCCTCCCCATCGGGGCGGTTGTTGACGATCGCGGTGAACCCCGCCGCCGCCAGGTCGGCAACCTCCTCGGGCTGGATCTGGGGCGCGACCGAGATGCTGTCGTCGATGGTGCGGATCATAGGATTTTTCCTTTACATGCCGATGGGGTCGAGCCGGCTGAGCGCTTCGTGCGATGCCGGTTCGGAACGGTGGCGGGTCAGCAGGTCGGCACGGGCGGCGTCCAGTCCGGTGCAGCTCTGTGCGACATTGGTTTCGATCTCGGCGCGACGCTGCGCGTTATAGGGTTCCTCGCCCGCCCAATGCTCGCAACCCGCATGGCGGATCAGGTAGCGCTGGACATCGGCAGGCAGGCCACGCGCCTCGGGATAGGTCTGAAGCTCGGTTTCGTTCAGGCCCGGGTCGGCGGGGGCTTCGGTCGCATTGATCGGGACGACGGGTGCGGGCGCCGGTGCCGGCGCGGTGAGGGGCAGGGCAGGCGCCGCGGCGTTGACGGGCGTGTCGTTGCCGACGACCACGCTGCCGCCGCTGCCACAGCCGGTGCAGGCCAGCGCGAGCAACGGTATAAGAGGCCTCACTTGCGCTCGTCCCATTGGCGGATCTGGCCATCAGCCGCCATCAGCCGCTCGACGATCGCGCGCGTCTCGGCGTCGCGGCAGCCATAGTCGAAGCGAAGCTCGGCCGGACCGCGCGGCTCGTGCCAGATCACGCTGCCATAGGGCTGGTCGGTGATGCGATCGGTGCAGCTCAGCGTCTTGCCGGCGTGTCGCCGCGCCGGCGCGAGCAGGGCGCGGATCCTGGCATAGCCGCGCGCGCCCACCTTGAAGCTGGTGGCGCGGACCTCGGTTCGGCGCTGCAGCGTCGAGGTGCGGCGGGCGACATGACCGCGCTTGTCGATCGTCCAGACCGAAATCGGATGCCCCCAGGAGGAGATGCTGACCGCGATCGATCCCGACGGCGGCTGCGGCACGTCGCGCGCGCCCGTCAGCAAGCAGACGGCGGCGACCAGGATCAGCGCTCCGAACCGTCGCATGTCAGGCAGCCTCCCGGATCACGTCGAGAAAGGCCGAACCATAGGCCTCCAGCTTGCGTGCGCCAACGCCGGAGATGCGGCCGAGTTCGCCGATCGAGCGGGGGCGGGCGGCCGCCATGTCGCGCAGCACCGAATCGTGGAAGATGACATAGGGCGGCACCTGCGCCTCCTGTGCCAGCTCGCGCCGCTTGGCGCGCAGAGCCTCGAACAGCGGATCGCCGATCGGGTTGGGCTCGCCGCCCGCCTTGCTGCGCCGCCGCCGCTCGCGCTTGGGCGGCAGCACCAGCGACAGCGTCTTCTCGCCCTTCAGGATCGGCCGCGCCTCGGGGCCGAACTCCAGCCCGCCATGGGCATTGGTCCGCAGCGCGTCGCGCAGCAGCAATGCGCGGGCAACCGGCTTGACCAGTGCGACCTCGTCGCCCTCGACGATGCCGAACACCGACAGCGATTCATGCCCGTTCATCAGGCTGCGTTCGCTCGACTGGCCGAGCAGGATGCCCTCGATATAGCCGGTGCCGTACATCATGCCGGTGCGGAACACCGCCGACAGGAATTTCTGTGCCGTCACGCTCGCGTCGATCGCGCTGGGCGGGCTCAGGCAATTGTCGCAATTGCCGCAGGTCTCGGGCGCGTCCTCGCCGAAATGCCTCAGCAGGATCCGGCGGCGGCAACCCGCGGTCTCGACCAGCGCGCCGAGTGCGGTCAGCCGTGCGCGCTCGCCCGGCTGGCGCGCCGCCTCGACCTCGCCGATCCGCTGGCGCGCGCGGGCGAAATCGTCCGCGCCCCAGAACAGCTGCGCCACCGCCGGGTCGCCGTCGCGGCCGGCGCGGCCGGTTTCCTGATAATAGCCCTCGATCGACTTGGGCAGGCCGGCATGGACGACGAAGCGCACGTCGGGCTTGTCGATCCCCATGCCGAACGCGACCGTGGCGACGATCACCATGTCCTCGCTGGCGACGAACGCCGCCTGGTTGCGGCGGCGCACCGCCGGGTCGAGCCCGGCATGATAGGGCAGGACCGGCCGCCCCGCCCCGCCCAGCCGCTCGGCGAGCTTCTCGACCCCGGCGCGGGTCTGGGCATAGACGATGCCCGGCCCCTGCTGCGCGGCGATGAACTCGGCGACCTGCGCGTTGGTGTTCTCGCGCGGGGTGATGGCGTAGCGGATATTGGGCCGGTCGAACCCGGCGACGATCAGCCCGTCGCGCGGGATGCCGAGCTGGTCGAGGATATCGGCCTGGGTATGGGCGTCGGCGGTCGCGGTCAGCGCAAGCCGGGGGACCTCGGGAAAACTGTCGAGCAGCGGGCGCAGCAGGCGATAGTCGGGGCGGAAATCATGGCCCCATTCGGACACGCAATGCGCCTCGTCGATCGCGAACAGCGCCAGCTTCGACTGGCGCAGCAGGTTGCGGAAGCTCTCGTTCGATGCGCGTTCGGGCGCGACATAGAGCAGGTCGAGCTCGCCCGCGCGGAACCGGGCGATCGTTTCCTCGCGATTCTCGTCGACGCTGGTCAGCGTGGCCGCGCGGATGCCGACCGCCTCGGCGGCGCGCAGCTGGTCGTGCATCAGCGCGATCAGTGGCGACACGACCAGGCAGGTGCCATCGAGCGCGAGCGAGGGGAGCTGGTAGCAGAGCGACTTGCCGGCGCCGGTCGGCATCACCGCCAGCGTGTTGCGTCCATCGAGCACGCGGCCGACCACCTGGTCCTGCACCCCGCGAAAGCTGCGGAAACCGAAGGTTTCGTGGAGAATGTCGAGGGGATCGCGGGTCACGATGCTGGCCTAGGCGCGGTTGGCCATGTTAGCCAACCCCCGATGGACAGCGAAATCACGAACGATGCGGCCGCGAGTCGCTACGAAACGACGGTCGACGGCATCACCGCCTATGCGGCGTACACGGTGGCCGACGATGTCGTCACCTTCACTCATACGATCGTGCCCGAGGCGCTTGGCGGTCGTGGCATCGCCTCGCGGTTGATCCGCTTCGCGCTGGACGATGTCCGCGCGCGCGGGCTGAAGATCGTGCCGCGCTGCCCGTTCGTCGCTGCCTATATCGAGAAGCATCCCGAATATCGTAACCTGGTCGCGTAACCACAATCCCCAGCTAATCGACGAAGCGGCAAATCGGGCCTTGCCCTGCCGACCCGCCTTCCCCCAAGGCTTCCCGCGATGACGGTGAGCGTGGACATGGGGCAGGACGCATCGGGCGCGCCGGTGCCGATCGATCTCGAGGAGCTGCTCGCCACCCGCCTGCTCGTCCAGGGCAATTCGGGGTCGGGCAAGTCGCACCTGCTGCGCCGCCTGCTCGAAAAGAGCGCGGGCCATGTCCAGCAGGTCGTGATCGATCCCGAGGGCGACTTCGTCACGCTTGCCGACCGCTACGGCCATATCGCGATCGAGGCGGTCGACTATTCCGAACGCGAGGTCGTCCGCTTCGCCCAGCGCATCCGGGAGCATCGTGCCTCGGTCGTGCTCAGCCTGGAAGGGCTGGAGGCGGAGGGGCAGATGCGCTGTGCCGCGGCATTCCTGAACGGCCTGTTCGATGCGCCGCGCGATCACTGGTATCCCGCGCTGGTCGTCGTTGACGAGGCGCAGCTGTTCGCCCCCGCCGGCGGCGGCGAGGTGGCCGAGGAGGTGCGCCGCGCCTCGCTGTCGGCGATGACCAACCTGATGTGCCGCGGGCGCAAGCGCGGGCTGGCCGGGGTGATCGCGACGCAGCGCCTGGCGAAGCTGGCCAAGAATGTCGCCGCCGAGGCGTCGAACTTCCTGATGGGCCGGACCTTTCTCGACATCGACATGGCGCGCGCCGCCGACCTGCTCGGCATGGAGCGCCGCCAGGCCGAGCAGATCCGCGACCTGCAGCGCGGCGTGTTTCTCGCGCTCGGCCCGGCCGTGTCGCGCCGTCCGGTGTCGATCCGTATCGGCGCGGTCGAGACCAGCGCGCGCAGCTCCAGCCCCAAGCTGGTGCCGCTGCCCCAGGCGCCGAGCGAGGAGCTGAAGGACATGCTGCTCGCCCCCGCCGAGCCGAGCTGGAGCCCGCCCCCGCCGCCGGCCGAGCCGGTCGCGCCCCGGCTCGCGTCGGATACCCTGCTCGAGGCGCTTGCCGCATCGGTGCCGTCGCGCGCCGAGCCCGAGCCCGAGCGCGATCCGGAAGAGGTGGCGGCGGCGATCGCCGACGTGCTGCGCGACATCGTCGAGGACAGCGAATCGACGCTGCGCTCCTCCTCGGTGCTCTATCAGGATTTCCTGGTGCGCTGCCGGATGGTCGGGCTGACGCGCCCGCCGCTGAACCTTTCCCAGTTCGTGCGGCGCCTGTCTGCGGCGCGCGCCGGCATCCATGGCGAGCCCGAGGGCGAATGGGCCGAGGCGCTCGACGCGGCGCGGGCGCTGCCCGACGACATGCTGGGGCCGTTCCTGCTGGTCGCCCGCGCCGCGCGCGACGGTCAGCCCTGTCCCAGCGATGCCGATCTCGCCGCTAGCTACGGCACCAGTTCGCTGGGCCGCGTCCGCCGCCTGATCACTTATATCGAGAGCCGCGAGCTGTTCGTGTGCCGCACCGATCTGTCGGGCAAGCGGTCGATCACGATCCCCCGGCTGGGCTGGACGACGCAGCCGGCGGAAGGCGCCTGAGTTTCGCCGCGATGCTGCCGGCATCGCTCGCCGCCGATGTCGAGCCGCTGACCATCGGCGCGATCACGCTGAACGGGCTGATGGTCCGCACCGCCGACTTCGGCAGCGCCGCCGGCATTCCCGAAGGCCAGCAGTCCGATCCCGACCCCGACGAGATCGTGGTCACCGGCACGAAGAAGATGAAGAAGCGCGAACTGAGGCTGGAGATCGGCCGCGATGCGCTCGACCGCTGTTCGTCGATCGTCTTCGACAAGCGCGTGAGGACGGTGACGCTCAGCTGCCGTTGAAGCGAGCGATCGACCGGCGCAGCCATGCCTCGGTCTCGGCCGGATAGACGACCTGCAGCATATGGCCGCCGTCGATCAGGTCGATCGTGGCATCGGGAATCGCGGCGGCGGCGTCGGTGCCGTGAAGCTCGGGGTCGAGGACCTCGTCGCCATGCCCGTAGAGGATCGCCACCGGAACCTCGATCGCGCCGTAGCGCTGCGACAGGCGCATCATCGAATCATGGGCCATGCCCAGCTCGAACGATCCCGACTGGAAACTGCGCGGTCGCAGTGACAGTGCAGCGCCGCCGCGCGTCGCGAAGTCCGCCGGAACCAGGTCGGGCGCGAAGACCCGCGCGGTCCGCGCGGCACCCGTGCGCATGCCGATCGGGGTTGCGATCGTCCAGGCCAGCGGGGTGCGCAATGGTGCCGGGACGTGCATCGGCCTGAAGACTGCGGGCGGCCGTTCCGCGGGATGGGTATAGGGTGCGATCAGGGTCAGACCCCCGACAAGTTCGGGATGCGCGATCCCGACCGCCAGTGCAACCGCACCGCCCATCGAATGGCCGACGAGCACCGGCTTTTCCACGTCCAGCGCGCGGATGAAGGCTGCGACGATCTCGCCCTGCGCGGCGATATCGGGGCGAGGGGCAACCATGCTCGAATGGCCCCAGCCGGGCCGGTCGATCACGATGACGCGGTGGTCGACCGCCATGCGCGCGGCCAGATCGGCGAAATTGCGAACCTGTCCCAGCAGCCCGTGGATCATGACGATCGGCGGGCCCGATCCCTGATCGGTATAATGGATGCGGGCGCCGCCCAGATCGAGGATCCTGCCGTCGGCGGGCACGAGCTTCTCGACGCCGCGCGCGACATGGCCGGCCCATAACGCCAGCGCGGCGAGGATCAGCACGACGATCGCAAGGATCCAGACCAGTCCGCTCATCCGACCCTCCATCGCCAGCGCGCTATCGGCGCATGAGGCGAAGGGTGGACGCGATCGTGCCGACTCGCAACCCCGGCGCCCTTGGCCATCGCACCGGCGTGCGCGACCCGGTCGCGTCAGGAAGGCGTGTCGAGCCGGCGCGCCAGCGCGTCCGCTACCGCAGCCATTCCCTGCGCGTTCGGGTGATACGGGACGAAACGCGCGCCTCCGGGCAGGGGAAAGCCGGTCATCCATGGCTCGGCGCTGCAGGTGTCATGATGGCGCGAGAGCGCTGACATCGCGATCACGTCGCTGCCCGTCTCCCCGGCGACCCGCGCGGTGAGCGCCGCGAGCCGCTTCGCCGTGGCCCGGCCCGCATCCGCGTGCTCGGCCGTCAACGGGGTGGCTGGGCACAGGCCGCGCTCGGGCAATACGGTCAGATAGTCGACGAAGATGATCCGCGCCCGGGGGGAGCGTCTCCGGATCTCGACGACGATCATGCGCAGTGCGGCTTCCAGTTTCGCCCAGGCATCCGCGGGCACCGACACCACGGGACATTTGCCGCCCGGCGTTCCCGGCGGGGGTGTGGCGAAGGTCCGGCAGGATGCCGACATCAGCGCGCCGATATAGCCGACGTCATTCCCTCCGACGGTGATCGTCACCAACCGTGTGTCGGCCGTGACCGCATCGATCTGGGCCGGCAACTCGTTCCAGGGGCCGAGCAGATGCCCGGTGGTCGCCGCGCTGCAACTGACATCCGCCAGCCGCAGGTTCATCCTTCGGGCAAGCAGATGTGCATAATTGTCCTCGGAGCGCGCGCAGCGGTTCGGCGGCTGGTCGGCCGACCGGGTCACGCCGGGTCCGGCGGCAAAGGAGCTGCCCATCGCGACATAGTCGGTACCGGCCGAGGACGCGCCGCCGCCGGGATTCGCGATCGACGGGATCGCCGTCAGGGCGGCCAGGAGCCAGAGCAGTTTGTGCGGGTAGATCATCGAGCCTCGACGCCGGTTTCGGGTGCGGCGCCCATCAGGCCATGAGCGCGCGATGCGCGCAAGCGGCCGACACGCCGGCATCCGCCAGTCGATCGTTCGCCGAACCCCGGGCGGCAAGGTTCGAGGATCTACGTTTCGCATGCCGGGCTTGACGCGCCGTTGCCGTCGGTAGCGTATCCTCGCCCGTTCGAAGATGCATCGGAGAATGACGATGTCCCTGACGCTCTATGCCCATCCCTTCTCTTCCTATTGCCAGAAGGTCCTGATGGCCTTGTGGGAGAATGACACGCCGTTCGCCTATCGCCATCTGGAGGCGCCGGGTGTGGGCGAGGACCTTGCGCGCCTGTGGCCGATCGCGAAATTCCCGGTGCTGGTGGATGGCGATCGAACGGTGGTCGAGACCAGCATCATCATCGAGCATCTGGACCAGCATCATCCGGGCGCCGTCCGCTTCCTGCCCGACGATGCGCAAGCTGCGCTGGAGGTCCGGCTGCTCGACCGGTTCTTCGATACCTATGTCATGAACGTCGCGACCGTTCCGGTGACCGAGGCGCTGCGCAAGGCGCCCGACCGGCTGGACGAAGCGAGGGAAGGCGCCGCCAGGGCGCTGGAAATCGCCTATGGCTGGCTCGAGGGGCGGCTGGCCGGGCGCGAATGGGCCGCGGGCGAGCGATTCTCGCTGGCGGACTGCGCCGCGGCGCCGTCGCTATTCTATGGCGACTGGGTGCACCCGATCGGTGACGCCTATCCGCAACTGCGCGCCTATCGCGCACGGCTGCTCCGGCGTCCGTCGTTCGCGCGGGCGGTGGAGGAGGGGCGCAAGTACCGCCATTATTTCCCGCTCGGCGCGCCCGATCGGGATTGAGCCGGATCCTCCGCCGGATCAGGCCTGCGCGCCCTCCGGGTCCGCCGCCTCGTCGCCGTCCTCGCGCTCCTGAGCCTGACGGGCCCACATCTCGGCATAGAGGCCGCCCCGGCGCAGCAGCTCGGCATGCGTGCCCTGTTCGGCGACGCGACCGCTGTCCAGCACGACGATCCGGTCGGCATGGACGACCGTCGACAGGCGGTGGGCGATGACGATGGTGGTGCGGCCGCGCTCGATCGCCTCCAGCGTCGCCTGGATGTCGGCCTCGGTCCGGCTGTCCAGCGCGCTGGTCGCCTCGTCGAGGATCAGGATCGGGGGATTCTTCACCAGCGTGCGGGCGATGGCGACACGCTGCTTCTCGCCGCCCGATAGCTTCAGCCCGCGCTCGCCGACGCGGGTGTCGAACCCGTCGGGCAGCGCCTGGATGAAGCCGGCGATGGCCGCGCCGCGCGCGGCATTGGCGACCTCTTCGGGGGTCGCCCCCTCGCGGCCATAGGCGATGTTGTAGCCGATCGTGTCGTTGAACAGCACCGTGTCCTGCGGGACGATGCCGATCGCGGCACGCAGGCTGTCCTGGGTGACGCGCGAGATGTCCTGCCCGTCGATCGTCACGCGGCCGCCGGTCAGGTCATAGAAGCGGTAGAGGATCCGCGCGAGCGTCGACTTGCCCGCGCCCGACGGGCCGACGACCGCGACGGTGCTGCCCGCCGGGATGTCGAGGTCGATCCCCTTCAATATCTCCCGCGAGGGATCATAGCCGAAGCGGACATTCTCGAACTGGACATGACCGCTGGCGACCTGCAGCGGCGGCGCGCCCGGCGCGTCCTTCACCTCGGCATCGGTATCGATCAGGTCGAACATGCTGCCCATGTCGATCACGCCCTGGCGGATCGTGCGATAGACCATGCCGAGCAGGTCGAGCGGCCGGAACAGCTGGGTGAGCAAGGTCGAGACCAGCACGACGTCGCCCGCGGTGAACTGGCCGGTCGACCAGCCATGGACGATCAGCGCCATCCCGGCGGCCAGCATCACGCCGGTGATCAGTGCCTGGCCGATGTTGAGCCAGGCGAGCGAATTCTCGCTGACCGTGGCCGCCTTGGCATAGGCGGTGACGGCATCCTCGTACCGCTTGGCCTCGCGGACCTCGGCGTTGAAATATTTCACCGTCTCGAAGTTCAGCAGCGAATCGACCGCGTGCGCCACCGCGCCGGTGTCGAGGTCGTTCATCTGCGTGCGCAGCTTGGCGCGCCAGTCGGTCACCCAGCGCGTGAAGGCGATATAGACTACCACCATCGCGACCGTGCCGATCACCAGCCAGCCGGAGAAGCGCGTCCAGAAGATGCCCAGCACCATGCCGAGCTCGAGGATGGTCGGGGCGATGTTGAACAGCAGGAAGTACAGCATCGTGTCGATGCTCTTGGTGCCGCGCTCGATCACCTTCGTCACCGCGCCGGTGCGCCGCTCCAGATGGAACCGCAGCGACAGGCGGTGGAGATGGCGGAACACGTCCGATGCCAGCCGGCGGGTCGCTTCCTGGCCGACCCGCTCGAACACCGCATTGCGCAGATTGTCGAACAGCGTCGTCGCGAACCGGGCGAGCGCATAGCCCGCGACCAGCGCGATCACCAGCCACAGTGCGTCACGCGATCCGCCCGCCATCCGGTCGATCGCCCCCTGCAGTGCGAACGGCGCGCCATAGACCTGCACGACCTTCGACATGACGACCAGCGACAGGGCGATAACGATGCGCACGCGCAGGCCGGCGGCGTCGCGCGGCCACAGATAGGGCAGGAAGCGTTTCAGCGTGCCCCAGAGCGGTCGTTCCGGGCCCGGTTCATAATTTTGCGGAGGCATCAAGCGGCATTTGGGACGCCTGGCGCAGCAATGCAACGGTTGGGCGGAACGGCAGGCGGTCCAGCACGTTTCTTACCCCGAAGGAGCGACGCGATGGAGCCTGTCTATTTCGTGATGGCGATCCTGGGATGCAGCGACGACGGCATGGCCTGCAGCCAGGCCCGAATCGAGCCGGTGCGCTATGAAAGCGTCGCCAAATGCCAGGCGGCGATCGACAGCGTCCTGCCCCGCCAGACCGATCTGGACTTCCCGATGGTCGGCGCATCCTGCCAGGCGCAGGGCGGCCGTGTCGCCGAGCGTAATCGCACCACCCCGCAGTCCGGCGGCTGAACGATCCGGTCTAGCGCGGACGCGTCCATAGCCCGTCGCGGGGCGTGGGCGGATAGAGAGCGGATCGCCGCCGCGCCTCGTAGAAGGACCGACCGATCGCGGCGAGCTTTTCCAACGCCGATGTCGAGACGCGGTGATCCCAGGCGTGATCCCCCGCCTTGGCCACCGTGCGGGCGATGCCGCCATAGATCCGCGCCGCCGCAAGCACCGCCCAGGCGGACCGGAAACTGAGCGCGGGCGTGCCTGACCGCGCACTCGCCTCATAGGCTTCCGCCTGGCTCGTCAAGCGACGCGCGAGCATCGTCAGCCGTTGCCGGAACGGCGGCTTGAGCTGCTCGCCGGGCGGAATATCGACCTCGACCAGCCATTCGATCGGCAGGTAGCAGCGCTCGGCCCGCGCATCCTCGGCGATGTCGCGCGCGATATTGGCAAGCTGAAAGGCCAGGCCCAGGTCGCAGGCCCGGTCCAGCGTCGCCTCGTCATCCGGCCGCACCCCCATCACCACCGCCATCATGCAGCCGACCGCGCCGGCTACATGATAGCAGTAGCGATGCAGATCCGACTCGCTGCGCGGGCGCCAGTCGGCTGCGTCGAGCGCGAAGCCGTCGACCACGTCCCATATGAAGCGATGCGGCATGCCGGTTTCCTCGACGACCATGCGCAGCGCGTCGAAGGCAGGATCGCCCACCCATTCGCCGTCCAGTGCCGCCTGGGTGCGGTTCCGGATGGTCGCCAGCCGCGCCTCCGGATCCTCGACCCGGATCATGTCGTGGCCATGATCCTGCCCGTCGGCCAGGTCGTCGCAGGCGCGGCACCAGGCATAGAGCAGCCAGGCGCGTTCACGCGTGCGGCGGTCGAACAACCGGCTGGCGGCGGCGAAGCTGCGCGATCCGAGCGCGATCGATTCCCCCGCGGTCGCAACGATCGCGGCGCGTGAGGGAAAGGCCGGGCTCACAGATCGTCGCGCTTCATATGGATGATCGGCACGGTCGGGCCGGCATTGGCCATCAGGTCGAGCAGCCCGTCGAGCGTGTCGTCGACCAGCAGCAGTTTCTGGTGCTGCGGCCGGACGAAACCGACCTGGCCCATATGCGCCCAGAATTCGACCAGCTTGTCATAATAGCCGGCGATGT
This sequence comes from Sphingomonas rustica, assembly GCF_039652585.1. Classification (NCBI taxonomy): domain Bacteria; kingdom Pseudomonadati; phylum Pseudomonadota; class Alphaproteobacteria; order Sphingomonadales; family Sphingomonadaceae; genus Sphingomonas; species Sphingomonas rustica. The sequence continues at coordinate 71,423 of NZ_JBDIZK010000009.1, read as the reverse complement.
TGAGCAGGCCGATCGGATCGCTGTGATAGCCAAGCTGTGCCCAGCTGAGCGCTTCCCACAATTCGTCCATCGTGCCGGTGCCGCCGGGCAGGTTGATGAACCCGTCGGCCAGTTCGGTGAAGCGCGCCTTGCGCTCGTGCATCGTCTCGACCACTTCGAGCGCGGTCAGGTCGTTGTGCGCCACCTCGGCATTGACCAGCGCGGTGGGGATCACGCCGATCACTTCGCCGCCCGCCGCCAGCGCGCTGTCGGCGACGGCGCCCATCAGGCCCAGCCGCCCGCCGCCATAGACGACGCCGATCCCGCGCTTCGCCAGGCCGTGCCCGACCATGCGTGCCGCCTCGATATAGACGGGGTCCGCGGGGGTTGCCGATCCGCAATAGACGGCGATACGTTTCACTTCAGGTCTCCAAGCATCAGGTCAGCCGTCGCCCGCGCGCTGCCGACGACGCCGGGAATGCCGGCGCCCGGATGCGTGCCCGCTCCGACGAAATACAGGTTGGAAATGGTGTCGTCGCGATTGTGCGTCCGGAACCAGGCGCTCTGCGTCAGGACCGGCTCGAGGCTGAACGCCGAACCCAGATGCGCATTGAGTTCGCTGACGAAATCGGGAGGCGAGAAGCTGAACTTCGTGACGATCCGATCCTGCAGGTCGGGGATCAGCCGCTTCGCCACTTCGGCCAGCACGCGCTGTTCCAGCACCGGACCGACTTCGTCCCAGTTCGCCGGGAACTTGCCGAGATGCGGCACCGGGACCAGCGCATAGAAGGTCGAATGGCCCTCGGGCGCCATTGCGGGGTCGCTTGCCGTGGGGTGGTGGAGATAGATCGAGAAATCCTCGCTCACCACGCCGTGATCATAGATGTCCTCGAGCAGCCCCTTGTAGCGCGGGCCGAACAGGATCGAGTGGTGGGGGATGTCGGGGAAGGTCCCGCGGACGCCGAAATGAACGACGAACAGCGAGGGCGAGAAGCGCTTCGCCTCCATTCGCGACGCGGTGCGCTGGGCGCTGCGCGATCCCTTCAGCAGGTCGCGATAGCTGTGGACCACATCGGCATTGGTCGCGACCGCGTCGGCCTCGAACTGTTCGCCGCTGCGGGTGCGCACGCCGGTGACGCGCTCGCCCAGCGTGTCGATCGACTCGACCGGATCGCCCAGCCGGATGCGGCCGCCCAGTCGTTCGAACAGCGCGACCATGCCGGCGATCAGCCGGTTGGTGCCGCCCATCGCCCACCAGACGCCGCCGTCGCGCTCCAGCTTGTGGATCAGCGCATAGATCGCGCTCGACTTCATCGGGTTGCCGCCGATCAGCAGCGTGTGGAAGCTCAGCGCCTCGCGCAGCTTCTCGTTCTTCACGTAGCTGGAGACGACCGAATAGACCGAGCGCCAGGCCTGGTGCCGCATCAGCGACGGCGCCGCCTTGATCATCGACTTGAAGTCGAGAAAGGCCACCTGGCCCAGCTTCACATAGCCGTCCTCGTAGACGCCGGCCGAATAGGTCAGGAAACGGCGATAGCCTTCGACATCGTCGGGAGACAGCCGGGCGAGTTCGGCGCGCAGCTGGACGTCGTCGTTCGAATAGTCGAACTGCGTTCCGTCGGGCCAGGACAGGCGGTAGAAGGGCGTGACCGGGACGAGCTTCACATCCTCGCCGATGTCGCGTCCCGACAAACGCCACAGCTCGCGCAGCGTGTCGGGCGCGGTGATCACCGTCGGCCCGGCATCGAAGGTGAAGCCGTCGCGCTCCCAGAAATAGGCGCGGCCGCCCGGCTTGTCCCGGCCCTCGATGACGGTGGTTTCGATCCCGGCCGATTGCAGGCGGATGGCAAGCGCCAGTCCCCCGAAGCCGGACCCCACGACGATAGCTCGTTTCACCTTCTCGTACTCCGTATCGCCGAAATCGCCCGCCCGATCGGAACCGGCGGTTTGCCGGACAGGACGCGCAGTCGATCGAACAGGGTGGACTGGCCAGCATAGAATCGCGCGATCAGTCCGGGATCGAGCGTATAGAAGCGTTCGAGTACGCGATAGCGCTCCTCGGGTTTCGCCGCGCGAAACAACATTGCGGTCAGGATCCGATAGAAGCCGCGGTCGCGCCAGCACTGGCGCGCATGGCGATAGAGCAGGTCGTGCAGGCCCGCGCCCGACAGGTCGGTCGCCTTCGCGACGAGCGACGCCGTTCGGACCGCGTCCGGCAGCGAATAGCTGGTCAGCGGGTGGAACATCGCGCCGCGAACGCCGGCCTTGGCGATTCCGTTGCCGCCCGAGGTCCAATAGGCCTCGAAATCGCCGCCCATCACGACCGGCAGCGCACCGATCTCCTCGCGCAGGATCCGCTCGACCGGCCAGTCGTTCGCCGCGGCATAGGCGGTGATGCGCTCGCGCATGCCCGCGGCATCGGGTTCGGGACCGTCGCTGTAATAGGTATCCTCCAGGAACAGCCGGGTCGCCGCGAAGGGGAGGGCGTACATGAAGCGATAGCCGTCGATCTGTTCGACGGTCGCGTCCATCACGATCGGGCGCGCCAGCGCGTGCGGCTCGCCCAGCGCCAGTTCGCGGCCGAGGAATTTCTGCCAGCCGAGATCGAGCGGCGACAGGTCCCCGGCGCCGCGGCAGTCGATGACGCCGCCGGCCTCGACCTGCTCACCATCGGCGAGGATGACGGTGCTGCTGCTCAGGTCCGAGACCTGGCGGCGCGTCATCACCGTGCCCTCGGGTAGAGTCGTGCGAGCATAAAGATCGAGCCGCGTGCTCTCGATCGAATAATAAAAGGCATCGAGGGTGCGGCGATGCGCCGGGAAGGCGATGTCATACCCCTTCCAGCCATGGCACACGAGCGGCGCCGTCAGCCAGCGATCGGCCGGCGCGATGTCGCTGGCGAAGAACGACCAGAGGTGATTGCCGCCCAGTGCCGGTCCGCCCTCGATCAGCTTCAGGCGGACGTCGGGCCGTTTCCGCGCCAGCGCGAGCGCGATCAACGCGCCGGAAAGGCCGCCGCCGACAATCGCAACGTCGCAGGAATGAATTGCGGGCATTCGCCGCGCCTAGCGGAACGGTTCGTCGCTGACAAATGCCCCTCGCGCTGCCGGCCGCGAGAGGAATGGGAGGCAGTGGCGGCAAACTGCGTCGATCCGATCGCACCGCGCCCGGGCGCTGCGAAGCGCCATTGCCCAGAAGTGGGCGTCGGCGCACAAGCAGGTCATGATCGAGATGCTTGTGTCAGCCGCCCTGCTCTTGCCTTCGCCACTCGCCCAGGATGACGAACTTCCCCCGGTCACCTATCCCGCATTGCCCGCGACCGCAGCCGATGCCGAGGGGTTCGTGCCGAACGGGTGGACGCTGGAAACCCGTCAGTCGGGCGACCTGAACGGCGATGGGCTGCCCGACCTGGCGCTGGCGCTGAAGCAGCGGGATCCGAAGAACATCCTTCCGAACGAAGGGGGGATGTGCCGTGAAACGATCGACACCAATCCGCGCATGCTGGCGGTCGCGCTTGCCCGGCGCACAGGGGGGTATCGGCTGGTGATGGAGAATCACACGCTGATCCCGCGCTACGACAGCGCCTGCGCCGATGACTGGTTCGATCCGGACGGTCAGTCCGGCGGCGGATTGACGCTCGTGCGCGGGACGGTGCGCGTGCGGCTGGGCAGGTTCATGAACGCGGGGGGCTGGAGCTCGGGCAGCAGCGACTTCGTCTTCGGCTGGCGCAACAACGGGATCCGCCTGATCGGCTTCGATTATGCGAACGTCCAGCGCAACACCGGCGAAACCCAGAAGCTGAGCATCAACTATCTGATCCGGCGGGTCCAGATCGTTCGCGGCATGATCGACAGCGAAAAGACCAGGACCAGCGAGTCGACGATCCCGGCACGGCCGCTGCCGACGATCGATCAGATCGGCAACGGGATGGAATTCGATCCGAACGGACTGGTGGGCAAGCTCTGAGCTGAGCCGGCTCGGATTGCCGAGGCGGGACCATCAAGGCACAAGCGCAGCATGATCGTTCTTCTTCTGCCTGCTCTGGTTGCGTCGATATCCGGCGTCCAGGATCTTCCGCCTGTCACCTATCCCAAGCTTGCGCCGACCGCGGCGAATGCCGAGGGGTTTGTTCCCAAGGGGTGGCGTATCGAAAGCCGTGACAGCGGCGATCTGGATGGTGACGGGCTGCCCGATCTGGCGCTGGCGCTGAAACAACAGGATCCGGCGAACATCGTCGCGAACAAGGGGCTGTGCGGCGATCGGATCGATACCAATCCACGCATCCTGGTCGTCGCCCTTGCCCAGCGGGGCGGCGGATATCGGCTGGCGGTGCAGAACCACAGCCTGATCCCGCGCTATGATCATGCCTGCGCCGAGGACTGGTTCGCCTCCGAAGGCGTCACCGGCGGCGGGATGGAGGTGGTGCGCGGGACGGTCCGGATCCGGCTGGGCCGGTTCATGAGCGCCGGCGGCTGGGGCATGGGTGCCACGACCTACACGTTCCGCTGGCAGCAAGGGGCTCTGCGGCTGATCGGCTATGATTATACGAACGTCCAGCGGAACACCGGAGAGATGGATACGCAGAGCATCAATTATCTCACCCGGCGAATGAAGACCAGCACGGGCTCGATCAGCGACGACGCCCAGAAGACGCGCTGGTCGACGATTCCCGCCCGGCCGTTGCTCACGATCGACCAGGTCGGGAACGGGATGGACTTCGATCCCGACAGCCTGCTCGGCAAGCGGTAACGCGATGGCTCGCCGCCCGATCGAAGTGCCGGCCGCCGCGCTGCTCGTTGCCCTGGCGATCGCCGCGGCCGTCCTCGTCGTGCTGGTGGCGATGGACCGGCCGCCGATCTGCGCCTGCGGGACGGTCAAGCTGTGGCACGGCGTGGTGCAGTCGAGCGAGAACAGCCAGCATATCGCCGATTGGTACAGCTTCAGCCACGTGATCCACGGGTTTCTGTTCTACGGCCTCGCTCATCTGGCGGTGCGGGGGGAAGGCCGGCGCTGGGCCCTGCCGCTGGCGGTAGTGATCGAGGGCAGCTGGGAGATCCTCGAAAACTCGCCGATCATCATCAATCGCTACCGCGAAGCGACGATCGCGCTGGGCTATTCGGGCGACAGCATCGTCAATTCGATGGCCGATATCGGCTGGATGGCGTTCGGCTTCTGGCTGGCGATGCGGCTGCCGGCGCGGATGATCGTCGCGATGGCGATCGGGTTCGAACTGCTGACGCTGGTCCTGATTCGCGACAATCTCACGCTCAACGTCCTGATGCTGGTCTGGCCGGTCGATGCGATCAAGGCGTGGCAGGCGCATCCGCTGCTGTCGTGAATCGCGGCTGACGCGGGCGAGCGCAGGCTGTAGGGCAGGGGGATGAGCATCGTCCTGGCCATCATCCTGTCCGCGCTCGCGATGACGCTGATCGTCGGCGTGCGCTACCTGATCGTCAGCGGCGTCTTCGACCTGGCCACGCGCGCGAAGCATCGCGGGCTCTACGCCGGGCTGACGCCGCAGATCCGCAAGGAGATCGGCTGGAGCCTGGCGAGCTCGGCGATCTATGGCGTGCCCGCCGGCGTCGTCGCCTGGGGGTGGCAGGATCACGGCTGGACCCGGATTTACACCGATCTGGGCGACTGGCCGCTCTGGTATCTGCCGCTGTCGGTGCTGCTCTATCTCTTCGCGCACGACAGCTGGTTCTACTGGACGCATCGCTGGATGCACCGGCCGCGCTGGTTTCGCATCGCCCATGCCGTGCACCATGCCAGCCGCCCGCCGACCGCCTGGGCGGCGATGAGCTTTCACCCGGTAGAGGCGCTGACCGGCGCGGTCGTGATTCCGGTGCTGGTCTTCCTGATCCCCATTCATGTCGGCGCACTCGGGTTTGTCCTAGCCGTCATGACCGTTATGGGGGTCACGAATCACATGGGGTGGGAGATGTTCCCGCGGTTCATGTGGGGGGGCGTACTGGGCGGATGGCTGATCACCGCGAGCCATCATCAGCGGCATCATGACGAGTATAAGTGCAATTATGGCCTTTATTTCCGTTTCTGGGACCGGCTTTGCGGGACCGACAAGGGCATCGGCAGTTTCGAGAGGCGTAGCCGCACTGGCCGCCGGGCTGCTGCTGCCGGCCGCCGCACCGACCCCTAGCGGAACGCTGGAGGTCGAGATCATCCAACTGCGCTCGACCAAGGGGGTGCTTCGGTTCTGCCTGACGACCGATGCCAAGGCGTTTCCGGACTGCAAGTCGGGCAAGGGGATCGCGAAGACGGTACCGGCGACCAGCACGCATGTCCGGTTCGAGGGACTGGCGCACGACACCTATGCGCTGGCGGTGATCCACGACGAAAACAACAACGGCAAGCTCGACACCTTCATGGGAATGCCCCGCGAGGGTTTCGGCTTTTCGCGCAATCCCGGCATCGGCTTCGGCCCGCCGCGCTTCACCTCGGCAAGCTTCGATGTCGTCGCTGCGACAAACGTGCAACAGCAGGTCAAGATTCGCTATCTGTTGTAGGAAGAAGGACGGACCTATCAGAGGAAACCGGCGTTACGCGCCGGTAACATTCCCTGGGAGGCCTTCGCCTGTGACGTATCGTGCCGTACTCCTGTTGCCCGCCCTGCTGATCGCCGCGCCGGCTTTCGCGCAGGATGATGACGCTCCGGCCCCGGCTCCGACGTCCGCACCGGGCGGGATCGACCCCGAAAAGCTGAACGGCGATTCGCTGCGCATCGGCGTCGTCGCCGGCGTGACGCCCAGCTACGAAGGCTCGGACGATCTGGTCTTCGCGGCGGTTCCCGGAATCCAGGGGCGCGTGTCCGGCATCAATTTCGGCCTGCGCGGCAACCGTGCCTATGCCGACCTGATCCCGACCGAGGGCGGGCCGGGCTGGGATTTCCAGGCGGGCCCGATCGTCAGCGTCAATTTCAACCGTGCACGCCGCAGCGCGATCAGGGATCCTCAGGTCCGCGCACTGCCGATCCGCAAGCTCGCGGTCGAGGTCGGCGGCTATGTCGGCATCGGCAAGCAGGGCGTGTTCACCAGCGATTATGACAAGCTCAGCGTGTCGGTCGCCTATACCCATGACATTGCCGGCATTCACAAGAGCGAGGTCATCACCCCCTCGATCGACTATGGCACGCCGCTCAGCACCAAGGCATTCGTCGGGCTGAACCTGTCGGCCAACTATGTCGGCGACGGCTATGCCCGCACCTATTTCGGGGTGAACAGCCCCGCCGAGGCAGCGGCCAGCGGCCTGCCCCAGTTCGACGCGAAGAAAGGCTGGAAGGACTGGACGCTGTCGGGCGTCGGCGTGGTCTCGCTCACCGGCGACCTGACTGGCGGTCTCGGGCTGATGGGGCTGGTCTCGTACCGCCGCATGCTCGAGGATGCCGCGCGCTCGCCGCTGACCAGCATCGCCGGGTCGAAGGATCAGTGGACCGCGATGGGTGGTCTCGTCTGGACCTTCTGACCTCTGCTTGCATGCCGTCTGAACTCGGTTAGGCTGCTCCTGGCCCCGGCTCCCGGGGCGGGGGCAGTCTGATGGGTTATAGCGACCGCGAATTGTACGGTGTGGGCGGGTGGCTCACCTTTTTCCTGGTGACGCTCGGCGTGATCAGCCCGCTGGTGTCGATCGGCTCGGTTTTGATGATGACGAGCGACAGCGCCACCGCCGGCGCTCTGGGCGATGCCTGGGACACGGCGGTACGCATCGAGTGGACGATCGTGGTCATCGTCTGCCTGGCAATGTGGTTCGCGGTCTATCGCTTTTTGATGGTGCGCAACTGGACCACGGTGGTGATCGGCATCTCCGTTATCTGGCTGGTCGCGTCGGTCACGCTGATCGTCGAACCGCTGATCGTCGCCGGAGTGCTGGGGCTCCCGCTCGTCCAGCTTTATGGCGCCATGGGAGCCACGCTCGTCCGACCGCTGATCTACGCCGGGATCTGGACCGCCTATCTGCTGAAATCCGAACGCGTCGCGAATACCTATCGCTACCCCGAGCGGGGTGACGAAGAGGCGCTGGCGGAAGTGTTCGACTGAACCGCTTCCCCTGACGCCGCTTCGCGTCTAGAACGCTGTCATCCCCGGGGGGCCGCTGAACCGCGGCTGAGAGGGAGGCTGGAGCCTCCGACCCGCTGAACCTGATCCGGTTGACACCGGCGGAGGGAGGGAGCGGCGTCCGCCCGGAAACCGTGATCTCGCTTCGTCTACAAGGAGCGAACACGCATGGCCGACATTCCCGCCAAATCCGAAATCGGTGTCACCACCGGACCGATCCGCGGATCGCGCAAGATCCATGTCGGCCCGCTGAAAGTCGCGATGCGCGAGATTTCGCTGGAGCCGGGATCGGGCGAGGCGCCGGTGCGCGTCTACGACACGTCGGGCCCCTATACCGACCCGAATGCCCGGATCGACATCATGGCCGGCCTGCCCAGGCTGCGCGACCCCTGGATCCGCGCGCGCGGCGACGTCGAGGAGGTCGATGCCCGCGAGATCCGTCCCGAGGACAATGGCCAGCTCGGCCCCGACCGCTCGGGCGGGGTCCAGCCCTTCCCGAACGTGGTCAAGCGTCCGCTGCGCGCCAGGGCCGGCGCCAACGTGACCCAGATGCACTATGCCCGGCGCGGTATCATCACGCCCGAGATGGAATATGTCGCCGAGCGCGAGAATCTCGGCCGGGCGCGGCTGGCCGAATATGTCCGCGACGGACAGGATTTCGGAGCCGCCATCCCCGATTTCGTAACGCCCGAGTTCGTCCGCGACGAGATCGCCCGCGGACGGGCGATCATCCCGAACAACATCAACCACCCCGAGAGCGAGCCGATGGCGATCGGCCGCAACTTCCTGGTCAAGATCAACGCCAATATCGGCAATTCCGCGGTCGCATCGAACGTGGCGAACGAAGTCGACAAGATGGTCTGGTCGATCCGCTGGGGCGCGGACACGGTCATGGACCTGTCGACCGGGCGCAACATCCACGACACGCGCGAATGGATCCTGCGCAATTCGCCGGTGCCGATCGGCACCGTGCCGATCTACCAGGCGCTGGAGAAGGTCGGCGGCATCGCCGAAGACCTGACCTGGGAGATCTTCCGCGACACGCTGATCGAACAGGCCGAGCAGGGTGTCGACTATTTCACCATCCACGCCGGCGTGCGCCTGCCCTATATCCCGATGACCGCCAAGCGCGTGACCGGCATCGTCAGCCGCGGCGGGTCGATCATGGCGAAATGGTGCCTGGCGCATCACCAGGAAAGCTTCCTCTACACGCGTTTCGAGGAAATCTGCGAGATCATGAAGGCGTATGACATCGCCTTCTCGCTGGGCGACGGGCTGCGTCCGGGGTCGATCGCCGACGCCAATGACGAGGCGCAGTTCAGCGAGCTCGCGACGCTTGGCGAACTGACCCAGGTGGCGTGGAAGCATGACGTCCAGGTAATGATCGAGGGCCCCGGCCATGTGCCGATGCACAAGATCAAGGCGAACATGGACAAGCAGCTGGAAGCGTGCGGCGAGGCGCCCTTCTATACGCTCGGGCCGCTGACCACCGATATCGCGCCGGGCTATGATCATATCACCTCGGCGATCGGCGCGGCGATGATCGGCTGGTTCGGCACGGCGATGCTCTGCTACGTGACGCCCAAGGAGCATCTGGGCCTGCCCGACCGCGACGACGTGAAGGTCGGGGTCGTGACCTACAAGCTGGCGGCGCACGCGGCCGATCTTGCCAAGGGGCATCCCGCGGCCAAGGTGCGCGACGATGCGCTGAGCCGCGCCCGGTTCGAGTTCCGCTGGCGCGACCAGTTCAACCTGTCGCTCGACCCCGACACGGCGGAGCAATATCACGACCAGACGCTGCCGGCCGAAGGCGCCAAGACCGCGCATTTCTGTTCGATGTGCGGTCCCAAATTCTGCTCGATGAAGATCACGCAGGAAGTGCGCGACTTCGCCGCCAAGCAGAACCAGTCGGCCGATGCGTTCCTCGCGGCGGACAGCGCCGAGGCGGGGATGGCGGAGATGAGCGAGAAGTTCCGCGAAAAGGGTGGCGAGATCTACCTGCCGGCTGCGGAGTAAGGTTATCGCCGGCGTCACCTCATGTGGCGTCGGCGGTCGCTTCCATTTCGGACGCGATGCACCGCATCGATCATTGCCGAGCGAGCCGAGCGACCCTAGCGTTTCCGATCTTTAGCGATCCCGAGGGCGGGCATGCGTATATGGCTCATTCTCCTGTGTCTGCTCGCCACCGATGTGAGCGCGCAGGAGCACCCGTCAACTGCATCCGAGCCGCAGGAGGCAGGGAACGAGATCGTTGTCGTTGGCCGGGAGACCAGCGAAAAGCAGGTCAGCGATTTCGTCAAGGGCCTGACCTGGGCACCGCACGCGCGCACCATCGCCCGGTTCGAAGGGGAGTGGGTGTGTCCGCTCGCGTTCGGTCTTTCGGTCAAATATAACCGCCTCATCACCGAGCGGATGCGCAAGGTCGCGCGCGCGGCCGGAGTCGGGCTGGCAGCCGAGCCTTGTACGCCCAACGCTCTTGTGATTTTCGCCGACGACAAGCTTGCGACGGTGCGCCAGCTGGAACGAGAGCGGCCGCAGATGTTCCCTGAGGACCGGGTCCGCCTGTCCGAAGAACCGGGTCCGGCGATCGCATGGCGGGTTCTTGGAAAGATTGATCTGGACGGCGTGCGGGCTCACGGGATCGTCGCGCGCACCACGCGCCCGGCGTCGCGGCTGGTCGAGCTTGTGAGACCGATATTCGACCTGTCGGTGGTGGTGATCGAGCGGGACGCGATCGAAGGCTTCACGACGGTTCAGGTCGCTGATTACGCCGCCATGCGCGTGCTGACGACGGCCAACCCGGCGAGGGCCCAGGACAGTGGAGCCCCCACCATCCTGTCGATTATGACGACGCCGAAGGATCAGCCGGCGCCGGTGACGCTTACCACCTGGGATCTGAGCTTCTTGCGCTCGCTCTATGCGCTTCCGGTAGGCCAGAGTGCCGCGGCGCAGCGGGGGATGATCGGCGACAGCATGCGGCGCGATTTTGGCACCGTCCCCGTGCGCAAACCCTGACCGGTGACGACCGCGATCATCGCCGACCGGTCTCGTGGCGGTCAGCCATGCACAACCGCGTCGCGCACGAACGGATCGACCTGGGCCCGGCGCTCGACGCGCTTCCATGCCTTTTCATGGAAGAAGAAGGCGACGGCGTTGATGCACGGTTCGATCAGCGCGATGCCGCCGGCCATGCTGACCGACCCGGTAAAGGCATAGGCAACGCTGAAGCCGATCGTCAGGTGGATCGACAGATAGGTGAGGGTCTTTGTCAGGTCTCGGGACATCGTGTCGGTCCTTGTCGCCACTCGATCACGACGAGATAAGGATCAGGACCGCCAATGTGTAACGCGCTGTTGCTGCCTCAGTAATCGCCGGAATCGATCAGGCAGGTCCGGCCGCCGTCCCGTTCCGACCCCTATATTCAGAACAGCCCCGGAACCTCGCGCTGCGCCGTGCTGGGCTGCTGCGGAGCCAGCAGGTCGCGGCCGTCGGGCGTGCTGTTGGCGGTCGCGCTGCGCGCTGCCCGGGCCTGGCTGGTCGCCCCGATCGGGGTGCAGCTGCGCCCGGCCAGGAAGTCGATCGCGGCGCGGGTCGATGCCTCGGCCGGGTCGCCCATCGGCCGGCTGATGTCGTCGGCTGCCTGGCAGGTGCGCGGCATCACGCTGGCGATGCCATTGAAATAATTGCTCTGGTGATCGCGATTCTCGACGGCAAAGGCGATGACGCGCAGCCGGTCGTCGCACGCGGTCCTGTCCAGCGCGATCTGGCCCACCGGCTTGCCATAGGTGTTCGTGCCGACCAGCGCCGTGTTGGTGCCGAGATAGGGAATGAAGCCGTTCATCACGAGTTCGCTCGCGGACGCGCTGGAGTGCGTGCCGATGAAGGCAATCCGGGTCGGGGCGATCGACTGGGGCTGGGGCGCGAAATAATTGACCTCGTTCTCCGACGACTTCGACGCGCGGAAGGTCATGTAATCGAACACGTCTGACGTGCTGCGATTGGCGCCCATCAGGTCGCCCATCAATTCGGCGATCGAGATGAGGCCGCCGCCATTGTAGCGCAGGTCGACGATCACATTGGTCACGCCCTGTGCCCGGAAATTGGCAAAGGCATTGCGCAGCGGCGTCTCTGCGGTGTTGATGAAGGTGCGCAGGTTCACATAGCCATAGCGCTGCCCCCCGTCGGTGATGATCTTCGCGCCATAGCGGCTCGATACCGGTGCCAGGGTGAAGTCGGTCTTGGTCAGCGTCACCACGCGCGTCCCCCCGGCGGCGTCGGCGACGCGCAGCGTGCGGCTGGTGCCGACCGTGTCGGGTCCGAGCGCCTGGCTTACCGCATCGGTGCCGCCGCTTGCCACCAGCGCACTGATGTCCTGCAGGGTCGAGGCGGAGGTGCCGACAGCCAGGATTTCGGTCCCGCGATCCAGCCCTGCGTTGAGCGCCGGGGCGTTCTCGAAAGCCTCGATGATCGCGATCCGCCGTGACGACGGGTCATAGGCCAGGCGGAAGCCGAAGCCCGCGCTCGACCCCGAATTATAATAGGCGGTCTCTTCGGCGATCGAGGTGATGTAGGTGAAATAGCGGTCGCGGCCCTGCGCCCGTGCGGTCGCGGTCAGTGCGTCGAGATAATCCTGTACGGTCGTATAGGAAGCCGCGTTCAGGGTGGCGGGGAGCGTCTCAGGAAAGAGATACCACTCGTTCATCTGGTTCGCGACCCAGGTCTTGCGCTCGCTCAGCGAACAGCCATTCGCGGTCGGGGTAGGCGTGCCGCCACCGCCGATCGGCGTGCCACCCCCGCCCGTCGTCCCGCCGCCGGTGGTGAGCGATCCGCTGCCCCCGCCGCCACAGGCGGACAGCATCGCGACCAGGCTCAGCAGCATCCCGAAACGCGTGGTCTTCACGACATGTCCCCCCGACTCATTTTCGGAAAGGCTATCAGCGACTTGCCCGCGGCGCCATCGCTTCCTTCGCATCGGTGCAGACTGAATGCGCCGGTGTCCATCTGCGGCAACAGGCCAGGCACGTTAGTCGAATTCCACGCTACAGTCAGCCAAGTTAAATTCTCGACCATCAGAAAGCGCAATTTTGTCATTCTGTATTTTGGCTGAGACTAGGCATCGTGGACAAAGGGTATCCACAGTTTGATTGAAGCGAGAGTGACGAAGCCGAGGTATGATTCCCTGGTTTTGTCGTATCGGGTGGCGACGCGCCGCCAGTTTTTGAGTTTGCTGAACAAGCGCTCGACGAGATTACGCCAGCGGTATTTCACGCGATCGTGCGAGATGGGTGTGCGGCGATTGCTCTTGGCAGGGATGACGGCCTCGACGCCGGCTGCGGCGAGCTGTGCGCGGATTGCGTCTGCGTCGTAGCCCTTGTCGGCGAGCAGCGCCTCGATCCGGTCGCCGAGCATCCGGAACAGCGGGCCGAAGCCCTGCACATCGTGCGTCTGTCCCGGCGTCAGGACGAAGCCGAGCGGTCGGCCGTGCCCGTCGCAGCGGGCGTGGAGCTTGGTGGTGAAGCCACCGCGCGACCGGCCAAGCCCCTGGGTCTCTTGATCCCCTTTTTTAGCCCGACGGCGCAATGATGCGCCCGGACTACCGTGCTGTCGATCATGTCGGCGCTGGTATCGCGCTCCACCATCTCGGCCAGCGTCTCCAGCAGGGCGTCGAATACGCCGGCATCGACTCAGCGCCGGTAGCGCCGGAATACGCTGTTCCACTTTCCATAATCGTCCGGCAGCAGACGCCACTGCGCGCCTGAGCGCGCCATCCATATCATGCCCTCGAAGTAACGACGGTTGTCGCCCGCCGGCCGACATCCGCGACCATGCTCGGGCGGCAGCAACGGTCCGATCAGCGCCCACTCTTCGTCCGATACCCCGATCCGCTCGCCCAACGCCGCCTCCAAAAGACAGCCTTGAATCAACCCGTGAGCCTCAGGTCAAGCTTTGTCCACGATGCCTAACCCTAAGGCGTGAGCGCCTTCTTCAATCTGGCGCTGCCATCCTGCGACGTCACCGTGAAATATCAGCGGATACATGGACGTCGTATCCGGTAACGTGATGATGCAGCCCTCAAGCACAACGCCGCCGCCGGTCACTAGCGGTGGATTTACTTTTCTGGTAACGTTGCGGAAAATCTTCGCAGGAAGCTCCTTTGAATAGAACGACACATACCGCACCATGTCGGCTTCGCCGAGTAGGGTGCCAGGAATGGGGCGCTCTTTTTGAACAGGGCCGCGTCCCAATATTTCCTCGATCGATTTAGGCATCGCAACTCAACGTTATCTGGATGCGGGAGCTATTACTAACTTACTTTCCGACTGTTGACTGCGACAGCTTCCCAAATCCAAAGCTACTCTCTGCGGGCGAGGGTTTAGCGTAGGCTGGCATGACTCACTTGTCGACAAACGGGTGCCTGCTGAGAATTTCCGCGTGTTCGGCCTCCTGCCGTGCCGCCCATTCGGGAGAGAGGCGTTCGAGATACTCGATCTGCTTGGCGAACAGCTGGCGGCGGGTGTCTTCGCCAGTGCGGCGGTGCTTCACTTCGAAGTTGGACGCCATCGAAAAGGTGACGCCGTCGAAGATCCAGTAGAGCAGATCGTCGAGATCGTCGGTCGTTCGCCGCTCGAACTCGTTACCGCGTTCGCACACGACGAAATGATAGCGGCTGCCCGCCTCGATATGCGGGGTGCCGTCCTGACGCGAGCCGCCATAGCTCACCGGATCGCCCGGCGGAGCCCCGACCTGATCGACCAGCACGCGAACCCGCGCCCGTATCTCCGGCAGCCCGGGACGAGACTTGAAAAGTCCGAACACCATATTGCGTCGTGGCGCGGTGAGGCGCTTCGGGCAAGATGTCGGTACAGGCCAATGAGGGACGAAGACCGGGGATTCTCGACGTTGCGACCGCTGGATCGGACGAAGCGCTACAAAAGAACCGAGGATTTCGAGAGTGGCCGAGGATCGCTGATCCTCGACGTTGAAACCGCTGGAGCGGGCGAAGGGATTCGAACCCTCGACCCCAACCTTGGCAAGGTTGTGCTCTACCCCTGAGCTACGCCCGCTCTGGCGTTTCCCGACCCGGTGGAGGACCCATGGGCCGGGTCAAGGCGGCGGCCACTAGCATCGGTCCCTGGGGGCGGCAACCCCCTTTTATGCGAAAAGCGCATAATCTGAAAAAGCTTGGCCTCGGCGACCCGAAACCCCACATAGGCGCGATCCTTTCGCACCCTTTTCAGACTCGGGAGCTTCCCTTGGCCACTGCCGGACTGACCACTGCCGAACGCGAAGCCGTCGAGGCGTTCCGCCGCGACGTCGTCGAACCCTCCATGACCAGCCTGGTCATCGTCGATTTCTGGGCGGAATGGTGCGGGCCCTGCAAGCAGCTGACCCCGGTGCTGGAGAAGGTTTCGGCCGACTATGCGTCCAAGGGCGTGGTGCTGGCCAAGGTCGATGTCGACCAGAACCAGTTCATCGCCTCGCAATTCCAGGTCCGCTCGATCCCGACCGTCTATGCGATGTTCCAGGGCCAGCTGGTCGCGGACCTGACTTCGGCGCGCACCGAGACCCAGGTGCGCACGATGCTCGACCAGATTCTGCGCCAGCTGCCGATCCAGAGCGAGGATGCGCAGCAGGAAGCCGAGCTCGAGCCGCTGATCGCCATGGCCGAGCAGGTGCTTGCCGACGGCGATGCCGAACGCGCCCTCTCGATCTTCGAACAGATCGCGGACATGGCGCCCGACCATCCTGCGATCGTCGCGGGGCGCGCCCGGGCATTGCTGGCGCTGGGTCGGACCGAGGACGCCGAGGCTGCGCTGACGGATCTGCCCGACGAAGTCGGCAAGGCGGCCGAAATCGATCGAGCGCGTTCGGCGATCGCGCTGGCGAAGGAGGCGAAGCCGGTCGACGACCTGTCGCGACTGGCCGCGCATGCCGCCGTCAACCCCGAGGACATGGACGCGCGCTACGAGCTGGCCGGCGGCCAGATGGCGGCGGGCGACCGCGACGGGGCGGCAGCGACGCTGCTTGGCATGATCGAGACCGATCGCGAGTGGAACGAGGGCGCCGCCCGCCAGCGGCTGCTGAAGCTGTTCGAGGTCGTCGGGCTCGAGGATCCCTGGGTATCGGCGCAGCGGCGCAAGCTGTCCGCCATCCTGTTCGGATGACCGTCACCCGGCTTTCGATCTTCCCGCTTCCGGGAGCGCTGCTGCTCCCCCGGATGCACCTGCCGCTGCATATCTTCGAACCGCGCTATCGTGCGATGGTGACCGATTCGCTCGCGCGCGACCGGCGGATCGGCATGATCCAGCCGCGCGGGGAGGGCGACCCGGTGCCGCTGTTCGACATCGGTTGCGTCGGCCGGATCGCCGATGTCGAGGCGCTGGACGACGGCCGCTTCAATCTGGTGCTGGAGGGGCTGGCGCGCTTCACGGTGGTGCGCGAGCTGGAGGTTTCCACCCCCTTCCGCCAGATCGAGGCCGAGCTGGAACCGGTCGCCGAGCCCGAGACGCTGGCGCTGGCCGAACGGGCCTCGCTCGAACTCGAATCGCGCCGTTTCGCCGATGCCCAGGGATATGCGGTCGATTGGGAAGCCGTCACCCGGCTAGACGACGAATCGCTGGTCAACGGAATCGCCCAGGTCGCGCCGTTCGACGCAGCTTCGAAACAGGCGTTGCTGCAGGCCGATTCCCTGGCGGATCGCGCCTCGCTGATCGTCCAGCTGATGCATTTCTATGGTCGCTACGGCGATGAGGAAACCGCCACGCTGCAATAGCCGTCAGCGGCGATACACGCCGCCGAAGGTGACGTTGTGGCCGCCGCAGCCATAATTGTCGCGGCCGATCAGATAGGGGCCGAGCAGCCGCAGCGTGATGTCGCAGCCCGCCATCGGGCTGAACGCGACCTTGCCGTCGGCGGGTCGGATGGCGACATCGAACTCGCCATAGTTGACGCCGAGCTTGACCGCTTCCTTGCGGTGGGCACCCCAGGTTGCATAGCCGACAGCGTGCAGTGCGGCCGGATCGGTGGTGCGCGTGATGTCGATCCTGCCCTCCCATGCGGTCCAGCCTCCGAGCCAGGCCGAAGGCGCGGGCGACGGGGGTTCGACCCGCGCGAGCGATCTGCTGTCGATCCAGCCGCTCGTGACCCGACGGGACTTCCCGACATGGAGGACCAAGGTGAAGCGATCCCTAGTGCGGATGGCGACGAGGAGATCGCCGGCGGCGACCGACTCCGTGCGGCGCTTGCCCGGCCCTTCTTCGGCGGTGCCGCTGAAATGCTGTCTGGGGCCCGGGCGAACCTTCGCCAGCCAGGCAGAATCGATGTCGTCGATCAGCTGCGCCGCTGCGGGGGCCGGCGCCAGGGCAAGCAGGAGTGCGGCAAGGCGAATCATCCGCTTCCCCAGGGCGGGGGTGGCGGGGTGACCGGCCGGGTCAGGTCGAACTCGACGCGAAATCGGCGTCCCGGCCGGCGCAGCTCATAGGCGAAGCGGGTCGCGTCCACCTCGATCGCCCAGACATTGGTGGTCGAGCGACTATTGCCCGCGCTTCGGAACATCGCGATCGACTCGGCGTCGACGGGAAACTCCTGGCGCTGCGCGGTCCCGTCGGCGGTCGTGTCGCCGCCATAAAGCGTCGTCGCGTCCGGAGCGCCGTCCTCGTGCCGATGGTCATGCTTCAGGCGCAGTCCGGTCGCGGTGCGCGTGACCACCCAGGTCCGCGAGCGGTCCTCGCCGACATGGAAGGGGATGCGCAGCTCGGAAGCGCTGCAGTCGCGGACGTGCATGACCAGAGATTTGTCGGTGAAATCGGCGTCGGCCGGATCGGTGCTGACGACCCGCCCGGCGAACGCCTTGCCGCACAAGGCGTGCAGGCGGGTGAAGAACGCATCCTGCGGCGCGGCGGCGCCCAGCAGGGCGGGAGAGATCAGGGCGAGCAGCATCATAGCGCGGGCAGCGCCCAGTCAATCGGCGCGCGGCCGTGCGACTCGAGAAAGGCATTGGCCTTCGAGAAATGGTTGTTGCCGAAAAAGCCCGAATGCGCGGACAGCGGCGAGGGGTGGGGCGACTTCAACACCAGATGCCGCCCGCCGCGATCGACCGAGTCGACGAAAGCCGCCTTCTTCTGGGCATGGCTGCCCCAGAGCAGGAACACGGTCGGCTCGGCCCGGGCGTTGACGAGTCGGATCACCGCGTCGGTGAATTTCTCCCAGCCCCTTCCCTGGTGTGATGCCGCCATGCTCATCTCGACGGTAAGAACGGCATTGAGCAGCAACACGCCCTGCCGCGCCCAGTGTTCGAGAAAGCCGTGGCGGGCGCGGGGGATGCCGAGATCGCTCTCCAGCTCCTTGTAGATGTTGACCAGGCTCGGCGGTACGCGGACATTGGGGCGCACGGAGAAGCACAGGCCGTGCGCCTGGCCGGGACCGTGATAGGGGTCCTGACCGAGAATCACGACGCGAACATTCTCCAGCGGCGTCAGGTCGAGCGCCCGGAACCACTCGCTGCCGGCAGGGAAAATGCGTTTTCCCGCCGCCTTCTCGGCTTTCAGGAAGTCGCGCAGCGCCGCCATATAAGGACTGGCGAATTCCTCGCGCAGCGGTTCGAGCCAGCTGGGATGCAGTTTTAAGTCGGCCATCGTCGCGAAGGTGGGGCAGGAGGACGCGACAGGTCAATTGTGGATGTGAATCCGATTGCTGCATGACCATGCATGATGTAGAACATTAGAAGAACAACAAAAGAGGGGATTCGACAATGCCTGTGACCGGAAGCTGCCATTGCGGTGCCGTCGCCTACACGCTGGACGAGGAGATGCCGACCGGCGCCATGGCGTGCAATTGCTCGATCTGCCAGCGCCGCGGGTATCTGCTTCACTTCACCACGCCCGAGGCCGTGATCATCGAGGCGGCCGACGATGCGATGACGGACTATAGCTTTGGCAGGGGTGTCATTCGGCATCAATTCTGTCGGACGTGCGGCTGCGCACCCGTCGGCGGCGGCACCGGACCGGATGGCAAGGAGGTGATCGTGATCAACCTGCGCTGTACCGACGGCATCGATCTCGATGCCCTGCAGATCCAGCATTATGACGGGGCGGGCGCCTGACCGAGATGGGCGTGCGACAACGCTGACATTTTGCCGCTTGAAACCGGCGCGAACCAGGAATAGCCTCCTCGCATAATAACCTGTGGGGAGGATATTTGATGACCATTCGCATCGCTCTTGCGGTGTCGACGCTGGCCGCGTCGATCGCCCTGATACCGGCGCCGCTGCGCGCCCAGACGGCGCCGGCCGCCCCGGCTCCGGCGGCCGAGCCGGTCGTCCTCAATGGTCCCCATCCTGAGGAACTGATCGTTTACGGTTTGCCCGGTGGTGGCAAACCCAAGCTGGTGAAGGATGACAAGGTCCAGTTCGGCAAAGCGCTGAGGCTCGACACGCCGGGCGGCGGGG
The DNA here is from genome assembly GCF_039652585.1 of Sphingomonas rustica. Taxonomy (NCBI): domain Bacteria; kingdom Pseudomonadati; phylum Pseudomonadota; class Alphaproteobacteria; order Sphingomonadales; family Sphingomonadaceae; genus Sphingomonas; species Sphingomonas rustica. The sequence goes on along the minus strand of NZ_JBDIZK010000009.1, from coordinate 51,929 downwards.
AAGCCTGGACGGTAGGCGTGAACTCGCCGCTGACAGGAGCGGTAAAAAAAGGCGACAAGATTCTGGTCGCCTTTTACGCGCGGCTGGAGAAAGGTGCCGGTGGCGCCACGACCGCCAGGGTGAACGGCCAGCTACAGCTCAGTAACGCCCCCTATACCCAGTTGTACGGCAAGGCGTTCGACATCACGACCGAATGGAAGCTCTACCAGGTCGTCGGCCGCGCTGACCGCGACTATGCCGCGGGCGAATTGTCGGCCGCACTGCACGTCAACACCGCGAAGCAGACGCTCGATATCGGTGCGATTGCAGTCCTCGACTACGGTCAGAAATAAGCGGCGCCGCGCGTCCGGGCCTCAGGCCCGGACGACGGTGACCAGATAGTCGAGGCTCGTATCCTCGCTGAGGACGAAGCCGCGGGCAGGCGAGAAGCGCAGCCCGCGCGTTTCGATGACCTTCAGCCCGGCATCGGCCAACTGAGCAGTCAGTTCGTCCGGGGTGAGAAACTGGTCCCAGTCGTGCGTCCCCTTGGGCACCGCACCGACGCCCTCGCCGATCGTGATCATCGCCACCCGGGACAGCCAGGTCCGGTTGGGTGTCGACAGCACCATCAGCCCGCTCTCGGCCAGCGCGCCCGCCAGGCCGGCGATGAAGGCAGGCACGTCGGCGACATGCTCGATCACTTCCATCGACACGACCAGGTCGAAGCTGCGCCCGGCCAGCGCCTCGATCCCGCCGGCGATATAGTCGATGTCCAGCCCGGCCGCCTCGGCATGGGCGCGGGCGGCGCCGATATTCTCCGGTGCGGCATCCAGTCCGGTCGCGCGTGCGCCCATTCGCGCCAGCGGTTCGGTCAGCAGGCCGGCGCCGCAGCCGACGTCGAGCGCGGTGCGCCCGGCCAGCGGCGAGAAGCCGCCGGTGTCGCCGCCCCAATGGTCGTCGATCGCGTCGCGCAGATAGGCGAGCCGCGCCGGATTGAGCCGGTGGAGCATCGCCGACGAGCCCTTGGGATTCCACCAGTCGGCGGCGAGTCGGCCGAAATGCTCAGCTTCACGCGGGTCAACGGTTGCTATGGTTGCGTTTGCCATGGCCCGCTCCTATCAGCCCGGCTCTCTGATCCCAAGGGCCGGAAGCAAGACCAGACCATGGCACGTATCGTGATGAAGTTCGGCGGCACCTCGATGGCGGGGATCGAGCGGATTCGCAACGTCGCGATGCGCGTCAAGCGCGAGGCCGAGGCGGGCAACCAGGTCGCCGTCGTCGTCTCGGCGATGGCCGGCGAGACCGACCGGCTCGTCAATTTCTGCCGCGAAGCCTCGTCTCTCTACGATCCGCGCGAATATGATGTCGTCGTCTCGTCGGGCGAGCAGATCACCGCGGGCCTGCTGGCGATCGCGCTGCAGTCGATCGGGGTCAAGGCGCGCAGCTGGCTCGGCTGGCAGCTGCCGATCCGCACCTCGGACGGCCATGCCTCGGCCCGCATCGCCGACATCGACACGGTCGCGCTCGATGCCAGCCTGGCGGCGGGCGAAGTCGCGGTGATCCCCGGCTTCCAGGGCCTCGCCGCCGGCGAGCGCGTGACCACGCTGGGCCGCGGCGGATCGGATACCTCGGCGGTGGCGATGGCGGCGGCGATGAAGGCCGATCGCTGCGATATCTATACCGATGTCGACGGGGTCTATACGACCGACCCGCGCATCGTGCCGCGCGCGCGCAAGCTGAAGCGCGTTACCTATGAAGAAATGCTCGAACTCGCCAGCGTCGGGGCCAAGGTGCTCCAGACCCGCTCGGTGGGACTGGCGATGAAGGAAAAAGTCCGCGTCCAGGTGCTGTCCTCGTTCGTCGACGCCGATGGCGCCAGCGAACCCGGCACGCTGATCGTCGGCGAAGAGGAGATCGACGACATGGAACGCCAGCTCATCACCGGCGTCGCCTATGACAAGAACGAGGCGAAGATCACGTTGACCGCGGTGCCCGACCGGCCCGGTGCGGTGGCGTCGATCTTCACCCCGCTTGCCGAGGCGAACATCAACGTCGACATGATCGTCCAGAACATCGCCCATTCGACCGGGTCGACCGACGTGACCTTCACCGCGCCCCAGGCCGAACTGGCCCGCGTGCTCGACGTGTTCGAGAAGCAGCGCGAGGCGATCGGTTTCGAACAGCTGCTGCACGACACGCGCGTGTCCAAGGTATCGGTCGTCGGCGTCGGCATGCGCAGCCATGCCGGCGTCGCGGCGACGATGTTCAAGACGCTGGGCGACCGCGGCATCAACGTCCAGGCGATCACGACCTCGGAAATCAAGGTGTCGGTGCTGATCCACGAGGACGAGACCGAGCTGGCCGTCCGCGTGCTGCACACCGCCTATGGGCTGGACGTCGAGGACACGGCGGCTTGACGCGCTCCCGTCATCCCGGCGAAAGCCGGGAATCAATGACGGGATAGAATGATCAGATGACTGTCGGCCAAGAGAGACTGACGCGCCGGATGGCGCGCGGCGTCGAGTTCCTGGGAAGCCAGGTTGCCATCATGTGCGGTGCGATGTCGTGGGTTTCCGAACGGAACCTGGTGGCGGCGATGTCCAATGCGGGCGGCTTCGGCCTGATCGCCTGCGGTGCGATGACGCCGGAACTGCTCGATGCGGAGATCGCCGGCACCAAGGCGCTGACCGACAAGCCGTTCGGCGTGAACCTGATCACGATGCATCCGCAATTGTTCGACCTGATCGAGGTCTGCAATCGCCATCAGGTCAGCCATATCGTGCTCGCCGGCGGACTGCCGCCCGCGGGGTCGCTCGATGCGATCAAGGCGAATGGCGCCAAACTGATCTGCTTCGCACCGGCGCTCAGCCTGGCGAAGAAGCTGGTCCGCTCCGGCGTCGATGCGCTGGTGGCCGAGGGCATGGAAGCCGGCGGCCATATCGGCCCGGTGTCGACCAGCGTGCTGGCGCAGGAGATCCTGCCTGATATCGCGTCGCAGGTCCCGGTGTTCGTCGCCGGCGGGATCGGCCGCGGCGAGGCGATCGCCGGCTATCTCGACATGGGCGCGGCCGGCGTCCAGCTCGGCACGCGCTTCGTGTGCGCGACCGAGAGCATCGCGCACCCCAATTTCAAGAAGGCCTTCATCCGGGGATCGGCGCGCGATGCGGTCGCCAGCGTGCAGATCGATCCGCGCCTGCCGGTCATTCCGGTGCGCGCGCTGAAGAATGCCTCAACCGAATTGTTCACCGCCAAGCAGCGCGAAGTCGCCCAGGCGCTGGACGAGGGCAAGCTGGCGATGATGGAAGCCCAGCTCCAGATCGAACATTATTGGGCGGGCGCGCTGCGCCGGGCGGTGATCGACGGCGATGTCGAGAACGGCTCGCTGATGGCCGGCCAGTCGGTTGGGATGGTGACGAAGGAGGAGCCGCTGGTCGATATCCTCGCCACGCTGATGGCCGAAGCCGCGCAGGCGCTGGAGAAGCGGGCGGCTTGAACCGAGGCGAACGGCCCGCGCCAGTTCCGGAGCGGGCCGTCGGTCTTCAGGGCGGTCAGCGGCCGCGCGCCGCCTTCCGGAAATCGACCAGCGTGGTGACGATCATCACCACCGCCACCGCGACCATGCCGATGCCGAGCGCGAGATCGACGCTGTCGGCCACTCGCGCGGCGTCGGCCGGATCCATCGTCGTCGCGCGCACGACAACCCATGTGCCGGCGCGGTGCAGGCCGGCGATCAGCAGCAGCGTCGCGATCGCATTGACCGTGCCCATCACGAGACGCGCGATCCGCCAGCCGGGCCTGATACATTTGACCAGCGCGATCGCCAGCTGGATCACCGCGAGCGCCAGGATCGGCCAGTAATAGTCGGCCCAGACCGGCGCCGCCTCCAGGACCAGCCCACGGTGGGCGGGGATCGGCAGCGTGAAACTGTCCGTCCACCACAGGATGAAGGCGATGCCGATGCCGATCTCGATCGCCGATTCCCAGCGGCCGGGCGCGGGGCGGTCGGCGGGCGGCAGTTGTTCGGGGCGCCAGTTGCGGACATGCTCGGCTGCGAAGCCGGTGCGTTCCAGCACGGCGAAGACGAGTGTGATGATCGCCGCCGCCGACAGGGCGCCGTCCCAGACACCGGCCGCGGCCCGGACCAGGGCGCGAACCACCGGTGCATGTCCCAGCATCAGGTCCGCCGCGCCGATCGCGACCATCAGCACGATGACGACCGCCCCGACGACCTTCATCGTGAACAGGTAGAAGGGGAAGATCTGGGGCCCGATCAGAACTTGATGCGGCTTGTAGCCGGCTGCCACGACCAGCGGGTGGCCGAAGTCCTTCAGGATCGCGGCGACCTCGTCCCTGCGCAGCGGTCGATCTAGCGCCTCCTCCCGATCCTCGATCCGGCTGGAAAGCACGTCGCGCAGTTCGGCGACGATATCGTCCGCCTTGCCCGCGGGCAGGCTACGACGGACGGACGACAGGTAGCGGTCGACTAGATCGGTCATTGGTCCTTCTCCGTAAGGCGCAGGATCGAGGTGGAGATCGCATTCCATTCGGCGAGAAGCTGGGCGAGCACCTCGGTGCCGTCCGCGTTCAGGCGGTAGAAGCGCTTGTTGCGCTTGCCCTCCTCGCGCCACTCGCTGTTCAGGAGGCCCTGCGCCTCCAGCCGCCGCAGCAGCGGGTAGAGGGCGCTTTCCTCGATCGGCAGCCCGGCATCCTCCAGGCTCTGGCGCAGGGTGTAGCCGTAGCGCTCCTCGCGCAGTGCGCCGAGCACGGCGATCACCAGCGATCCGCGGCGCAACTCGATGCGCAGTTTTTCGAAAAGGTCGTCCTCGATCGGCATGCTATGTCTCGCATCCTGTGTGACATATACTGTATGACAAATAGTATAAGGGCGCAAGCCCGACCGGAGCGTGCGCGATTTGCGCCATATCCGCATGAAACGAACAGGTGCATTGGCAGCGGGCGACATGATCTGTTAGCGCTTCCGCATGGCCCTGAGCGCAGTCGCTTCCGCACGCGAGATCCTCACGCGTCTTCACGACGTGATGGCGAAGCGTCTTCCCGCCCAGGCCAAGCTCAATGCCGTCGTCAACATCATCGGCGAGGCGCTCGATAGCGAGGTCTGCTCGATCTATCTGCTGCGCGAAGGCGTGCTCGAACTGTTCGCGACGCGCGGGCTGGCGCAGGAGGCGGTGCACGTCACCAAGCTGGCGCTGGGCGAGGGCCTGGTCGGCACGATCGCCGGCAATGTCGAGACGCTGAACCTCGACGAGGCGGCATCGCATCCCGACTTCGCCTATCGCCCGGAGACGGGCGAGGAGAAATATCACAGCTTCGCCGGCGTCCCGATCATCCGGCGCGAGCGGGCAGTGGGCGTGCTGGCGGTCCAGCATGCCGCCGCGCGCAAATATGACGATGTCGAGATCGAGGCGCTGCAGACCGTCGCGATGGTGCTGTCCGAGCTGATCGCCAATGCCGACCTGATCGACGTGGCGGCTGCGGGAAGCGGCGGGACGACGCGGATGCAGTCGACCGCAGCCGTTCGTGTCTCGGGCTTCCGCATCGTCGAAGGCATGGCGAGCGGCGTCGCGGTCTATCACCAGCCGCGCATCGTCATCGAACATACCGTCGCCGAGGATACCGAGGCCGAGCGTCACCGGGTCTATGCCGCGTTCGACAAGATGCGCGAGCAGATCGACCGGATGGCGAGCCAGGCCGAGTTCGGCGTGGGCGGCGAGCATGACGAGGTGCTCGCGATGTACAAGATGTTCGCCTATGACGAGGGCTGGAGCCGCCGCATCAACGAGGCGATCGATTCCGGCCTGACCGCAGAGGCGGCGATCGAGCGGGTCCAGCAGCGGACACGGATGCGGATGCGCGAGATCGACGATCCGCTGCTGCGCGACCGGATGCACGACCTGGAGGACCTGTCGAACCGGCTGATCCGGATCGTGTCGGGCCAGCTTGGCACCGCCGCGCAGATGGGGCTGCGCCAGGATTCGATCCTGATCGCGCGCAACCTGGGCCCTGCCGAACTGCTCGAATATGACCGGCGCCGGCTGAAGGGCGTGGTGCTGGAGGAGGGCTCACTCACCGCGCATGTCACGATCGTCGCGCGGGCGATGGGGATCCCCGTCCTGGGACGGGTGCGCGACGTCAAGAAGCTGATCGCCGAGGGCGACATGCTGCTGCTCGACGTCGGCGAGGAAAGCCTGTTCATCCGCCCGACCACCGCGACCGAGGAAGCGTTCGAGGCGAAGCTGGAACTCAGCCAGAAGCGCCGCGCCGCCTTCGCCCAGTTGCGCGGCGAGGCGCCGGTGACGGCCGATGGCCACCGCGTCACGCTGATGGTCAATGCCGGCCTGCGCGACGATGTCGCCGCGCTCGATCTGACCGGCGCCGACGGGATCGGGCTGTTCCGTACCGAATTCCAGTTCCTGGTGTCGGCGACGCTGCCGCGCCAGCAGGACCAGCAGAAGCTGTACCGTTCGGTGCTCGATGCCGCGGGCGATCGCCCAGTGACCTTCCGCACCGTCGATATCGGCGGCGACAAGGCGCTGCCCTATCTGAACCATGACGAGAATGGCGAGGAGGAGAATCCCGCCATGGGCTGGCGCGCGCTGCGCCTCGCCCTGTCGCGCGACGGCCTGATGAAGGCGCAGGCGCGCGCGCTGATCGAGGCGGGGGCGGGGCGGACGCTGAACATCATGTTCCCAATGGTGTCCGAACCCTGGGAATTCGAGGAGGCGCACGCCCTGTTCGAGGCGCAGCGCACCTGGCTGGCGTCGCGGGGGCGCAAGATGCCCGCCGAGATCCGCTATGGCGCGATGCTGGAGGTGCCGGCGCTTGCCGAGGTGCTCGACATCCTCCTGCCCAAGATCGATTTCCTGTCGATCGGGACAAATGACCTGACCCAGTTCCTGTTCGCGGCGGACCGTGCGCATCCCCGGCTTGCGCTGCGCTACGACTGGCTGAGCCCCTCGATCCTGCGCTTCATGAAGCGGGTGACGATGGAGGCCCAGGCGGCGGGCGTGCAGGTCGCGGTATGCGGCGAGATGGGGGGGCGACCGCTGGAGGCGATGGCGCTGCTCGGGCTCGGTATCGACCGGTTGTCGATCAGCCCTGCCGCGGTGGGGCCGGTCAAGGCGATGGTTCGCTCGCTCGACCGGGCCAAGTTGCTCGAACATATGGAAAATGCGCTGGTGCGCCCGCAGGGCTCGCTGCGCGAGTCGCTCGAGGGGTGGGCCGCGGAGCATTCGGTCGAACTGGCCTGAACCGAAGGCGGATCCGATGAACGCGTCGTTGACAGTCGCGTGCTCGTGGGTGACACCGCCCCCCAGGGCGGAGCAGCAGAAACCCCTTCCGCCGGAGAGATGAATGGAAGGCGAGCAGCCCGAATCCCAGGCCCAGCTGTTTCCCACCACGGTGGGAGAGAAGCTGCGCGCCGCGCGCGAAGCGAAGGGCATGGGCCTTGCCGACGTCGCCGCGGCGACGCGCATTCCGCAACGCCATCTCGAGGCGATCGAGAATTCGAATTACGGTTCCCTTCCCTCGTCGACCTATGCGCTGGGCTTTGCCAAGGCCTATGCGCGCGCCGTCGGCGCCGACGAGGTGGCGATCGCGCGCGACCTGCGCGGCGAACTGACGCACACCAGCTATGATCGCATCTCGACCGTCCCGTCCTACGAGATGCGCGATCCCACGCGCAGCGCGCCCAACGGGCTCGTCTGGGTCACGGTGATCGTGGCGGTGCTGATCGCCGTCGCCGCCGGCCTCTATTATGGCACCGACCTGTTCCGCGCGACCGCGCCGGCGCCCGAGACGATCGACAATCTGGTCGATCCCGCGCCCGAGATCGCGAACGAGACGGCGCCGGTTCAGCCCGGTGTCGGCCAGGTATCGCTGATCGCGACCGATCCGGTGTGGCTGCGCGTTTCCGACGGCAGCGGCAAGGTGCTGTTCGAAAAGGAAATGACCAAGGGCGAGCGCTACGACGTGCCCGCCGACGCGCAGCAGCCGCGGGCGCGGACCGCGCGCCCGGATCGTATCCAGGTGACGCTGAACGGGTCGAACGTCCCGCCGCTGAGCGCGACCGCGCAGACGGTCGATGTCGAAGTGAGTGCGGCGGCGTTGTCGGCACGCGGTCAGGGCGGCACGCCCGCCGCAACCACGACCCCGGCTTCCGCCCGCCCGACGCCGCGTCCGCCGGTTGCCTCCACACCGGCCGCCGTCCTGGCGCCGGTGCCGGCGGCGCCGAACCCGGCCGAGACACCCGCCCCGTAAATCGCCGTGACAGGCTGTCCGTGCCAATGACCTTGTTCCAGAATTCTCCCCCGGGGATGTGATAATGCGTTTTCTGATTGCTGCCGCCGCGCTGGCTTCCGTGCTTGGATTCACCGGAACCGCCCATGCCCAGTCGTCCGTCGAGGGTCGGGTCGACCGGCTCGAACGCGAGATGCGGGCGGTGCAGCGCAAGGTGTTCCCGGGCGGCGCGGGCGCGACGGTCGAGCCGCAGATCCGGCCCGAACAGTCCCCGGTCGAGATTCCTGGCGTTCCCGCCAGCAGCCCGGTCGCCGACCTGACGCAGCGGATCGCGTCGCTGGAAAGTCAGCTCCAGTCGCTGACCGGCCAGACCGAGCAGACCCAGAACCGCGTCAACCAGCTCGAGGATGCGTTCGCAGCCTATAAGCGCAGCACCGATGCCCGGATCCGTGCGCTGGAAGATTCGCTCTCGGCCGTGCCGGTGCGCGGCGGCGCCGACGGTCCCGCAACCGGCGGCAGCGGGAGCAATGGCGGCACCGCGGCTGCCCCGCCCGTGCCGGCGCCGGCACGTCCGACCGGAGCCCGCGCGGAACAGCTTGCCGCGATCCAGAAGCCCAATGGCGCCGATCCGGCCGAGAATGGCTATCTTTATGGCTATCGCCTGTGGGAGGCCAAATTCTATCCCGAGGCGCGCAAGGAGCTAGAGGCGGTCGTCACTGCCTATCCGAATCACCGCCGGGCCAGCTATGCCCAGAACCTGCTGGGCCGCGCCTATCTCGACGCCGGCGCACCCAGCCTCGCGGCCAAGACCTTTTTCGACAATTATTCGAAGAACCCCAAGGGCGAGCGCGCGCCCGACAGCCTGTACTTCCTTGCCCAGGCGCTGGAGAAGCTCAACAAGCCGTCGAGCGAGATCTGCCGCGTCTATGGCGAGCTCGAAAAGAGCTATGGCGATTCGATTTCGGCCGAGATCAAGTCGGGCGTCGCCGCTGGCCGCACGCGGCACAAGTGCAAGTGACCCGGTGCGGCTGACGTGAGCCGGCCCGATCCCGGGCTGGTCGCGCGGTTCCGCACCGACGTCGAATCGCTGACCGGCCAGACACCGACCTCCGCAGTCCCGCTGGCCGTCGCGGTGTCTGGCGGTGCCGACAGCGTCGCGATGCTGCTGCTCGCTGCCGCTGCCTTTCCCGACGCCGTGCGCGTCGCGACGGTCGATCACGGGCTCCGGGCCGAAAGCGCCGGGGAGGCACGCTCGGTCGCCAGGATGAGTGCCGCGCTGGGCGTGCCGCATGCGACCCTGTCGCTTCCGCCCGGCTGGAACACCCAGGGCAATCTCCAGGAACAGGCGCGCGAGGCGCGCTATGGCGCGCTCGCGAGCTGGGCGAACGGCATCGGTGCGCGCTGGGTTGCGGTCGCGCATCAGCGCGATGACGTCGCCGAGACCTTCCTCATGCGCGCGCGCCGCGGCGCCGGCGTCGCAGGCCTGGCCGCCATGCGGCCCGTCCGGTCGCTGGGCGAAGGGGTGAGCCTGATCCGGCCACTGCTCGGCTGGGCGCGCTGCGAGCTGGAACGGCTGGTCCGCGAGGCCGGTCTGACCGCGGCCCATGACCCGTCGAACGGCGATCCCCGGTTCGACCGCAGCCGGATGCGCGCGCTGATCGCGGCGACACCCGATCTGCTGGCGCAGCGCCTGGCCCATTCGGCGACGACACTGCGCGACGCGGAGGAGGCGCTTGGCTGGGCAACCGACCGCGAGGCGGCGCTGCGGCTGCGGTTGGAGGGGGGCGAGGCGTGGCTCGACCCCGCCGACCTTCCGCGCGAGCTGCGCCGACGACTGGCGCACCGTGCGATCGATCATGTCCGCTGTGCGCGCGGTGCCGATGCGCCGTGGCGCGATCAGGGACTGGATCGGCTGATCGCCATGCTAGGTTCAGGCGGCGTCGCGACGATTGCGGGCGTACAGGCGCGTGCGCTGCGCGGACTCTGGCATTTCCGGCCGGCCCCGCCGCATCGATCACACTGATCGACGTTGTTGCATTGCCATTGACCGCCTCGTGCCTATCTTGAAGTCGACGCAGAAGGTATCAGACCCGAATGAACGACAACGACAAGCAGAATGGCGGCGGCGGCGGCGAGACCCCGGGCGGCAGCCCGTGGATGAAGAGCCTGCTGATCTGGGTGGGCATCCTCGCGGCGCTCGCGCTGTTCGTGAACCTGTTCGGCGACCGTGCGGCGCAGCCCGCCGGCACCGGCATCAGCTATTCAGCCTTCGTCCAGAAGGTCGATGGCGGCCAGGTCAAGGATGTCAGTATCGCGGAGCGGTCGATCAGCGGCACGCTGAGCGACGACACCAAGTTCCGGACGATCAACCCCGGTGACCCGCAACTGGTCGACCGCCTGCTGAAGAAGAATGTCCAGATCACGGCGCGTCCCGAAGAGACGCCCAGCTTCTGGATGATCCTGCTCTATCAGTCGCTGCCGTTCCTGCTGTTCCTGGGCATCGCCTTCTTCGTGCTGCGCCAGATGCAGAAGAATTCGGGCTCCGGCGCGATGGGCTTCGGCAAGTCGCGTGCCCGCCTGCTGACGCAGAAGGAAGGCAAGGTCACCTTCGACGACGTCGCCGGCATCGACGAGGCGCGCGAGGAACTGCAGGAGATCGTCGAGTTCCTGAAGGACCCGACCAAGTTCGCCCGGCTGGGCGGCAAGATCCCGAAGGGTGCGCTGCTGGTCGGCTCGCCCGGTACCGGCAAGACGCTGCTCGCCCGTGCGATCGCGGGCGAGGCGGGCGTGCCTTTCTTCACCATCTCCGGCTCGGACTTTGTCGAGATGTTCGTCGGCGTCGGCGCCAGCCGCGTGCGCGACATGTTCGAACAGGCCAAGAAGTCGGCGCCCTGTATCGTCTTCATCGACGAGATCGATGCGGTCGGCCGGTCCCGCGGCGGCGGTATCGGCAACCAGAATGACGAGCGCGAACAGACGCTGAACCAGCTGCTGGTCGAGATGGACGGCTTCGAGGCGAACGAAGGCATCATCATCATCGCCGCGACCAACCGTCCCGACGTGCTCGACCCCGCGCTGCTGCGTCCGGGCCGCTTCGACCGCCAGGTCGTGGTGCCGACGCCGGACATCGAGGGCCGGGTGAAGATTCTTCAGGTCCATATGAAGAAGGTGCCGCTGGCGCCCGACGTCGATCCCCGGGTCATCGCCCGCGGTACGCCGGGCTTCTCGGGCGCCGATCTGGCCAACCTCGTCAACGAGGCCGCGCTGCTCGCCGCGCGCCGGGGCAAGCGGCTCGTCGCGATGAGCGAGTTCGAGGAGGCCAAGGACAAGGTCATGATGGGCGCCGAGCGCAAGTCGATGCTCATGACCGAGGACGAGAAGCGCATGACCGCCTATCACGAGGCGGGCCACGCGATCGTCGCGATCCACGAGCCGGCATCGGATCCGATCCACAAGGCGACGATCATCCCGCGCGGCCGCGCGCTGGGCATGGTGATGCGCCTGCCCGAACGCGACAGCCACTCGCTCCACCGCGACCAGATGTATGCGCACCTGTCGATCGCGATGGGCGGCCGCGTCGCCGAGGAACTGATCTTCGGCTATGACCGGGTCAGTTCGGGCGCATCGGGCGACATCCAGTCGGCGACCCGCCTCGCGCGTTCGATGGTGACGCGCTGGGGCATGTCCGACGCGGTCGGCCCGCTCGAATATGGCGGTTCGGACGAGAGCTATCTGGGGTACCAGATGTCGCGTCCGGCCAATATGTCGAACGAGACGGCGCAACTGATCGATGCCGAGATCAAGCGCCTGGTCGAGGGTGGTCTGGACCGCGCCAAGACGGTGCTGACCGACCATATCGACCAGCTCCACACGCTCGCCAATGCGCTGCTCGAATATGAGACGCTGACCGGCGACGAGATCAAGCGGCTGGTCGCGGGCGAGGAAATCGGCCGCAACGATCCGGGCGCGACCGCCGCCCCGGTGGCTGCGGGCGGCACTTCGGTGCCGAAGATCCGCCGGCCCAAGGGTCCGGGTCCGTTCGGCAATCCGGCGCCGCAGGGCGCCTGATCGAAGCGTAATCCGTGCTGAAATGAAAAGCCCCTCCGCGACATGTGTCGCGGAGGGGCTTTTCATTTCAGGGCCTTGTCTTCCGGTGGCGATCGTTCAGCCGAACAGACCCAATGTCACCAGGATCGTCAGGAAAATGCCGACGATCAGCGTGATGCCGAAGCACAGGACGACGGTGCGGATCACGGCGGACACCCAGCCGAGCCGATAGGCCTGCTTCATCTGACGGAGGATGTGGAGCGGCGGTACGAGGATCCCGGCCGCCATGAGCCAGGGGCCGGTCACCCCGACCGCGTTGGCGATCGTCAGCACGATGAACAGCAGCGACATGAATGCGATCGAATAGGTGATGAACACCGTATGGTCGTACAGCCGGTATTCGCGTTTCCAGAAGAACAGGATCCACACGAACGGCAGCGACAGCGGGATCAGCAACCAGGAGAATTTATAGACGTTGGTCTGAAGCTTGTAGAGCATCAGTGACGGGTTCTGCTGCCACTTGCTGATACCCTTGTCGAAGGTCTTGATATTGGTGTGGACCTCGGGCGGCTCCGGTCGGGCGCCGCGCGGGATCGCGTCGAGCTGGCGGATCGTCGCCTCGGCCTCGGCGATTCGCGTGTCGTATCTGGCACGCCTGGGGTCGTCGGCCGCGCGCTTGTCGCGGGCTGCGATCGCCTTCGCTCGGTTCTCGACCGCGTCGGCGCGCAGCTCCGAGATCATCGTACCCGCAGTGACGGTGTTGAGATCGGTCGGCGCCTGGATACCGGCGATCTGGAATACCGCGAACATCGTGAAGATCGAGAAGAGGAACAGCGCCATCGGCGACACGAATCGCGCCCGTTCGCCGGCGACATAGCGCCGCGTCAGCTCGCCCGGTCGCCAGGCGAGCAGCGGCAGGGTACGCCACAGCTTGCCTTCGAAATGGGCGACACCGTGCAGGATCTCGTGCCCGATCGCGCCGAGCGATCGGTGGACATGCCCCGGCTGGCCGCAGCGATGGCAGTGATTGCCGATCAGCGCGGTGCCGCAATTCAGGCAGAGCGGATCATGGCCATGACCTTCGCCGGCGTGCGGTTCCACCGCACGGCCAGCCATGGCTCCGGTGACGAGTTCGCCAGCAGCTTCGAAGTCCCCCATGCGCTTTTGCTACCAGCTTCGACGGCGACGTGCTAGCGGCCAGCCCATGTCCGGGATCGATCCGCAGTCGTTGATGAACGAGCTCGCGTCGCGCGCGCGTCTCGCCGCAATCCGCCTCGCCGGCATGGCCAGCGCGAAGAAGGCGGAAGCGCTGCGTGCCGCCGCAGCCGCCATCCGCGCCGACAGCGCCGCAATCCTCGAGGCCAATGCGACCGACATGGCGTCCGGTCGGGAGAACGGCCTGACGGCCGCGTTGCTCGATCGCCTGCGCCTGGACGCCGGACGCGTCGAGGCGATGGCGTCGGGCATCGAGTCGGTGGCCGCTCTCGCGGATCCGGTCGGACAGGTGATCGATCGTGCCGAGCGTCCCAACGGGATGGTGCTGACGCGCGTCCGGGTACCGATCGGCGTGATCGGCATCATCTATGAAAGCCGCCCGAACGTGACCGCGGATGCCGGGGCGCTTGCCTTCATGTCGGGCAATGCCGCGATCCTTCGCGGCGGATCGGAGGCGATCCACAGCAATCGCGCGATCCACGCCGCGCTGGCCCGCGGACTGGACGAGGCCGGTGCGCCCGCGCATGCGATCCAGCTTGTCGGCATTACCGACCGCGCCGCAGTCGGCGCGATGCTCCAGTCGGAGGGGCTGATCGACCTGGTCGTCCCGCGCGGCGGCAAGAGCCTGGTGGCGCGGGTCCAGGCGGAGGCGCGCGTGCCCGTGCTCGCGCATCTCGACGGCATCAACCACAGCTATATCGACGGCGCGGCGGACCCCGCGATGGCGCGCGACATCGCACTGAACGCCAAGATGCGCCGCACCGGCATCTGCGGCGCGACTGAGACGCTGCTGATCGATCGCGCCTTCGCCGATCCGGCGCCGGTGCTCGCAGCGCTTGCCGACGCCGGTTGCGAGCTGCGCGGCAGTGCGGAAATCCGCGCGATCGAACCGCGTGCGGTCGCAGCGGACGAGGCGGACTGGGACACCGAATATCTCGATTCGATCCTGGCGGTGAAGCTGGTCGACGGGCTGGACGAGGCGATGGCGCATATCGCCGCGCATGGCTCGCATCATACCGACGCGATCGTCACCGAAGACGCTGCCCGGGCCGAGCGATTCCTGGCAGGCGTCGATAGCGCGATCGTGATGTGGAACGCATCGACCCAGTTCGCCGATGGGGGCGAATTCGGCCTGGGTGCGGAGATCGGAATCTCGACGGGGCGCCTGCACGCCCGCGGCCCGGTCGCGCTGGAGGGGCTCACCACCTATAAATGGGTGGTGCGGGGAACGGGCCAGACCCGCCCTTGAAGCGCATCGGTCTGCTCGGCGGGTCGTTCAATCCCGCGCACAAGGGGCACCGCGCGATCTCGATCCACGCCCTGCGCGCGCTGGGCCTGGACGAGGTGTGGTGGATGGTGTCGCCCGGCAATCCTCTGAAGTCCGAATCGGGCATGGCACCGTTCGAGGCGCGCATGGCATCGGCGAGGCGCATGGCGCGGCACGCGCCGATTCGCGCGACTGCGGTCGAGAAGCGGCTGAAGACGCGATACACTGCCGATACCCTGCGCAAATTGCCGCGCGTCTATCCCAAGCATCGCTTCATCTGGCTGATGGGCGCGGACAATCTGGCACAGTTCCACAAGTGGCGGGACTGGCGCGATATCGCCCGGCAGGTTCCGATTGCGGTAATCGCCCGCCCGGGTTATGATAGCGACGCTCACGCAAGTGTTGCGATGAGTTGGCTGCGGCGCGCTGTGCGGCCCGCAGGCCAGGCAAAGAGCTGGACGCGTTGGAGATTGCCGGCACTCGTGCTGTTGCGCTTCCGCCCTGATCCGACTTCGGCAACAGGCCTTCGGGCTGCCGATCCCGCCTGGCATCGGCGTTTCGTTTCGCCGTCTCCACCATCATCAGGCACATACCCGTCGAACCCCTAGGAGTCCTCTTGGCCACACACCCCCATGCGACGAACGGTCCCGATGCCGATGGCAGCGTCGAGGCGCTGCATCAGCTCGTGCTCTCGTCGCTCGACGACGATCAGGCCGTCGAAACGGTCTCGATCCCGCTCGCGGGAAAGAGCAGCATCGCCGATTACATGGTGATCGCCAGCGGTCGCTCGACGCGGCAGGTCGCGTCGATGGCCGCCAAGCTCGCCGAGAAGATCAAGGCCGAGTTCGGCCGCTCCGCGCGGGTCGAAGGGCTGCCGACGGCGGACTGGGTATTGATCGACGCCGGAGACGTCATCGTCCATCTGTTCCGTCCCGAAGTGCGCAGCTTCTACAATCTCGAGCGCATGTGGGCGTTCGGCGACGCGGGCCAGGCCTGATCCCGAAAAGGGGCGGGTCCGCCGATGCTGTTGCATATCGTCGCGCGCGGCCGGATCGGACGCAGCCCTGAGGCCGAGCTCGTCGACCGTTATCTCAAGCGGATCAACTGGCCGACGCGCGTGACCGAGTTGCCCGATACCGGCGGCAAGGTCCCGCCGCTCGACGGCGCGGCGCGCCTGGTGCTGCTCGACGAGCTGGGGGAAAATCTGCCGTCCAGGGCGCTTGCGGCCCGGATCGGCGGCTGGCGCGACGACGGGATTCGCGAGACGCGATTCATGATCGGCGCGGCGGACGGCTTCGGGGACGAGGAGCGCAGCCAGGCGCAGTTGCTGCTGTCCTTTGGCCGGGCGACCTGGCCGCACATGATGGCGCGGGCGATGCTGGCCGAGCAATTGTGGCGATCGGTCTCGATCCTCGCCAACCACCCCTATCATCGCGAGGGCTGATCCATGGGTCCGCTGCGCAGCGTCGTGCTGACGGTTTCGCTGGTGGCGATGCTTGCGCTGGGCGCGGCAGTCAGTGCCCAGGTCCCGACGCTGGCGGAACAGAAGCAGCGGCTGGCCGCGGCCGACGCCGAATCGCGCGCCGCCCAGCAGCGATCCGACCGACTCGAGCGACAGGCGGCGGGCGAACGCGACGCCGCGGCGCAGGCGCGCTCGCGCGAGGCGGCGGCGGCCGAGCGGATCAGGGCAGCCCAGGCGGATATCGCGGCCGCGCAGGCGCGACTCGCGATCGTCGACCGCGAACTGGCGGCGCAGCGGGTGCGGCTGGGCGAGCGCCAGGGCAGCGTCGTGCGCCTGATCGCCGCGCTCCAGTCGATGGCGCGCCGGCCGGCGGTGCTCGCGCTGGTCCAGCCCGGATCGACCGAGGACATGGTCCATGTCCGCGCCGTGCTCGGCACGGTGATGCCGGTGGTCGAGCGGCGGACCGCGGACGCCCGGGCCGATCTTGCCCGCGCCCGAACGCTGCGTGGCGAGGCCGTTGCCGCGATCGCCGGCCTGCGCGAGGGGCGGGTGCGGGTGGAGAAGGAGCGGATCGCGCTGGTCCGGCTGGAGGCCGATCATCGGCTGCGTGCCGGACAGCTCGGTAGGACCGCGCTGGTCGAATCCGACCGCGCGATCGCGCTGGGCGAACAGGCGCGCGACCTGGTCGACCAGATCGAGACCGGCACCGATGCCCAGGCGCTCGAACAGGAACTGGCGGTGCTGCCCGGGCCGCTGCCGCGGCCGGCGCGCGTGGGGGAGGGCGCAGCCCCTTCGGTGCTGGCAGGGGCCGCGCCTTACCGCCTGCCGATCGCCGGCCGGATCGAGACCGGCTTCGGCGAACTGGCACCCACCGGCGTTCGCGCACGCGGGTTGACGCTGCTCCCGGCGGCGAATGCCCGGGCCGTCGCCCCCGCCGGGGGACGGGTGGCCTATGCGCAGGGGTTCCGCGGTTATGGCGGGATCGTCATCATCGATCATGGCCAGGGATGGACGTCACTGGTCACCGGGCTGGCGCAGATCGCGGTGAAGCCGGGCCAGGTGATCGCCGCCGGCGCGCCGATCGGCCGGGTCGGCGCGGACTCGCCCAGGCTGACCGTCGAGCTGCGTCGGCGCGGGCGCCCGATGGACATTGCCCGCATGCTGGACTGACCACGCCCCCGCCGTGCGAGTCGGGACATTCCCGCCTTTGCCGCGCCCACCAAAAGCCACTATATCCGGCTAAGACACCGTTCAGCGTTTTCACCGAAAGTGCGTACATGATCCGTTCGTTTCTTCAGGTCACCGCCGCCGTCAGCGCCCTGGCCCTCGCTCCGATCGCGACGAGCGCGATGGCCGGCGTCGATTCCTCGACCTACCGTGAGCTCGATATCTTCATGGAGGTCTTCAATCGGGTGAAGGCCGAATATGTCGACAAGGTCGACGACAAGAAGCTGGTCGACGGTGCGATCCAGGGCATGTTGTCCGCGCTCGATCCGCACAGCTCGTTCGCCGACGGGCTGGATTTCGACAATCTCAAGATCCAGACCGAGGGCGAATATGGCGGCCTGGGCCTCGTCGTGACCGAACAGGACGGCGCGGTGAAGGTCATCGCCCCGACCGAGGATACGCCGGCGGCGCGCGCCGGGATCAAGTCGGGCGACTTCATCACCCATATCGACGGCAAGTTCATCGTGGGCGGTACGCTGGACGAGGCGATCCAGCAGATGCGCGGCAAGCCGGGGACCAAGATCACGCTGACGGTCGTGCGCCCCGGCGCGGACAAGCCGCTGACCTTCGGACTGGTGCGCGAGGTGATCGTCACCAAGCCGGTGAAGTGGGAAGTCCGTCAGGGCGTCGGCTATATCAACATCAATACCTTCACCGCGACCACGACGACCGACACGCGCAATGCGATCGCCGAGATCGAGAAGAAGCTGGGCCACAAGCCGCTCGGCTATGTCGTCGATCTGCGCGCCAATGGCGGCGGCCTGCTGAGCGAGGCGATCGGCGTGTCCGACATCTTCCTCGATCGCGGCGAGATCGTGTCGCAGCGCGGCCGCGAGAAGAGCGATATCGAGCGCTATTATGCCGAATCGATGGTGCCGGGCGACCTGGCCAAGGGCTTGCCCGTGATCGTGCTGGTCGATGCCGGTACCGCGTCGGCCTCCGAAATCGTCGCCGGCGCGCTGCAGGATCACCACCGCGCGGTCGTGATGGGCGAGCGCAGCTTCGGCAAGGGATCGGTCCAGTCGATCCTGCAGATGGGGCCGCGCAGCGCGCTGCGCCTGACCACCGCGCGCTATTACACCCCGTCGGGTCATTCGGTTCAGGAAGGCGGGATCAAGCCCGACCTGGCCGTGCCGCAGCTGTCCGACCCGGATTACAAGAGCCGCCCGGTGCTGCGCGAGGCCGATCTGCGGCGTCACCTCATCAACACCGCCAAGGCCGACGACAAGTTGCTGGAAGAGGACAGCAAGGATGATCCGCGCTTCACCGCCACCGCCGAGGAGCTGAAGAAGAAGGGGATCGAGGACTTCCAGCTGAACTACGCGATCGACACGATCGCCCGCACCGGCGGCGCCGGCCGCATGGCGAAGAAGTAAGCGATGCGCCGGGACGGACTCATCCTCGCGCGCGGCGTCGCGCTGCTTCTCCCGCTGGCGCTGCTCGGCGGGGCGCTGGGCTCGCAATATATCGGCGGGCTGCACCCGTGCGAGATGTGCCACTGGCAGCGCTGGCCGCATTATGCGGCGGTGATCGTCGCGGCCGCCTCGTTCCTGGTGACGCGCAATCGCCCGCTGCTGATGACGCTGGTGCTCTTCGCCGCAGTGCTGATCGCGGTCAGCGGCGGCATCGGCGTCTTCCACGCCGGCGTCGAATATCATTGGTGGGAGGGGATCACCGGCTGCACCTCGTCGTTGACCAGGGGCATGAGCGCCGAATCGATCATCGACCAGATCCGCAAGGGCCCGATGGTCCGCTGCGACGCCGCCCAGTGGACGTTGTTCGGCATCTCGATGGCGGGGTATAACGCCATCCTCTCGATCGGCGGCGCCGTCGCGATCTTCCTGCTTGCGGTGCGCCGGCCCAGGATCGCGGCATGAGCGGCTGGAAGCCCGGCGACCGGCGCGAGAGCATCGACACGATGATCCGCGTCGATCAGGCGGGCGAGTTCGGTGCGACCCGCATCTATGGCGGCCAGCTTGCGATCATGGGAGACCGCACCCCGTCCGCAAGAGCGATCGCGGGCATGGCGGCGCAGGAGGAGCGGCATCGTGCGTTCTTCGATGCGATGATCGCGCAGCGCGGCGTCCGTCCGACCGCGCTCCAGCCCTTCTGGAACGTCGCCGGGTTCGCGCTGGGGGCGGTGACGGCCGCGATCGGACCGGAGGCGGCGATGGCCTGCACCGCCGCGGTCGAGACCGAGATCGACCGGCATTATCAGCAGCAGCTCGACACGATGGGCGACAGCGACCCCGAGCTTCGCGGCGCAGTCGCCGAGTTTCGCGACGAGGAACTCGAGCATCTCGACGCAGCGATCGCCGGCGGCGCCGAACAGGCACCCGCCTATGCACTGCTCACCGGGGCGATCCGGCTCGGCTGCCGCGTCGCGATCGGGCTGTCGAAACGAATTTGATCTGCAGTCGTTCAGCTAGGGAGACATAAGATCGTCCCGATGGAGCGACAGAGAGGAAGAGCGATGCTGAAGAAGATCACCCTTGCCGCCCTGATCGGGGCGCCGCTGCTGTGGGCAGCGCCGGCGCTGGCGCAGAACGCATCGACCAACGGCGTGCTGGTGATCTACGGCAACGACAAATGCCCGACCAACAGCAGCGGCGAGGAAATCGTCGTGTGCCAGCGGCTGGACGAGGCGGAGCGGTTTCGCATCCCGTCCAACCTGCGCGATGCCGAGGTGCGTCCCCAGGCGCGAGAAAGCTGGGCGGTGCGCCAGCAGGATGCGCTGACCGCGGGCGACACCGGGACCGGCAGCTGCAGTTCGGTGGGCGCCAGCGGCGCGACCGGATGCTTCGTGCGCCAGGCGACCCAGGCCCGACGCGAGGCGCGCCAGCGCGAGGAAGCGGCAAACGTCCTGCCGTTGCCCTGATCAGCGCGCGGCTTCGGCCGAGGGCTTCAGGACGATCCAGGCCGGCGGCGGCAGCCTGACCATCTCGACGATCAACCAGATCATCGCCACCGCCCGGACACCCGCGGCGATCGCGATATGGCCGGGCACCACGACATAGGGCCAGGCCTGCTCGGTCGAGGCGAACCACCAGAATTCGGCGAAATAGGCTGCGATCCCCGCCGCAACGAAGAGCCATACTGCCCGCAGGCGCGGCGCGGTCATCAGCAGCATCGGATAGAGCCACAGGTCGAACTGCGGCGAATAGACCTTGTTGGTCAGCATGAACCAGGCGAGCAGCGGCGTGAACAGGATCCAGAGCCGGTCGCGGTGCCGCTGCCAGCCGAAGCCGATGATCGCCGCCGCACCGATCAGGAATGCCAGCGCGGCATAGAGGTTGCGTTCGGGAATCGTCGTCGCCCACCATCCCTGGACGCCCATGATCTCCCAGATCGAGGCGGCGGTGCCCGAGCGCTGCTGCGAAAAGAGGTAGAATTCGGTCCAGTTGTCGAACGCGCCCGCGATCACCGGCAGGTTGACCGCAGCCCAGGCACCGACCGCGGCGATCGTCACCAGCACCGCATCGCGCAGCCGGCGGGCCCAGCCCGTATTCGACCGGAACAAGGCGCCCAGTCCGATCAGCGGCAGCATCAGGACCGGATACAGCTTCGCCGCCAGTCCCAGCCCCGCGACGGCCGCTGCCTCGGGCATCGCCTTGCGCCGGGCGAGCAGCATCGCGCCGACGGCGAACCCGATCGCCAGCAGGTCCCAGTTATGCCCAACATACAGGAACAGCGGCGGCGCCAGCGCCCAGGCCCAGAGGCGCCGGCCGTCCATGCCCTCGCGCCGGAACCAGAACAGCAGAAGCGCCGCAATCAGCGCATTAACCAGCGTGACGACGAACAGGAAATGCGCGGCATTGGCGCGCGCGCCGAACAGGAGCCGGGTGATGCTGCCCTCGACCCAGATCAGCCCTCCGGTCAGCACCGGATATTCCATCCGCGCATCAAAATAGGGCAGCGCCCCCGCCGACACGCCGCGCCCGTCCCAGAAGGGAACTGCATCGCTGTAGCAGCCGGTCGAATATTGTTCGGACATCGACCAGCCGCCCGGTGTGCAATGGCTCTTGAACAGCCAGCCCGCCGCGCAGGTGAGCGCCAGTCCCAGCATCAGCCGCTTCATCGTTCGATCCCACCCCATGGCGTCCGGTTAGCCGCTGCGGCCCGCCGCGTCCACCGCGACTGGACATCGCGATTTCAAGAACATAGAAGGAACATATGGCGCAACTCGATCTCCGGCAGAAGCTAGCGATTCTCGCCGATGCGGCGAAATATGACGCGTCATGCTCGTCGTCGGGCACGACCAGGCGGAATTCCGCCGGCGGCAAGGGGATCGGATCGACCGAGGGCATGGGCATCTGCCATGCCTATGCACCCGACGGGCGCTGCATCAGCCTGCTCAAGATCCTGCTGACCAACAGCTGCGTGTTCGATTGCCATTACTGCATCAACCGCAAGAGCTCGAACGTGCGTCGCGCGCGGTTCACGCCGGACGAGGTCGTCACGCTGACGCTCGATTTCTATCGCCGCAATTATATCGAGGGCCTGTTTCTCTCGTCCGGCATTATCCGCTCGCCGAACTACACCATGGAACAGATCGTCCGCGTCGCGCAGAGCCTGCGCGAGGAGCATGATTTCCGCGGCTATATCCATCTCAAGACGATCCCCGACGCCGATCCGGAACTGGTCCATCAGGCGGGGCTGTTCGCCGATCGCGTGTCGATCAATGTCGAGCTTCCCACCGTCGCAGGCCTGACCCGGCTCGCGCCGGAAAAGTCGGTGCCGCGGATCGAGGGGGCGATGCGCGATGTCCGCACCGCGATCGAGGATCTCGGCGACGCACGCAAACGCTACAAGGCGGCGCCCAAATTCGCGCCGGCCGGACAGTCGACCCAGATGATCGTGGGGGCCGATGCGGCCACCGACGGTGACATCATCCAGCGGGCGTCGGGCCTGTACGGACGATTCAACCTGCGCCGCGTCTATTATTCGGCGTTCAGCCCGATCCCCGACGCAAGCGCGGTGCTGCCGCTGCGTCGCCCGCCGCTGATGCGCGAACACCGCCTGTACCAGTCGGACTGGCTGATGCGCTTCTACGACTATCGGGCAAGCGAAGTCGCCGACGCCGCCGATCCCGCCACCGGGATGCTGCCGCTCGACATCGATCCCAAGCTCGCCTGGGCGCTGCGTTTTCGCGACCGGTTTCCGGTGGACGTCAACCGCGCCCCGCGTGAGGCGCTGTTGCGGGTGCCGGGGCTGGGGATCAAGGCGGTCGATGCGATCTTGGCAACCCGCCGCTGGCGCCGGCTCCGCCTCGCCGACGTCGCACGGCTGACCGCATCGATCGCCAAGGTCCGGCCCTTCCTGGTCGCCGAGGACTGGCGCCCGGTCGCGCTGGCCGACCGCGCCGATCTTCGCCCGCTGGTCGCACCGAAGCGCGAGCAACTGGAGCTGTTCGCCGCCTGAAGCGGGCGTTAGGGTCAGCGGCATGAAACTGATGGTTCTGCTCGCCCTCCTCCTGGCGCCGTTTCAATCAGCACCGGAGCGTGCCGACTACGCCGTCGGGCAGGTTTGGGAATATCGCACGCGTCCCGGTGAGGAAGGCTCGTTGCTTTCGATCCGGCATGCGGAGAAGGATCCGCGCGGCGAGCCAATCTATCACATCGCGATCATCGGATTGAAGGTGCACGCTGACGATCGGGCGATCGAGGAGCTGCCGCACCTTCCGGTGTCGCGAAAGACATTGGATGCCAGCGTCATTCGATTGGCGACACGGACCGCGACATTCCCTGACGGTAGCGAGGGCATTGCGACGTGGCGCGAGGCCAAGGGTGGCGTCTTCACCATATCGGTGGCGGAGATCGTCGAAACATTGGAGGCGTCACTCCGAACGCAGTGAGAGTCGTTCGCATCGGCAACCTCGCGGGGTCCGGCAAGTTGTGCGGGCAAGAGGAGATACTCATGGCCGATGCACGCATTTTCGAGGATCTGAAAGCCGATCACGACCAGCATCGCGAGATGCTCGCCCGGCTTGCCGACAGGACCACCGACGACCGCGAGGCGCTGTTCGAGAAACTGCGCATCGAGATCACCGCGCATGCCGCGGCGGAGGAGGAGTCGCTCTACGCGACCATGCTCGCCAATCCGGACCTGCGCGACGAGGCGCGCCATTCGGTGTCCGAGCACAAGGAAGTCGATGATTTCTTCGGCGACCTGGCCGAGATGACCTTCGGTAGCGCCGAATGGGAAGAGACCTTCGGCAAGATGCGGCATCGCTACGAGCATCATATCGACGAGGAAGAGGAAGAGATGTTCCCCGCCGCGGCGAAGGAACTGTCGGCCGAAACCGAAGAGAAGCTTGCCGACATCTTCGAGAAGCGCAAGCCCAAGGAGCTGGTACGCGCCGAAGAGGAAGATCCCGGCGACGATCGCGACTGATCGTCGAGAGACCCGCTCGAAACGGGTGCTTGCGCCACTGTCAATTCATTCCCGACTCGTTAAGCTCAGGCAAAACAGAGTCGGGAGAGAGGGATGCTGAGACAGGCCGTAGTTGCTGTCGCGATACTGGCGGGCATGCCGGCACTGGCGCGCGATATTGTCGTCGATGCCGGTGCAAACGCTCAGGAGCGGCTCCAGGCGGCGCTGATCGAAGCGGCCCCGGGCGATGTCGTGCGGATCGGCGCCGGCCGGTTCGAACTCACCGACGGTCTCAGCCTCGATGTCGATCGCGTGACCGTGCTCGGCGCCGGTCCCGACCGGACCGTTCTGAGCTTCAAGGGCCAGCTTGGCGCGGGCGAGGGGCTGCTCGTCTCCTCGGACGACGTGGTGCTGCGCGGCTTCGCGGTCGAGGATACCAAGGGCGACGGCATCAAGTCGAAGGGCGCGAACCGGATCGTCTACAAGGATCTGCGCGTCGAATGGACCGGCGGGCCCAAGGCGACCAACGGCGCCTATGGCGTCTATCCGGTCGAGAGCAGCCAGATCCTCATCGACGGCGTCACGGTCAAGGGGGCGTCCGACGCGGGCATCTATGTCGGCCAGTCGGACATGATCATCGTCCGCAATTCGACTGCGACGCACAATGTCGCGGGCATCGAGATCGAGAACAGCCGAAACGCCGATGTGTACGGCAACCTCGCCACCCACAATACCGGCGGCATCCTGGTGTTCGACCTGCCCAGCCTGCCCCGGGGCAATGGCGGCGACGTGCGCGTCTATCGCAACCGGGTCATCGATAATGACACGCCGAATTTCGCCCCGCCGGGCAATATCGTCGCGACCGTGCGCACCGGCACGGGGGTCCTGATCATGGCGAACGACACCGTCCATGTGTTCGACAACGATCTGTCCGGCAACGCGACGAGCAACGTGATGGTCATCGCCTATCGCGACGCCTTCACCGACGCGAACTACGACCCCTATCCGCGCAGGATCGTCATCTCCGGCAATCGCCACGGCCGCGCCGGCTTCGCGCCGCAGCTGCCGGGGGGCGAGCAGTTGAAGGCGGCATTCGGCGGCAGCATCCCGCCGATCCTGTGGGACGGCACGGGCAAGGACCTTGGCCTGCGTGTGACCGACGCGGTGCCGGTGCTCAGCATGAACATGGCGCTGGGCGCTGCGCCCGAGACGGCGAAACCGGCCCCCGTCACGCTCGACGGTCCCGACGTACCGCAGCGCGCCGCGGTCACCTTGCCGCCGGCGATGGAAGCCGCGGCGCGGTGAGGCCGGGGCGATGAAGTCGCTCGTCCTCGCGACGCTGTTGTTCGCGGGCGCGCTGCTTGGCCGACCGGCGTGGCAGGTCGACGATGCGGCGATCACCGGCGACGGCTATCCCGCCCATCTGTCGGACTATGGTTTCTTCGCCGACCTGAAGACGCGGGCGCCCGCACCCCGCGTGATCGGTTACGACCTCGAGACCGCGCTCTTCTCCGACTATGCCGAGAAACAGCGGTTCATCTATGTGCCGGCGGGGGCGAAGGCGCGCTATGACGATGCGGCGGCATTCGACTTCCCGGTCGGATCGGCGCTGATCAAGACCTTCGGCTATCGCCATGCCGGCGCATTTCGCCCGATCGAGACCCGGCTGCTGCTGCGCCGGGCGAGCGGCTGGGTCGCCATCCCCTATGTCTGGAACGCCGATGGCAGCGATGCCGATCTGAAGCGCGCGGGCATGCGCATCCCCGTGACCTTCACAGATCCCGCGGGGCAGGCGCGCAGCATCAGCTATGCCGTGCCCAACCAGAACCAGTGCAAGGACTGCCACGCGCTTGCCGGGCAGATCCGGCCGATCGGGGTCAAGGCGCGCTATCTCAATCACGACGGACAGCTTCAGGCGCTGGTGGCGGGCGGACTGCTCGACCGCGCACCCGCCGATGCGCCGCGCGTCGCACGCTGGAACGATGCGAAGGCGCCGCTCGATGCGCGCGCGCGTGCCTATCTCGAGATCAACTGCGCGCATTGCCATAATCCGAAGGGGGCCGCGTCGAACTCGGGCCTGTTCCTCGAACTGTCGCGCGACGATCCCAATGCGATCGGGATCCTGAAACGGCCGGTCGCGGCGGGTCGCGGCAGCGGCGGGCGCGAATTCGCGATCCAGCCGGGCGATGCGGACCGGTCGTTCCTGATCTATCGCCTCGAAAGCACCGATCCCGGCATCGCGATGCCCGAACTCGGCCGCTCGTCGGTCCATGCCGAGGGTGCGGCACTGCTGCGGCAGTGGATCGATGCGATGCCGCCCGATGGACCGCCTGTCCGCGCCGACGGGACGAAATCGCCCGCGACGCGTTGACGCGGGCCCGCCGGACATGCGCCGGCGGCGGACAGGGCATGAAGAGGTCGGATGCGCGTCGTCAGTTTGGAAGCGGAAGATGATTTCGACGGATGGCGCGACGCAGCACGCGCGCTCGTCGCCGCGCGCGTTGCGCCGTCGGAAGTGGTGTGGCAGGTCGGCGACCAGCCGGTGGACCTGTTCGGCGACGAAGCGGTCCTGGCGCCGGCTGCGTCCGCCGGCCTGCGAGTCCCGCGCGCCTTTCTGGACCTGGCGAAGACCGTGGTGCTGCACAGCGAGCCCGAGCGGTTCGCGCTGCTCTATGCCCTGCTCGCCGGGCTGGCCACCGAACCGCGCCGGATCGACGATCGCGCCGATCCGCTCGTACGCCGGCTCGAGGATCTCGCCCGCTCGGTTCGCCGCGACATCCACAAGATGCGCGCCTTCGTGCGCTTCCGCGAACTGGCAGAGCCGGAGGGCAGCCGCTTCGTCGCCTGGTTCGAGCCCGATCATCATATCGTGCGTGCCAATGCCCAGTTCTTCGTGAACCGCTTCGCATCGATGCGCTGGTCGATCCTCACGCCCGAAACGTCGATCCACTGGGATGGCGAGACGCTGTGCGAGGGACCGGGCGCCACCCGCGAGGATGCGCCGGCGGACGATCCGGTCGAGGCGGTGTGGAAGACCTATTACAGCTCGATCTTCAATCCGGCCCGGCTGAAGGTCGGCATGATGCTGCGCGAAATGCCGCGCAAATACTGGAAGAACATGCCCGAGACCACGCTGGTCTCCGAGCTGATCGCGGGCGCCCGCGAGCGTGAGGTGGCGATGGTGAATACGTCACGTGCCGCGACCGGCGGCAATATCGAGGCCGCCTGGGCGGCACTGCGCGACGAGGCGATGGCCTGTACGCGCTGCGATCTGTTCCGCCCCGCGACGCAGACGGTGTTCGGCGAAGGCCCTCTCGACGCGCGGATGATGTTCGTCGGTGAGCAGCCCGGCGACCAGGAGGATCTGGCGGGCAAGCCGTTCGTCGGTCCCGCCGGCCAGGTCTTCGACAAGGCGATCGGCGAGGCGGGGATCGACCGCTCGACCGTCTACGTCACCAACGCGGTGAAGCATTTCAAGTTCGAGCAGCGCGGCAAGCGCCGCATCCACCAGAAGCCCGACGCCGGCGAGATC
This sequence comes from Sphingomonas rustica, assembly GCF_039652585.1. NCBI lineage: Bacteria > Pseudomonadati > Pseudomonadota > Alphaproteobacteria > Sphingomonadales > Sphingomonadaceae > Sphingomonas > Sphingomonas rustica. The sequence goes on along the minus strand of NZ_JBDIZK010000009.1, from coordinate 24,572 downwards.
ACTGCCTGCCGCTGGTGGGTCGAGCAGGAAAGCCTGCTGGTGAAGCCGAAGGTGACCGTCGCGCTGGGCGCCACCGCAGCGCGCTCGCTGCTCGGCAAGACGGTGACGATCGGCCGGGAGCGCGGCCGGCCGATCGAACTGGCCGATGGCGGGACGGGCTGGATCACCATCCACCCCAGCTTCCTGCTGCGCCTGCCAGACCGCGACCGGGCCGAGGAGGAATATGCGATGTTCGTCGAGGACCTGAAAGGCGCGGCGAGGCTGGCCGCCGGCTAGGCGGGCGTCACTGCCAGCATCAGTCCGCCGCGCGGGCGCAGGGTCACGCTGCCCAGCGGATCGACGACCGCGCCCTCGACCAGCGCGAACCGCCGCGCCGCCAGCCAGTGGGCGAGGATGATCAGCGCCTCGACCGTGGCGAACCGCGCGCCGACGCAGACGCGGGGGCCGCCGCCAAAGGGAAGGTACTGGAACCGGTGTCGCTGCGCGTCGGCGCCCGGGGCGAAACGGTCCGGGTCGAACGCATCGGCATTGTCCCACAGGCGCTGGTGGCGATGGATCAGCCACGGCCAGATCGAGACGATGTCGCCCCTGCGGATCGCCACGCCGTTCAACGCGTCGTCCGCCATGGCCTCGCGCTCGAACCGCGGCGCGGGCGGATAGAGCCGCATCGCCTCGTCGAGGACCTGCCGCAGATAGGGCAGGCGATCGGCCAGATTTTCCACCGGCCCGTCCAGCGCGGCGACGGCCTCGGCGCGGGCGCGATCCTGCACGGCCGGATCGCCGGCCAGCAGATAGGCGCTCCACGCCAGCGCATTCGCCGTGGTCTCATGCCCGGCGACATAGAAGGTCGCGGCATTGTCGATCGCCAGCTCGACGGCCTCGTCCGCCGGGAAGCGTTCGTGCAGGGCGCGGATCATCCCGCCGATAAAATCGTCGCCTCCCTCGGGTCCGCGCTCCCGCACGATCGCGCCGAGCGTGTCGCGGAGCCATCGCTGGGCCCGCCCGCCCGCCCGTGCCGAGGGGGTCAGCCGAACATGGGGCATGCCGAGCAGCGCCATGACGCGCACCTTGCCTGCCGCGAGCAGCGCCGCCTCGATCTGGCGAGACGCCTCGTCGGTCATCAGCCGGGGATCGCCGGAGAACAGCGCTTCGGCGATGATCCGCATCGTCGTCGCGGTGGCCAGGGCTGCGACGTTGACCGCACCCGCAAGTGGAAGCGTCGCGCCACTGCGTTCGGCCGCCTCGGCGATCAGTCCGGTCAGGCGAATGATTGCGCCAGGCGCGAAACTGGGCGCGACCAGCTTGCGCTGCGTCCGCCACAGCTCGCCGTCCGAACTGACCAGCCCGCGCCCCAGCAGCGGCGCGACCACCCGCTTCACCAGCCGCGGCTTCTCGTAATGGGCGGCGTTGGTCAGCAGCACTCGCTCCACCGCATCGGGATGGCGCGGGATATGGACGACCGTCCCGAGGACCACCCGGCGGGTATGCCATTCGCTGAATGCCGCCTGCGACCAGCCGGCGATGGCGTTGCGCGAATGCTCGTTGAACAGGCTGCGCCAGACCGGTGCGATCGCCGCCGGTCGGTCGGGATAGGCGGGGACGAAGGACGCGGTCACGGGCGCGACCTCCTGGCGATCGCACGCACCTGCTCGGCGCGGTCGGGCGCGAGGCGTTCGACCATCGCGCGGTAGCGGGCCAGCGTTTCGGCATCGGCCCGCTCGGGCGATCCCGAGTCGAAGGGCGGGGCGGGATCATATTCCAGGCTGAGCTGGACGAATTTCGCATGTGCCTCGCCGCGGATCGCCGCGGTCAGCGCCAGCGCGAAGTCGATCCCCGCGGTCACCCCGCCGCCCGACACCCGGTTGCGATCGAACACCACGCGCTCCGCCACCGGCTCGACGTCGAAGAAGGCGAGATGCTCGCGCGATGCCCAGTGGCATGCCGCGCGATACCCTGTCAGCAACCCGGCCGCGGCGAGCAGCAGCGATCCCGTGCACACGCTGGTCACCCACTGCGCGCCGGCGCCGACCTGGCGCAGCCAGGCGAGCGTCGCCGCATCGTCCATCGCGGGCACCACGCCGAACCCGCCGGGCACGCACACGATGTCGGTGCGCGGCACGTCCGCGAAGGTCGCGGTCGGCAGCAGCTGGAACTGCGCATCGGTCTCGACCGGATCGCGCGTCTTCGCCACCAGGTCGATCTTCACGTCGCCCAGCCGCGACAGCACCTGCGCGGGACCGGTCAGGTCCAGCTGGGTGACGCCGGGAAACAGCAGGAAGGCGATGTGAAGCGGTGCGGAATCGGCCATGCGGGTCCTCCTCGTTCAGGGGTGCCCAGGCGATGCGGCATCGGCCCCGCGCTCCCCGATGGTACTCCATCCGATCGCCAGTCACGCGGTTGGCGCCACCATAGCGCCCGGTACCGCCGCCCGCACCTGCTTTTGACATCGCAGAAACCGGTGTCATAACGATGGCCGATCAAAGGAGAGGCATGTGGGACGGCTGACGCGACGCGAGGCATTGGCGGCGGGACTCGCGGCGCCCGCCCTGAGCGTTCCGGGGATCGGGCAGGCCGGATACGCGCAGGCGGCATCGGCGACCATCCCCGACTGGAAGCGCGGTTTCGACAATCAGCGGATCGCCGATCTCGGCAATGGCAGCTTCCTCAACCCGCTGATGGCGGGCGACCATCCCGATCCAACCATCCTGAAGGATGGTGCCGACTATTACATGACCTTCTCGACCTTCGATTCCTATCCTGGGCTGGTCATCTGGCACTCGCGCGACCTGGTGAACTGGCAGCCGGTCACCGCCGCGCTGCAGAAGAATATCGGGTCGGTCTGGGCGCCCGAACTGTGCAAGCACAAGGGGCGCTATTTCCTCTACGTTCCGGTCAAGGCGTCGCCCAACACCAGCTATGTGCTGTGGGCGGACCGGATCGAGGGACCGTGGAGCGAGCCGATCGACCTGCACCTGCCCGCCCATATCGATCCCGGCCATGCCGTCGGCGAGGACGGATCACGCTGGCTGTTTCTGTCGGGCGGCGACCGCATCCGCCTGGCCGAGGACGGGCTGAGCACCGTCGGCAAGGTGGAGCATGTCTATGACCCATGGCGCTACCCCTCCGACTGGGTCGTCGAGGGATTCTCGCCCGAGGGGCCGAAAATCCTGCGCCGGGGCGACTATTTCTACCTGATCACCGCGGTGGGCGGCACGGCGGGACCGCCCACCGGCCATATGGTCATCGCCGCGCGATCGAAATCGATCCACGGGCCGTGGGAGGATTGCCCCGCCAACCCGGTCGTGCGGACGACCGACCTGCGCGAGAAATGGTGGTCGCGTGGCCATGCGACCTTGGTCGAAGGCCCCGACGGCAGCTGGTGGTCGGTCTATCATGGCTATGAGAATGGCTATTGGACGCTCGGGCGTCAGGCGTTGCTCGATCCGGTCGAATGGACCCGGGACGGCTGGTTCCGGATGACCGGCGGCGATCTGTCCCGGCCGATCCGCAAGCCGCGCGGCGGCAGCGCGGTGACCCACGGCATGGCGCTGTCCGACGATTTCTCGACGCTGGAGCTGGGCCGCAAATGGAATTTCTTCCAGCCGCGCCCCGAGGAGGCGAAGCGGGTTCGCGTCGATCGCAACACGCTGATCCTCGACGCGGCGGGCAAGGCGCCGGTCGATTCATCCCCGCTGCTGCTGATCGCGGGCGACCAGGCCTATCGCTTCGAATGCGATATCGAGATCGAGGATGGCGGCGTCGCCGGGCTGGTGCTGTTCTACGATCGCCAGCTCTATTGCGGGCTGGGCTTCGATGCGCAGCGCTTCGTCACCCACCAATATGGCATCGAGCGCGGCCGGCCCGCCAATCCGCACGGCCGGCAGATGCGGATGCGCGTCACCAACGAGCGCCACATCGTCACCTACGACACCAGCGGCGACGGCGGCCGGACCTGGCGGCGGTTCGATCGCGGGATGGAGGTGTCGGGTTATCACCATAATGTGCGCGGCGGCTTCCTGATGCTGCGGCCCGGCCTGTATTCGGCGGGCAAAGGCCAGGCACGCTTCCGCAACTTCACCTTCCGGGCGCTCTGACGCGAAGGGCGCCCGGACGGGAGGTGCGATCGATCAGAAGTCGAACGTCGCGCTCAGCCAGAGGCGGCGGGGCTCCTGCAGATTGGCATATTCGGACGCATAGGCGGTCGTCGCGCCGTTCTGATAGGGCAGATAGCCGACGAAGTCGGTGTCGAGCAGATTGTACACCGCCGCGCTCAGCTTCACGTTCGGGGTGATGTCGTAGCTGCCGCCGAGTTGGAACAGCGCATAGCCCTTATAGTCGCCCAGCGCGGTCTGCTCGACGCCGACCCCGCGGGACCGGCTCGACCGGATCTCGGTTCGCAGCCACGTGCTGAGACCCTGAACGGGCCGCCAGCGCAGATTGCCGTTGATCATGTGCTTCGGCGTGTTGACCAGCGGCTGGCCCGCCTGCGCGCCGCTCTTCTGCTCGCTCTCGGTATAGGTGTAGTTCACGCCCAGCGACAGGTTGGTGGCGAATTCGATCCGCGCCGACGCCTCCAGGCCGCGGGTCACCGCCTCGTCGACGTTGATCGACTGGGCATAGAGGTCGACCAGCGGGAAGTTGCCGACATCGACGCAGCCCGGCCGGTCGGGCGCGGCGGCGAAGCTGCAATTGGCGATGCCGACGCCGGCGGCGATCTTGTTGGTGAAGTCGTTGTTGAATAGCGTGACGTTGCCCGACACCGGGCCGGCGTCGAAATACACGCCCAGCTCGTAGCTGGTGCTGATCTCGGGCTTCAGGTCCGGCGTGCCGATCGACGGGCGGGTGCCCTGGCCGGTGAAACCGGTGATGCCCGGCGTGATCTGGTCGAGGCGCGGCGTCTTGAAGCCGCGGCTCACGCCGCCCTTCACGGTCAGCGCGTCGGTGACGTTCCACACCGCATAGGCGCGCGGCGACAGCTTGCCCCCGAACGTCTCGTGATCGTCATAGCGCGCGCCCAGTGTCAGGCGGAACGAGTCGGCCAGCCGGATCTCGCCTTCGCCGAACAGCGCCCATTGGACGAATTCATAGGGCGCGACCGCGACGCCGTCGATCATCTCGGCCTTCCAATATTGCCCGCCCAGCGTCAGCATGACCGGATCGAGCGGCACCACCGCGCGGCTGTCGAGGATCGTGTTGGTCGCCTTCAGCGGGCGCGCATCGCCCGCGGTCTTGCCGGGCGTGCCGGGCGGGATGGTCCGGCCGAACGTCTCGGTGATGTTGCGCGTCAGCGTCGTGTCGATGTTGGCGAAGCCCGCGCGCCAGCTGTGCGCCAGCACGTAATTGTCGCGGTTGAACCTCATCTCGGGGCCATAGCCGCCCTGGACCGTACCGGTGCCGAGCTGCGAGGCGGAATTGTCGTACCACTGGCGCGCGATGTCGACCTCGACCCACAGGTCGTGATCGGCGTGCGGCGTCGCCGAGATGCGGCCGCCCAGCGTGTAGATATCGGCCTCTACCGGGCTGGGCCCGCGCTTGCTGACCTCGACGGGATCGCCTGCCGCATCGTCGTAGCTCAGGTCCGACGCCTCGCGCTTGAAATAGCTGCCGCGCAGCGTCAGCCCGACCAGGTCGCGAACCAGCGGTCCCTGGAGATCGGCGTTGCCCGAATATTGATTGCCGAAATCGCCGTCGCTCTGGATCGTCGCCTCGGCGGTGCCGGTGCCGATCCAGCGGTCGCCGACCTTGCGCGTGATCAGGTTGACCACGCCGCCCATCGCGTCCGAACCGTAGAGCGTCGACATCGGCCCGCGCACCACCTCGATCCGCTCGATCGCGGAAAAGGGCGGCAGGAAGCCGCTCGACGTCTCGTTGAAACCGTTCGGCGTGACGTTGCCCGGGGCATTCTGGCGGCGGCCGTCGACCAGCACCAGCGTATAGTCGGCCGGCATGCCGCGGATGGAGATGGTCATCCCGCCAGTCTTGCCGACGCTCTGCCCGACATCGACTCCCTCGACATCGCCCAGCGCCTCGGCGAGGCTGCCGAAGCGCTTTTCCTGCAGGTCCTGGCGGCGGATCACGGTCACGCTGGCCGGCGCATTCTCGATCTTCTGCTCGAACCCGGCGGCGGTCACGACGATCGTGTCCTGCGCCTCGCCTTCGGGGGTGCCGGTCTGCGCGGTCTGGGCGGCGGCGGGCAGAGCCAGCGCCATGGCGAGTGCGATCGACGCCGTGCCGGTTGCCACCGGCCGGTTGCGCATTAGTGTATAGGCCTGCATCATTCCCCCGATATTGAGAACCATTAGCAATCTCGGGCGGCGCAGTGACGATTGGCCGGGTGCGGGTCAATCGGCGGACAGGCTTTTCGAGGCAGGAGACATGCTTTGTTACAATTTGCTCAGGCCGGGGGACCACCCGCTCCCGCCGCCCGGCCGGCCCCGGCCGATGCACCGGTACAGCGCCCCGGCGCGCCCAGCCACGTCGTGGTGGTCGAGGACGATGCGGCGCTGCGCACGCTGCTGACGCGGCTGCTGCGTGAGGCGGGCTACGAGACCACCGGCGTCGGCGACGGCACCGAGCTGGAACAGGCGATGACCGATCGTGCAGTCGACCTGGTCCTGCTCGACATCATGCTGCCGGGACCGTCCGGGCTGGAACTGTGCCGCCGCATCCGCGAGCGCAGCCGGGTGCCGGTAATCATGGTCAGTGCGCGCGGGCAGGAAGCCGACCGCGTCGCCGGGCTCGATCTGGGCGCCGACGATTATATCGCCAAGCCGTTCGGGCGGTCGGAACTGCTCGCCCGCGTCCGCGCGGTGTTGCGCCGGACGGGCGAGGCGCATGTTCCGCTCGATGTCCCGCCGCCCGACCAGCGGCTCGAATTCGCCGGCTGGCAATATCGTCCGCGGATGCGCGAACTGATCTCCCCCGCCGGGGCGGATGTGTCGCTGACCGGAGCCGAGCACGAACTGCTCCTCACCCTGCTGCGCCAGCCCCAGCGGATGATCGGGCGCGAGCGGCTGCTCGAACTCACCCGGTCGCGCGTCGGCCCGCCCAGCGATCGCAGCATCGACGTCCTGATCAGCCGGCTGCGCCGCAAGATCGGCGATGGCAGGCGGGCAGTGCCGATCATCCGCACGGTGCGCGGTGTGGGCTATATGTTCGCGGCCGACGTGACGATCGCCGGCGCGTGAGCCTGCGCCGGTCCCGGGGCATGGTTGCGCGCATCGCCCTGGTGCTGCTGTGCGCGCTGGGGCTCGAACTGGCCGGCAACCTGGTGCTGCACCGGATCGAGATGCGCCTGCTGGTGTCGCGTGACGACAGCAGGCAGATCGCCGCACGGCTGATCCACGCCGAGCAGGTTGCGGCGAGCGTTCCGCAGGCCGGGCGGGCGGCCAGGATGCGGGCGATCTCCGCGCCCGGGCTGGCGCTCAACTGGGTCCCGGCGACGGTCATCACCGATTTCAGCCCGTCGCTCGAGCCATTGGCGGCGATGCGCGCGCGGTTGGCCGGCGCGGCGCCGCGGCTTGACGGGGACCGGTTGCGGCTCAGCCTCCTGCCGTCGCAAGCACCGGGGCGGCGCGACCTGGTCGGAGCTCTCGAGCTTTCCGACGGCAGCTTCGTCACCTTTCGCGTCACCCCGTTCCTCGGCGCGCCGCTGCCGCTCGCCATGATCGTGGCCTTCCATCTGCTGCTGATGGCGATGGTGCTCGGCGTCGCGCTGGCGATGGTTCGCGCGCTGGTCCGTCCGCTGCGCACGCTGGCCGAGGCCGCCGACGCGACCGGAAGGGGGCGGCTCGGCCGGATCGAGCCCGAAGGCCCGGACGAGGTTCGACGGGTGGCGATCGCGTTCGACGCGATGCAGACCCGGCTGTTGCGGATGATGGAGGATCATGCCCAGGCGCTGGTCGCGGTGTCGCACGACCTGCGCACGCCGATCCAGCGGCTGAAGCTGCGCGCGTCGCTGCTCGACGATGACGAGGCTCAATCAGGCATCGCCGGGGACCTGTCCGAGATGGAGCGGTTCATCGAGTCGACCCTTGCCTATGTCCGGAGCGGCGACGAGGAAGCGGTCCGGCTGGTCGATCTTTCGGCGCTGCTGGCCACCGCGGTGGACGATGCCGGCGACGCCGGCGCGCAGATCCGGTTCGACGGACCCGACGAGCTCGGCCTGCCGGGGCGTCCGGTGGCGCTGCGACGGATGATCGACAACCTCATCGGCAATGCCCGACGCCATGCCGCCCGCATCGTCGTGTCGCTGATCGCGGACAAGGACCGGGCGACGATCCTTGTCGATGACGACGGCCCGGGCATCCCGCCCGATCACCGCGCGGAGGCGCTGCTGCCGTTCCATCGGCTCGATCCGGCGCGCGGCAACGGGCTGGGTGGCGGTGCCGGGCTCGGGCTTGCATCGGCGCTGCGTACCGCCGCGGGGCTCGGCGGGACGCTGACGCTGGGCGAGGCGCCGCTGGGCGGTCTGCGGGTCAGGATCGACCTGCCGCTGTCGGGGCCGGTCAGTCCGGCGTCTCGTCGCGGCCCAGCGCCCGCATCCGCTCCAGCCAGCGAAGGCGATGCGCCGCGTCGCCCTCGACATTCCCGACGATCGAATGGGTTACCGGCTTGATCCCCACGAACTTGAGGATGTTGCGCTCGAAGCTCTTGAGGCTGTGGGCGCGGTAGAAGAAGCGGTAGAACAGCGCGGGCATGCCCATCGTCACGACGATCCTTGCCGACTTGCCCTTCAGCAGCGGCTTGGGGCTGGGGCCGGTGCCCATGGCGAAGCCCGGGCGGGCGACCTGCTCGAGGAATCCCTTCAACAGCGCCGGCATGTCGCCCAGCCACAGCGGATAGAAGAACAGGATATGCTCGGCCCAGCCGATATCGGCCTGAGCTGCCGCGATCGGCGCGGGCGGCGTTTCGCCCTCCCATGCCGCGCGGCTCGACAGCAGGTCGAAGGGCAGGCGCGCGAGGTCGATCCGCCGAACCTCTCGCCCTGCTTCGGCGGTGCCGGATTGATAGGCGTCGGCCAGCGCATGGACGAACCGCGCCGGATCGGGATCGGGATGCGCGTCGACGATCAGGATCCTGCGCGCAAGGGTCACGCCGGGTCCCTCAATGCGCCAGGAACAGCGGCACGCGGCTGTCGGCGAGCATGGTGCGGGTCACCCCGCCGAACAGCGCCTCCACCAGCCGGTTGCCGCCAAACCCGCCCATGACCAGATAGTCGGCGCGCGCCGCATCGACTTCCGCCAGCAGCGTCTCGGTCACCTGCTCGCGCGGCGCGGGCAGCGGCAGCACCGTGGCTCGGATGCCGTGGCGATGCAGATAGACGGCCGCTTCCTGCGCCGGCACGCCTCCGCCATGCTCGCCGATCTCGACCAGCGTGACCTGGGTCGCGTGGATCAGCAGCGGCACCGCGCAGCGCAATGCCGCCTCGGCGCCGGCCGAGCCGTCCCAGGCGATCAGCGCATGGCCATACAGTGCCAACTCGCGACAGGCGGGCGGGACGGCCAGCACCGGCTTGCCGGTCTGGACGATCATGTCGCGAACCAGGCCGCGCATGGGCAGCTCCGGATCCGCGTCGATCCGCGAGTTCAGCACGATCACGTCCGCCACCGCGCTGGCGTCGCGCAGCGCCGACTCGAGGGTCGAGGTGATGTCGATCCAGTCGTAGGAAATTTCCTGCGCCACCAGCCGCGCTTCGGTCCGTCGCCGATTGTCCGCCTCGCGCGCCTGCGCGTCCGCCAGCAGCGCGACCGTGCCGCCGGCAAACACCAGGTCGTCGGCCGGCACCGGCAATGGGGTGACGTCGATGCAGCGCAGATGCCCGTCGAGCGCCCGCGTCAGGTCGAGCGCCGCCTGCAGCCGCGCCTCCTGACCGGCATCGTCATGGATCAGCACCAGGATATTCTTCATCTCGACCTCCGCGGCGCGGGCTTGTTGTACGATCGTACAGCGCGCCTCCTGCCCAGCTTGCCGCGAGCAGCTTCGGGCGCCTTGATTGCCATCAAGCTCAGGCCGCCAGTCGGGCGAGTTCGCCCGGGCGTTCGACGGTGAAGCTGCGCAGGCTGGGCAGGGCGATGACGCCGCTGCGCGCGAACAGGTGCATCTTGCGGCTGACGGTCTCGATCGTCAGGCCCAGCACATCGGCGATCTGCTGTCGCGACAGCGGCAGCGGCACCGGCTCGCCCGGATCGGCGCCATTTGCCTCGGCCGTCTCCAGCAACAGGCTGGCGACGCGTTCGCCCGCCGACTTGCGGCCGAGCAGCAGCATCCAGCGCCGTGCGCGGTCGAGATCCTTGAAGGTGCGCACCAGCAGCGCCTGCTGGAGATCGGGCACCTCGCCGGCCAGCGCCTCGAACCGGGTGCGGCTGAAGGTGCAGATGGTGCTGTCGGCGATCGCGGTGACGCTATGCTCCATGTCGGCAGCGAAGGGGCGGCCAATGAAATCGCCGGGAAAGGCCAGCCCCAGCGTCTGCTCGCGCCCGTCCTCGAGCGAGGCGGTCAGCTTGAGCAGGCCGGTGCGGACGATGCCCACGACATCGGCCGACTCGCTTTCCCACAACAGGGTGCTGCCGGCGCGTAGCCGCTCGGTGTGCGACAGGGTGTTGAGCCTGCGCAGCGCGCTCACATCGATCTGCCCGCACAGTGCGACGCGCCGGATCTCGCAGTCGGCGCAGCGATCGGGCATCGCCTCGGCCGCGCTTGCCATCGTTCCGCCTGTCTCGCATCCCATCGGATCAACTCCCGCCTGCGGAGCGCCATCCCCGGCCCCGCCTCGAGACCCGACCTACGGGCCGGTCCGATTGCGCGATTTGACCGCGATCAAAGAAAGGCGAGTTGCCAGCGTCCACCCCGCGAGCCTGATCTGGACGAGGCGGGAAGATGGACGACATCGGGACAAGAGGGGTGGGGCTGGCGGTGATCGCGGTCGCCTGCCTGTTTGCGGCGGCGGCTGCGGCCGACTGGGGCTTCAGCGTGCACATGCTGATCTGCGCGGCGGCGACTGCGCTCGCCGCCTTCGCCGTGATGGGCAAGATCGGCCGCGCCGAGCCCACGGCCACGGTCCAGGCGTCGGAATATTATGACGACGTCATCCGCTGGGGCGTGATCGCGACCGTGTTTTGGGGGCTGGTCGGCTTCCTGGTCGGGATCGTGATCGCCTCGCAGCTTGCCTTCCCGCTGCTCAACCTGAATTTCGACTTCACCACCTTCGGCCGGCTGCGGCCGCTGCACACCTCGGGCGTGATCTTCGCCTTTGGCGGCAACGCGCTGATCGCGACGAGCTTCTATGTCGTGCAGCGCACCTGCCGCGCCCGGCTGTTCGCGCCCGGCCTCGCGCGGTTCGTGTTCTGGGGATATCAGCTGTTCATCATACTGGCCGCCAGCGGCTATCTGATGGGGATCACCGCGGGCCGCGAATATGCCGAGCCCGAATGGTATGTCGACATCTGGCTGACCATCGTCTGGGTCGCCTATCTGATCGTCTTCGGCGGGACGATCGTGAAGCGGTCCGAACCGCATATCTATGTCGCCAACTGGTTCTACCTCGGCTTCATCATTACCGTGGCGATGCTGCACCTGGTGAACAACCTGTCGCTGCCGGTGTCCTGGGTCGGGTCCAAATCCTATTCCGCCTTTGCCGGCGTGCAGGATGCGCTGACCCAGTGGTGGTACGGCCATAACGCGGTCGGTTTCTTCCTGACCGCCGGCTTCCTCGGCATGATGTATTACTTCGTGCCGAAACAGGCCGAGCGGCCGATCTACAGCTACCGGCTGTCGATCATCCACTTCTGGTCGCTGATCTTCCTCTATATCTGGGCGGGTCCGCACCACCTCCACTACACCGCGCTGCCCGACTGGGCGCAGACGCTGGGCATGGTGTTCTCGGTCATGCTGTGGATGCCCAGCTGGGGCGGCATGATCAACGGCCTGATGACGCTGAACGGGGCTTGGGACAAGATCCGCACCGACCCGATCATCCGGATGATGGTCTTCGCGCTCGCCTTCTACGGGATGAGCACCTTCGAAGGCCCGATGATGTCGATCAAGAGCGTCAACTCGCTCAGCCACTATACCGACTGGACGATCGGCCATGTCCATTCCGGCGCGCTGGGCTGGAACGGGATGATCACCTTCGGCGCGATCTACTTCCTGGCGCCGCGGCTGTGGGGCCGCACCCGGCTCTACTCGCTGCGCATGGTCAACTGGCACTTCTGGTGCGCGACCCTGGGCATCGTCCTCTACGCCGCGTCCATGTGGGTCGCCGGCATCATGCAGGGGCTGATGTGGCGGGAATACGGGGCCGACGGCTACCTGGTCTACGCCTTCTCCGAAGTCGTCGCGGCGATGCACCCCTATTACCTGATCCGCACCGCGGGAGGGCTGCTCTACTTCATCGGCGCGGTCTTCATGGCCTGGAACATCTGGATGACCATCCGCGGCCGCCTGCGCGACGAGGCGCCGATGTCCTCCCCGACCTTCGACCCGGCGCGCGACCGCCCGCTGGTGCCGGCAACCGCTCGATAAGGGGGCAGCCATGGGTTTTCTCAGCAACCACAAGAAGATCGAGCGCAACGTCACCCTGCTCGGCGCGCTTGCGCTGGTGACGGTGATGATCGGCGGCATCGTCGAGATCGCGCCGCTGTTCTGGATCGACTCGACGGTGAAGCCGGTGGAGGGCGTGCGGCCCTACACCCCGCTCGAGCTGGCCGGGCGCAACATCTATATCCGCGAGGGCTGCTACAGCTGCCACAGCCAGATGATCCGCCCGTTCCGCGACGAGGTCGAACGCTATGGCCATTACAGCCTGGCGGCAGAGAGCATGTACGACCACCCGTTCCAATGGGGGTCGAAGCGCACCGGGCCGGACCTGGCGCGGGTGGGCGGGCGCTATTCGGACGAATGGCATGCGCAGCACCTGAAGGATCCGCGCGCGGTGGTGCCCGAATCGATCATGCCGCCCTACGCCTTCCTGGCGGCGCGCGACCTGAACGCCACCGACATGTCCGCCCATCTGAAGGCGCAGCGCGGCGTCGGCGTTCCCTATAGCGACGAGGATGTCGAAAAGGCGTCGGCCGACCTTCTGACCCAGGCCGGCATGGGCGACGGCGACAAGGCCGATCTGGAGCGCCGTTATCCCAAGGCCCAGTCGCGCGACTTCGACGGGGATCCGTCGCGCCTGACCGAGATGGACGCGATGGTCGCCTATCTCCAGTCGCTTGGCACCCAGGTCGATTTCGGCAAGACGCGGGCACGGGAGCAGGCGAAGTGACCTACGACCTGATCCGCCATTTCGCCGACAGCTGGGGACTGGTCGCGATGACCGCGATGTTCGTCGGCTTTGTCGGCTGGACCTTCCGGCCCGGCGCGCACCGCGACCACCACAGTGCGGCCCACAGCATCCTGGAAGAGGGGGAGCGTCACGATGGCTGACGACAAACGGATCGACGACGCGACCGGAACCCGGTTCGTCGGTCATGAATGGGACGGCATTGAGGAACTCGATACGCCGATGCCGCGCTGGTGGCTGTGGACCTTCTATGCCACGATCGTCTTCGCGATCGGCTATTGCATCGCCTATCCGGCCTGGCCGCTGATCGACCGCGCGACCGCGGGCGTGCTCGGCTGGAGCAGCACCGGCGAGCTCGACCGCGAGATGTCGGCCGAGGCCGCGCGCCGCGCGCCGGTCCTAGCCGAGCTGGCGCGCACCCCGATCGACCAGCTTCCGGGCAATCCGCGGCTGATGGGAATCGCGGTCGAGGGCGGGCGCGCCGCGTTCAAGGTGAATTGCGTCCAGTGCCACGGATCGGGCGCCGCGGGCAGCCCGGGCTATCCCAATCTGAACGACGATGACTGGCTGTGGGGCGGCGACATCGCCACGATCGAACAGACGATCCGCCACGGCATCCGCCAGCCCGGCGACGACGCCACCCGCATGTCGCAGATGCCGGCCTTCGGCCGCGACGGCATCCTCGACCGCAACCAGATCGACGATGTCGTGTCGCATGTCCGCCGCATCTCCGGCCAGGAAAAGCCGAGCGCATCGGCACAGCGCGGCGCCGCGCTGTTCGAGGCGAATTGCGCGGTGTGCCACGGGGCGAGCGGCGAGGGCAGCCGCGCAGTCGGCGCACCGCGCCTGAACGATGCGATCTGGCTGTATGGCGGCGACCGCGACAGCATCGCCGACAGCGTACGCAACGCCCATTACGGCATCATGCCCGCCTGGGCCGGCCGTCTCGACGGCGTGACGATCAAGATGCTGGCCGCCTATGTCCATTCGCTGGGCGGGGGTGAGGCCAATCCGACGCCGGCCGCTGAAATCGCTCCGACATCGGCACCGGCCGCCACGGTTCCGGCGACAGCGAGGAAATGACGTGGCGAACGCCGCTCCCCTCCGCCTGTTCGAGGCGCGGCAGAAGATCTTCCCGCGCCGGGTCGACGGAACGTTTCGCCGCCTGAAATGGGCGATCATGGCGGTGACGCTCGCCATCTATTACGTCACGCCCTGGCTCCGCTGGGACCGCGGGCCCTGGGCGCCCGACCAGGCGGTGCTGGTCGATCTCGCCCATCGCCGCTTCTACATGTTCTCGATCGAGATCTGGCCGCACGAATTCTATTATGTGGCCGGCCTCCTGATCATGGCGGGCATCGGCCTGTTCCTCGTCACCTCGGCGGTGGGGCGGGCCTGGTGCGGCTATGCCTGTCCACAGACGGTGTGGACCGACCTGTTTCTCCACGTCGAACGCGCGATTGACGGGGATCGCAACGCCCAGATCCGGCTGCAGAATGCGCCGCTCAGCCTCGAGAAGATCGCCAGGCGCGGCAGCAAATGGGCGATCTGGCTGGCGATCTCGGTGGCCACGGGCGGGGCCTGGATCTTCTACTTCGCAGATGCGCCGACGCTGATGCGCGACGTGGTGGCCGGGCAGGCGCCGTTCGTCGCCTATGCCACCATCGGCGTCCTCACCTGCACCACCTTCGTGCTCGGTGGCTTCCTGCGCGAACAGGTATGCATCTATATGTGCCCTTGGCCGCGCATCCAGGGGGCGATGCTCGACGAGAAGTCACTGGTCGTCACCTACAAGGCGTGGCGCGGCGAGCCTCGCAGCCGCGGATTGAAGCGCGCATTGGCCCGGGACGGCGAGGTCGCGCCGATCGCGACTGGCGATTGCATCGACTGCAATGCCTGCGTGGCGGTGTGCCCGACCGGCATCGACATCCGCGAGGGGCCGCAGGTCGGCTGCATCACCTGCGCGCTGTGCATCGACGCCTGCGACCAGGTGATGGCCAAGCTCGACCGCCCGCCGCGGCTGATCGGCTATACCACCGCCGCTGACGAGGCGTTGGCGCGCGAAGCCCGGCCGACGATCTCGCCGCTGCGCAGGCTGATGCGGCCGCGCACCTTGCTCTATTCCGCCGCCTGGATCGCGATCGGGCTGGCGATGCTGTTCGCGCTCGGCGCGCGCACCCGGCTGGACCTGAGCGTGCAGCAGGCGCGCAATCCGGTCTGGGTCCGCCTGTCCGACGGCGCGATCCGCAACAGCTACACGGTGAAGATCCGCAACATGGAAGCCCGGCCGCGCCGCGTCGAGATCGGCATCGCCGACTTCGACGGCGTGGTGTGGACCGAGACCGGCAGCCGCGAGGCCGGCGCGACGTCGGTGCAGGTCGAGGTCGGCGCCGACCAGGTGGCCAAGGTCCCGCTGTTCGTTGCGGCGCCCGCTGCAGGCGATGCGCGATCCCCGCTGCGCTTCACCGTCCGAGGGCTGGACCGGGACGGCGGCGGCGACAGCGACGATTCCTATTTCGAACGCCCGGAGGTCCGGCAATGACGCGTCGCTTCACCGGCTGGCACATGGCCGGCATCATGGTCGCCTTCTTCGCCGTCGTGATCGCGGTGAACCTCTATATGGCGACCCAGGCGTCGCGGACCTTTGGCGGGCTGGTCGCGGATAATGGCTATGTCGCCAGCCGCCAGTTCAACGACTGGCTGGCCGCAGCCCGGGCGCAGGATGCGGCGGGGTGGCGCATCGCCTCGCAGCTCGACGGCAGCGGGCGGGTCGAGGCGCGGATCGAGCGCGGCAGCGACGCGGTGTCCGGCGCCAAGGTGAGTGCAGTCGCCAGCCATCCGCTTGGTCGGTTGCCGGCGCAGCGGCTGACCTTCGTGGACGAGGGGCCGGGCCGCTATCGCAGTGCGGCGGCCCTGCCGGCGGGCCGCTGGCAGATCCGGTTCGAAGTTCGAGCGCATGGCGAGACCGCGCGATTCGAAGAGGAGGTGCGGCGATGACCGCAGCCACGCTCGATCCCGCCGACACGCTGCGGTCCGAATTCGCGGTCGAGGGGCTGCGCTGCGCCAATTGCATCGCCAGGCTGGAACATGGCCTGGCGTCGGTGCCGGGCGTCCGCGGGGCGCGGGTGAACTTCACCACCCGGCGGGTCGCGGTCCGCCACGGCGCGGAGCTGGAGGCCGCCGATTTGTGCGAGGCGATGCGCCGGATCGGGTTCGAGGCGCACCTGTTCGCCGGGACCGAAGCGACGCAGGACAAGCGCGAAAGCCGCGCGCTGATGCTGGCACTGGCGGTGGCCGGCTTCGCCTCGATGAACGTGATGCTGTTGTCGGTGTCGGTCTGGTCGGGGGCGGAGGGGCCGACCCGCGATCTGTTCCACTGGCTGTCGGCGTTGATCGCGATCCCCGCGATCGCCTATGCCGGCCGCAGCTTCTTCATCAGTGCGTGGCGCGCGCTGCAGTACGGGCGGACGAACATGGACGTGCCGATCGCGATCGGCGTCGTGCTGACCACCGCGATGAGCCTGTACGAGACCGCGACCGGCGGGCCGCACGCCTATTTCGACGGCGCAATCATGCTGCTGTTCTTCCTGTTGGCCGGGCGCTTCCTCGACAGCGTGATGCGGGCGCGGGCGCAGGACGGGGTTGCCCAATTGCTGCGGCTGGTGCCGAAGGACGTGATGCTGATCGGCCCCGACGGCAGCGTGCGCAGCCATGCCGCCGCGCTGGTCGAGCCCGGAATGCGCGTGCTGGTCGCGGCGGGCGAGCGGATCGGGGTCGATGGCATCGTCCAGTCGGGGTGCAGCAGCGTCGACCGAGCATTGGTCACCGGCGAGAGCGCGCCCGAACCGGTCGAACCGGGTGGGCGGGTGCTGGCGGGAACGATCAACCTGACCGCGCCGCTGACGCTGCGCGCGACCGCGGCGGGTCCCGACACGGTCATCGCCGATATCGCGCGGCTGATGGAAAGCGCCGGCCAGTCGCGGTCGCGCTATGTCCGGATCGCCGACCGCGCCTCGCGGCTGTACGCCCCCGCGGTGCACAGCCTGGCGGCGCTGAGCTTTCTCGGCTGGCTTGTGGCGGGCGCCGGGGTGCATCAGTCGGCGATGATCGCCATCGCGGTGCTGATCATCACCTGTCCCTGTGCCCTGGGTCTGGCGGTGCCGATCGCCCAGGTCGTCGCCTCGCGCGCGCTGATGCGCGCGGGCATCCTGATCAAGGACGGGTCGGCGCTCGAGCGGCTCGCCGAGGTCGACGAGGTGCTGCTCGACAAGACCGGCACGGTGACCCTGGGCAGCCTGATCCCCGTCGAGGGCATGCCGGAGTTGCCTGGCGAACCGGCGCTGCTGATCGCGCTTGCCCAGGCCAGCCGTCATCCGCTGAGCGTTGCGCTGGCCCGAAGCGTGGGCGAGCGCAACGTGACGCCCGCGCTGATCGATGAGGTCGAGGAGACGCCGGGGCTGGGCATCCGCGCACGGTGGGACGGGCGAGAGGTAAGGCTGGGCCGCGACGACTGGGCGCGGGGGATCGCATCTGCGACACCCGTTTCCACGGCGGCTACGCTTGCCGGATGCACGCTGGCGATCGAGGGCGGCGCGGTCCATCGCATCGGTTTCGCCGACCGGCTGCGGCCCGATGCGGTGGAAGCGGTCGCCCGGTTGAGGGCGCAGGGATTGCCGGCGATGCTGGTTTCCGGGGACAGCGCGGTGGTCGTCGCCGAGGCGAGCCGGCGGCTGGGCATTCTCGGCCTGCCGCGCACCTCGCCGGCCGCCAAGCATGAGACGATCGACCGGTTGCAGCGTGGCGGACACCGGGTGCTGATGGTCGGCGACGGGCTGAACGATGGCCCCGCGCTGAAGGCGGCGCATGTGTCGATGGCGCCGGCCTCGGCCAGCGACGTCGGCCAGCTCGCCGCGGATCTGCTCTTCTTCGGCGACCGCCTCGCCCCCGTGCCAATCGCGGTGTCGGCGGCCCGCCGGACGATGCGGGTGGTGCGACAGAATTTCGCGATCGCGATCGGCTATAATGTCCTGGCGGTGCCGTTGGCGATCGCCGGGCTGGTCACCCCGCTGATCGCCGCGCTGGCGATGTCGGGATCGTCGCTGATCGTGGTCGCGAACGCGCTGCGCCTGAGAGGCGCCGCCCGATGAATGGAGTCGCGCTACTGATCCCGATCGCGCTGGCGCTGGGGCTGCTTGGCCTCGCCAGCTTCTTCTGGGCGGCGCGGTCGGGCCAGTTCGAGGATCTCGACGGCGCCGCGCTGCGCATCCTGATCGACGAGGAGCCCGAGAGCTGGGACTGAGCTGCGAGGCCGCGCATAAAAAAGGGGGCCGGTGTCGCGACCGGCCCCCTTTTCATTGCGGAACCTGATTCAGAAGCGGAAGCCGATGCCCGCGCCGATCACCAGCGGGTCGATATGGGCGCGCACCTTCTGCGTCCCGATCGCGGCGGTGCGCAGCGTCACGTCGCTGTCCATGTCGATATATTTGATGTCGAGGTTCAGGAAGGTCCGCGGCCCGATCGCCACATCGACGCCGGCCTGCGCCGCCCAGCCGAAGCTGTCCGACATCGAAACGCGGGTCGCGCCGACCGCATCGGTCAGCCCCTTCGATGCCTTCTCGCTATGGAAGATGGTGTAGTTCAGCCCGGCACCGACATAGGGGCGGACCTTACCCTTCGGATTGAAGTGATATTGCACCGTCAGCGTCGGCGGCAGCACCCAGGTCGAGGCGAGGTCGCCGATCGCGCCGGTCGTGCCGGTCCGGCCCGACGCGGTGTGCCTGGTCGTCGCCGCGATCAGCTCGAACCCGATATGGTCGGTCGCCATCCAGGTCACGTCGACCTCGGGCATGACCGCCGCGTCGATCGCCAGCTTCTCGCCCGGAAAGGTCGGGGCGATGCCGCTCGACCGCTCGTTTGGCACGACCGCGATCGCGCGGACGCGCACCAGCACGTCGCCGGCGGACACGCCCTCGCTGTCCTGCGCCCATGCCGGGGTAATCCCCGCCGCGGACGCGGCCAGCGCGAGGAAGAGGATCGATCTGTTCATGGCTTCTGCCTCCTTGTTGACGAGGCCGGGCTAGGCCCGTCGCAAGGCGCCTGCCTTGCGCGCGCTCAAGCCGCGATTTGACCGCGATCAAGGGGCGCGGATCGCGCGCGCGGCATGGAATGCGCATGTGGCGCTATCATCCAGACCTGCTCGCAACCCCGGTCCCCCGCTATACGAGCTTCCCGACCGCGGCCGAATTCACCGAGTCGGTCGGCCCGGCTGATTTCGAGGCGGCGCTGGCCGGGGTGCGCGAGGGCGAGCGGATCTCGCTCTATCTCCACATCCCCTATTGCCGCGAGCTGTGCTGGTATTGCGGGTGCAACACCGGCGCCGCCAATCGCGGCGCGCGGCTTGCTGCCTATCTCCAGCGCCTCGGCGAGGAGATCGATCAGGTCGCCCGCGCGCTGGATGGCCGGGCCAGGGTCGAGCGGATCGCGCTGGGCGGGGGCAGCCCCAATGCGATCTCGCCGCAGCAGTTCGATGCGCTGATGCGCCGAGTGCGCGAGGCGTTCGCGGTGACCGATCCGATCGTCTCGATCGAGCTCGACCCGCGCGGCTTCGACCGCGAATGGGCCGAGGCGCTGAACTGGCAGGGCGTACGCCGCGCCAGCCTGGGCGTGCAGACCTTCGTGCCGCGGATCCAGGCGGCGATCGGCCGGGTCCAGCCGCTGGAGGACGTCGTCGCCACCGTCGGCCTGTTGCGCGAGGCGGGAATCGACTCGCTCAATTTCGACCTGATGTACGGGCTTCCCGGGCAGCAGCCGGGTGACCTGGACGAAACGCTGACTCAGGCGATCGGGCTGCGGCCCGAGCGGCTGGCGGTGTTCGGCTATGCCCATGTGCCGCATCTGATCCCGCGCCAGCGCCAGATCGATGCCAGCGCGCTGCCCGATGCGGAGGCGCGCTTCCTCCAGGCGGGGCTGGGTCACGCCCGACTGAAGACCGCGGGCTACCGGCCGATCGGCTTCGATCATTTCGCCCTGCCGCATGACGCGATCGCCGAGGCGGCGCGGACCGGACGGCTGCGCCGCAATTTCCAGGGCTTTACCGAGGACCCGGCCGAAATCCTGATCGGTCTCGGCGCCTCGTCGATCAGCGCCTTTCCCGGGGCGCTGCTGCAGAACGAGAAGAATAGCGGCCGCTATCACCTGCAGATCGGCAATGGCCGGTTCGCAACGGCGCGCGGCATCATCCGGTCGACGCTGGATCAGCGCCGCGGCAGGGCGATCGAAGCTTTGCTGTGTGCCGGCAGTGCCGACCTGTCGGGTCTTCCCGAGCTGCTCGACATCCGCAGCCGGATGCTGCGGTTCGAGGATCGCGGACTGGTGATCTGGGAAGGCAGCCGCGTGCGGATCCCCGACGAGGCGCTGCCCTATGCGCGCAGCATTGCGGCGACGATCGATCCTTATCGCGCGCCGTCGCCGACGCGTTTCAGCAGCGCGATCTGAGATGCGGCTGGCGCTGCTCCCGGTCGTGGCGGCGGCGCTGACGCTGGGTCAGGCCGGGCCGTCCCTCGCCGCCGACGCGCCGGGGCTGATGATGACCACCTGCCTGGGCCAGCGCATTCCGCTGCCGGGGCAGGACCCGCCGAACCGGCGCAGCCCATGCCCCGACGCCTGTCATGCGCTGTGCGACCGCAAGCTGCGGCAGCGCAGGACAGGCTGAAGCGGACGGCGATCAGGCGATGTGCACCGCCTTGGTCGTCAGATGAGCGGCGATCCCTTCGGGACCGTCCTCCGACCCGAAGCCGCTGTCCTTCATTCCCCCGAACGGCGCGTCGGGCCAGGTCAAGCGCGTGGCGTTGATCGACACCATGCCCGCCTCGATCGCGTCGGCGAGCAGGTTCTGGCGCCGGGCATTCTCGGTGAAGCAATAGGCGGCAAGGCCGAAGGGCAGGCGGTTGGCCTGGCCGATCGCTTCCTCGATCGTGCCGAAGGGACGCATCAGCGCCAGCGGGCCGAACGGCTCCTCGTTCATCGCCCGCGCCTCCAGCGGGACGTCGGCGATCACGGTGGGTTCGAAGAAAAAGCCCTTGCCCTCGATCACGCTGCCGCCCGCCAGAACGCGGGCGCCGGCCGAGCGGGCATCCTCGATCAGCTCACCGATCGCCTCGGGCCGGCGCGGATTGGCCAGCGGGCCCATCTGCACGCCCGAGTCGAGGCCGCTGCCCAGCTTCACCTTGCGCGTGCGTTCGGCAAAGCCCTGGGCGAAGGCTTCGTAGATCCCGTCCTGAACATAGAAGCGGGTGGGGGCGACGCAGACCTGGCCGGCATTGCGGAACTTGTGCGTGACCAGCGTGTCGAGCGTGCGCTCCAGGTCGCAATCGTCGAATACCAGCACCGGGCCGTGTCCGCCCAGCTCCATCGTCGTCTTCATCATCGAATCGGCGGCAAGGCGGGCGAGATGCTTGCCGACCGGGACCGATCCGGTGAAGCTCAGCTTGCGGGTCACCGGCGAGGCGAGCAGGTGCCGCGACACCATGTCGGGCACGCCGAACAAGATCTGGGCGACGTCGCCCGGCAGGCCGGCATCCTGGAAGCATTTCAGGATCGCGACCGCGCTGCCCGGCGTTTCCTCGCTCGGCTTGAGGATGATCGAACAGCCTGCGGCGATCGCCGGAGAGATCTTGCGCACCACGTTCAGCAGCGGGAAGTTCCACGCGCAGAAGGCGGCGACCGGGCCGACCGGCTGGTGCAGCACCAGCGAGCGCATGCCCGCAGGGCGCGGCAGGATGCGGCCATAGATGCGCACGGTCTCGCCCGCCTGGAATTCGAGCATCGCCGCGGCCGCCAGGCCTTCGCCCTTGGCCTCGGCGAGGATCTTGCCCTGTTCGCGAGTCGCGATCTCCGCCAGTGCGTCGATCCGTTCGCGGATCAGCGCGGCGGTGCGCAGCAGGATGGTCGCGCGCGCCTCGGGCGCCGTGTCGCGCCAGCGACGGAACCCGCGATCGGCAACCTCGAGCGCGCGGTCGAGATCGGCGGCCCCGGCCAGCGGCAGGTCGCCCAGCGACTCGCCGGTGGCAGGGTCGAGCACCGCCATCTTCTCGCGGCCCGCCGTGCCGATCCATTCGCCGTCGATATAGAGCCCCAGCTCCGGATATGCCGTCATGTCGTTCTCCAGGTCGGTTGAAATCATGCCGCCCGCCGGGGCAGATGCGCCGCTCAATATGGGGACGGACGCGGGCAAACCACCCCCGCGACGGTCGCTTCAGGCCCAGCCGGCGCGTTTCGACGTCTTGCCGATGCCGGGATTGAGCTGGTTGGCGGGATCGAGCCGGCGATAATGCGCCGCCAGGCTGTCGGGCGCGGCATAGAGATGGCCGAAATTATGCTCGGCCGGATATTGCGCGCCGCGCGCATCGAGCAGGGCGAGCATCCGGGTCTTCACCGCTTCGGGATCGGCGCCCTTTCGCACCAGATAATCCTGGTGGAACACGTGGCAGAGGAAATGGCCGTAATAGAGCGGCTGGAGGATGTCGGTCGCGATCTCCGGCGGGAGCGTCTCGAACCAGTCCTCGGCATTGCGGGGCAGGGCGATGTCGAGCGCGACGATGTCCTCGACCTCGGCCGCGTGGATATCGCGGTAGCGGACCGCGGCGCCTGCCGCGGCGAAGCGATGCTGGAACGCGGCGGCGCCTTCCCTGGCGGTGCATTCGAACCAGTCGCCGCCCTCGGCGGTGAGGGCATTCAGCCGCTCCCGCAGTGCTGCGGCGCCGCTGCCCGACACCTTGATCATCAGATGATGCTCGAACCGGTCGCGCCACTCGCGCAGCCGGCGGGGCAGATGGCCGGGAAACCACCCGGCCACGCGTTGCGCGATCCGGTCGCTCAGGCCGCCGCGCAGGCCCAGCCTGGCGCCGATCCGGTCGATCCGGCGCTTGGCGGCGAACAGGCGCGGCAGCCGCGCCGTCCCGAGCAGGTCGAGCGCGAGGTACATGTCCTTGCCGTAGCGGGCGGCGACGTCGAACGCCGAGCGGTGGAGATACTCCGCGGCGATCGGCAGTTCGGCACCGCTCGCCAGGATCGCGCGCCGCAGCCGCGTGAAGGCGGCGGGATCGCCGGCGCCGGCATAGAAGACGCGGCTATCGCGCTCCTGCGGGAAGCTGTCGAGGCGGACCGCGAACACCACCAGCCGGCCGGCGCTGCCCGATGCGCCGTGCAGGCAGCGCGGGTCGGCGTTGAAGCGTGCGGCGCCGGGCGAGTCGATATCGCGGACATGGGCCTCATAGTCGCGGTCTGACGCGCGCCGATCCGCCGGCCAGGCGACCGCCTCGGGCGCGATCTCGCCGCGGTCGAGTCGCGCCAGCGCCGATTCGGGATCGGAGTCGAGCGCGATGCCGAGTTCGTTGACCAGCCTCAGCTCGCCATCCGAGCCCAGCGCGCCATAGAGCGCGAGCTCGGTATAGGCGGGACCGCGCTTCACCAGGGCCCCACCCGAATTGTTGCAGACCCCGCCGACGACCGACGCCCCGATGCAGGAGGAGCCGATCACCGAGTGCGGCTCGCGCCCGATCGCGCCCAGCTGCGCCTCGAGTTCGAACAGGGTCGATCCGGGGAGGCAGAGCACCTGGCACCCGTCGCCGAGGAGGGCGACGCCCTTCAGGCGCCGCGTGCTCACGATCACGACCGTGCGGCCATAATCGTCGCCATAAGGCGTGGAGCCCCCGGTCAGTCCGGTGTTGGCCGCCTGGGAGATCAGCACCGCACCGTCGCGCAGCACCGCGCGGGCGACGCGCCAATATTCGACGAGCGATCCCGGCAGCACCACGGCATCCGCCCGACCGGCGCCATAGCGAAAGCCGCTGCTATAGGGTTCGATCTGGACCGCGGAGGTCAGGACGTGCCGGTGGCCGACGATCGCGGCCAGCGCCTCGATCAGGGGAAGGCGGGCGGAGGGCAGGGGATCAGGCATGACGACTTGTCGCACCGTCAGGCCCCGAGGGCAAAACCGCTATCCTCATGATCGCGAAGCCTTTTGTGGAATCGCGAATGGCCGGGTCGATCCGGATATCTGCGTCGCCGCGCATTTGTTCCGGCCATTTCGAGAAAAATGCACAGCGACGCGAAAAAAGTGAAATCAGGCGTTGACGGGGTCCGATTCGCCGCATAGATGCCACTCCACCGCAGCGGGGCGCCACACGGAGCTTTGCAGCGGTCACCAAAAGCAAGGCGCACGGGACACCCCGAGAAAAGGGGTAGGACGGTGCGTCGGTTTTTGTCGCTCTTTGAAATTGTGATTTTG
>NZ_JBDIZK010000008.1:0-242950 GCF_039652585.1 Sphingomonas rustica | reverse complement strand
GCCGCCACGTGAGTGGTCCATGGCAAAGGCCCAGTTCGCCGTCATCTTCGGCGAGCGCTTCATCAAGGCCATGGCGGCGTAATGTTCAACCGCCCGCCCGCACACGAAAATCCTGACAGGCCCTTCCGTCCGCCGACGACCGACAGCCGCCATCGCTTCAGCGTCTACCCCAATCTGGCGCGCAAGATGATGCCCACAAGCGCGAACCAGCTTTGGGTGGCCGACATCACCTACGTGCGGCTGGCGGAGGGTTTCGTCTACCTCGCCGTGATCCTCGACGCCTGGAGCCGCCGCGTGGTGGGCTGGGCGCTGGCGGACCATCTCAGGGCTGAACTCGCTCTCACGGCGCTCGACATGGCGCTCGCTGCCCGCACAGTCGCGCCTGGCGAGCTGGTGCACCATTCGGACCGCGGCATCCAATATGCCTGCACCGCCTATGTGGAGCGCCTCACCGCCGCGGGGATCCAGCCGAGCATGAGCCGCGCCGGCTGCCCGTGGGACAATGCAATGGCCGAAAGCTTCATGCGCACGCTCAAGCGCGAGGAGGTCGATGGCCGCCGCTATCGCGACCAAGCCGATGTCGAGGCGCGGATCGCCATCTTCCTCGAAAAGGTCTATAATCGCCAGAGACTGCATTCCGCTTTGGCCTATCGGCCACCGGCGGCATTCGAAGGCGACGATCGATTGCTATCGGCTCCGCCGCATGCGGCGGAGCCGATAGCACAAGGTACAACAATCTGTGTCTAAGCTCTGTGTCTCACCGCAGGGGTGCACTCCAGGGACCCCTTCTCTTCGTGGCTTCGTGTGATCCTCTAATCCGGCTTATCGGTGCGTCTTCGCGAAGAGATGCTCACACGAAGACACGAAGGCACGAAGAGAAAGTGCAAAGTTGACGTAGATCCTGCGCTATCGCGCCCTTTACCCTTATTCCGCGCGCCACAGCTTCAGGTTGCGGAACAGGCCGCGTTCGTCCAGCGCCTCGAACATTTCCTCGGGGCCTTCGGGGTCGAGGATCTGGTGGTCGGCCAGCCATTCCTCGACCGAGGTCATGTCGGGCACCTCATAGTCGCGCAATGTGCAGCGGCGGTCCTTGGCGTTCTTGCGGCCGGAGAAGCGCAGGCTCTCGATCGCGGCGATCAGCGAGCCCTTTGCCTCGATCGCCTTGGCCACCGCGGCCGCG
This sequence comes from Sphingomonas rustica, assembly GCF_039652585.1. Classification (NCBI taxonomy): domain Bacteria; kingdom Pseudomonadati; phylum Pseudomonadota; class Alphaproteobacteria; order Sphingomonadales; family Sphingomonadaceae; genus Sphingomonas; species Sphingomonas rustica. The sequence continues at coordinate 241,770 of NZ_JBDIZK010000008.1, read as the reverse complement.
GTCACGCCCAGATGCTCGGCGATCAGGTCGTTGCGGACCATCGCGATCGCGGCGCTGCAATCGGCATTGGCCGGCGCGCTGCAGTCGATCGAGACGTCGCATTCGGTGTCGAGCCGCATCGAGCGGTTGTTCATGTTCGACGATCCGACGCGCAGGATCATGTCGTCGACGATCATGATCTTGGCATGGACATAGATGGGCGTGCCGTCGCGCGTGTACGGGTGATAGAGGCGCAGCCGGTCGTGCGCATCGCGCGTGCGCAGCGCCTGGACCAGCCGTGCGCGCGCCGTGTCCATCGCCAGCGGCTCGAGCCAGCCCTCGGCCTTCTCCGGGTTGATCAGCACGATCTCCGGACCGTCGGGCTCGTCCAGCCGCCGGGCGATCGCCTCGGCGATGCGGCGCGAGGCGAAATACTGGCTTTCGGCATAGATCCAGTGCTTCGCCCGGGCGATCTGCTCGAGATACAGCGCCTCGATTTCGGTCACCTCGCGCTGGTCGTCCATCTTCGGCGCGGTGCGCGAGATGGTGACCTCGACATCCTCGAACTGCACCGGCAGGTCGTCGGGCCAGCATTCATGCTTGGCGCGGATCGCCTTCAGCGCCTCGCCCCCCGCCCGCTTCCACCGGTCGCGCGCATGGCGGCCCAGCGCCGCCGCCGCCGGCCCCTGCAGCGCGGTGGTCGCGTCGTGCCACGGATCCGACGGCGCCCCGCCCGGGCGCACCCGATCGGGTTCGTCGTCCAGATGGGCGCGCGTGTCCCAGCGATCGGCGGTCATGTCGATCCCGCCGCAAAAGGCGAAGCTGTCGTCGATCACCACGATCTTCTGGTGATGCGAGGCGGCCGGCGGATGATGCCCGTCCAGCATGACATGGATGCGCGGATGCGCCGCCCATTTGGCCACGGTCAGGATCGTCTTGCCGCGGAACAGCGACTTGAGCGCCCCCAGGTCCCAGCGCAGCAGATAGACGTCCAGATCGGGATTGCGCTCGACCAGCCAGTAGATCAGGTCGCCGACGCTGGTCGGGGCGCCCGACGCCTCGCCGTCATCGGGTCCGGGGCCCTCGCCGCGCACCAGCTCGATCCGCGCGTCGAAGTCCCAGCCGATCAGCATGATCCGCCGCCGCGCCTTCAGCATCGCGGCACGCGCGAGGCGGAAATAATCCTCGGCATCGACGATGACGCTCGCCTTGTCCGCCCGCGCCGCGCGCCAATAGGTGCGCTTCATGTGCGGCCTCGCCCGGTGCGATGGGGACCGGGGCGGGAATCGGATGCGTCTGTCACGCCGCCGGCTCTACCCGCGGGCAGCGGCGGGTGACAACCATGCGCGGCACCGTCAGCCGACGATCCGGCTTACCTGCGGCTCGGGCGATCCGGCCCAGGTCATGCGGTGGACGTCGCCCTGCGCCACCGATTGCACCGCATGCGGGAACAGCGCGGCGATGCAGGTGCCGCCGGGCGCGCGGACCGAGGGATAGAGGATGCCGTTCAGCCCGCGCGCCCGCGCCGCATCGGCCAGCGCATTGCCCGCGGGATAGCCGAGCCGCGGGTCGGGATGCAGCGATGCGTGCTCGGGGTCGTCGCGCAGGTCGACGAACTCGCCGGCAAAGCTGGCGAACAGCTCGGCATAATCGACCACCGCCTCGTACACGCCGGTGTCGGCCAGGAAGGCGGTGAGGTGGAACCCGACCTCGGCCAGGCAGGTCTCGACTGCCAGCGCGGCATACCAGGCACCGCGATCGGCGCCGTTGAAGCGATTGGGCGCGCGCGGCCGCGCATAGGCGAAGGCGGCGTTGATGAAGACCGCGCCGGGCACGCCATAGACCAGCTCGTGCGAGGCAACATCGCCGCTGCCGCGCGCCTGCGCCATCAGGCGGCTGCTGGTCGCGCCCTCGATCTCGGCCAGTGCCGCCTGGTCGGCGGCATCGGCCAGGCCCAGCAGCACGGTCTCGCGCAGCCGCGCGGTCGACACCAGCCGCACCGTGCGCGGCAGCGCCTCGCGCGTGATCGTCAGCGCATCGGCCACCGGCTTACAGTCCGCCGCGGACCGCATCGACGTGGCGACGCGTCTCCAGCATCACCGGAATGCCGCCCTCGATCATCGCCTCGACCGGGCTGCGATGGCGGAACAGCGGGCCGCGATTGGGCAGCTTGGGCCAGCGATCGGCCATCGCATCGGCGAACAGCAGGTGCAGCCCCTTGTAGACGCCGATCGCGGCGGAGGCGCGGGTCAGCTGGTCCTGCGACAGCGGCTGTTCCTTCGCGCCGCGCTTGATCCGGTCCCAGCTGCTGTCGCTCACCCCCAGCAGCGCCGCCGCCTCGCCATTGGACAGCCCCCAGTGCCGCGCCAGCGCGCGATAGGCCTTCAGCGCGACGCTCGACAGCCGCACGCGATCCTCCGCGCGGGCAAAGCTCTGAACTTCCCCCGGGAGGGGCGGCAGCGCGGTGGGCAGAGCAGCGAGTTCGGCCATGGCGGCTTCCTTTCGCTCCACATATGCGCATCATATGGTGCGAGTACAAGCGTCATTTGCCGATCTCCAAAATGGGGCGTGGCTTTTATCAAATGCAGTTGCAATCAAGGCTAACGTCGCGAAGATGGGTGGAACGCCGTGAAGAGCGGAACGCGGGGAAAAATGGCTATTATTCTGAACGACGACGCGCGCGCCAAGGGGTCAGGCCGGTCTAACATCGCCCGCATGTTCGACCAGACACGGAAGCGGCTTGTAGAAACCGGCACTCGAAATCGACTGGTTCACGTCAATCGAGCCAATACTCGTGGCAATGTAATCAACATCGTCAACGAGCGATCGGATGACGTCCATGCCATCCTGTCTTCATCGAAGACGATGCGTTTTCTGGCCATCGGCATCGATAGGGAATCCGAGCATGACGGGGTCTTTCTGGTGCCTGCGGCCGAGCAGGAGTTCGGTACGGATCGCTATACCGATCTCCAGCTCGAAACGCGGCTAGGCCCGGACACGCTGCAAAAGAAACTGCTGAAGGTCGCCCGCGAGGCGCAGACCGCCGAGGAAGAAAGCGGCGTTAACATTCTGTACCTCGCGCTGGGTTTCCTGACCTGGTTCGAAGACAAGAGTTCGGCCGTCCCGCGTGAGGCGCCGCTGGTACTTTTACCGGTCGAACTGGTTCGGAACGCCCGGACATCCACCTACGATGTGCGGCTGCGCGACGAGGAAATCATGACCAATCTGCCGCTGCAGCAGCGGCTGAAGGACGATTTCGGCATCACCCTACCCGATATCGACGTTGTCGAAGGCTGGCAGCCCTCCAGCTACTTTGCGGAGGTGGCTCAGGTCATCGCGCCGCGAGATCGCTGGAGTCTCGACGAGAATGGTATGCAGCTCGGCTTTTTCAGCTTCAGCAAGCTCCTCATGTATCGTGATCTGGACGTAGATGCTTGGCCTGACGAAGCACTGTCCGACCATGCTCTGACCCGCGGGCTGCTTTATGAAGGCTTCGAAGCAGAAACCCCGCTGTTCAACGCAGACGATCGCCTGGACGAACGCCTTCCGCCAGAAAAGCTCTTCCATGTGGTCGATGCCGACGCGTCGCAGGCCAAGGTCATCGAGGAAGTCCGGTCCGGCCGAAACCTAGTGGTGCAGGGACCACCTGGAACCGGCAAATCCCAGACGATTACGAACATCATCGCCGCCGCCGCGCGCGAGGGGAAGCGCGTCCTTTTTGTCGCTGAAAAGATGGCGGCGCTGTCGGTCGTTCATGACCGGCTGGTCAAAGTTGGCCTGCGCGACATCTGCCTCGAACTTCACTCGCGCTCCGCGAACAAGAAGACCGTGCTGGCCGAACTGGCGCGGACGATCTCTCAGGCCGCCTCCGCCCCCGTTTCTCCTCAGGCTCCCACCGCGCTTACCGACGCGCGTGACCGATTGAACCGCATCGCCGACGTAATGCATCGACCGATTGGCGCGACCGGCGAGACCCCGTTCAGCGTGCTTGGGCGGCAGGCGCGGTTCATCGGTGCAAAGGATCCTGCACCCACCATAAATGGCGAAGCGCTGGCGACCATGCCGCGCTACCGTGAAGCGGAACTCCTGACGGCGATCGAACGGTATGCTGATCTGGTGGCTCAAGAAGGCGGCGCGACAGGCCATCCATTTGAAGGGACCCGAAATCTAGATATCCAGCCGGTGGATCTAACCCGGCTTGCCGGGACGACGGCGAACGCCGCATCTACTGCCCAGACTCTCGCTGACGTCTTGACACAAGCGATCACCGCTCTGGACCTCGGGCTTTCAGCATCTCTTGTGATAGCTGCGCCGATGGAGGACCTTCTGGATCGCCTCGATGGCCTGCCCCCTGGCGCGATCGACGCAGCTGCTGCGATGCTGGCTACATCCGATCTGCCCCGGCTCCGTGACGCATTGGCCGCTGGCGCCGACTGGCGCGCGGATCATGATCGCAGCGTTGCGATATTCGTTGATACGGCATTCAGTGCTTCAGTCTCGCATTTGCGTGCGCCGTTGGTCGCCGGTGTCGGGTCCTTTTTCGCGCGCTGGGGCGGCACCTATCGCCAGGCGTCTCGCGAACTGGCCGGGCTTCTCAGGGACCCTATACCGAAGCTGGCGGTCGAGCGAGTCACCCTAGTCGATACGCTCAGCGCTGTGGCATCGAAACGCGCATCGTGGGAATCCGACCAAAGCTTCGCCGCGCGAGCGCTCGGCGACCACTGGCGCGCGGAGCGAACCGATTTCGAGCGCCTGCTCTCGATCGCCGACTGGTGCCTGAAACTGGCACAAGCCGACTTGACCCTATCCTCCGAAGCGGCAATTTCCCTGGCCTCCCAACCTGCAACACTGAGCGCGCTTCGGAGCGCTTTAGGGACCGCCCATTCCGCCGCACAGGAGGCGATCAGCGCGGCGGTGAATACGCTTGACCTGAACCCATCCATGTTCGGCGAAGGCGCCATCGAATGTGTCCCTCTGGTCGATTTGGCGACACGCTTTTCACGCATGGCGGCTTCGATCGATCGGTACGCCGGATGGTCGCAATTGGCTCGAGCATATTCCACGCTGCAGGACAGCGGCGTGCCGGATCTGGCGGAGCGAATGCGCGCGGGCGACCTGGACGGTGCCGCGGCAAAGGTTGAACTGCGCTTCGCCCGCGCCGAACGTATTTGGCGCTCGGCTCTGGAGCAGGAACCGGTCCTGAAAACCCTGCCGACCGAAAAGCGTCACGAGTTGGTGAGCAACTTTGCTGCGCTGGAACGGGCTCGGCTATCGGAAAACGTGACTGATATTCTCGCGGCTCATCTCGCCCAAGTCCCACAGGGCGCACAGGGTGAGATGGGCGTCCTGCGCGGCGAGATCGGCAAGAAGACGCGTCACCTTGCGATCCGGCGCCTATTCGAGCGTGCAGGCACCGCGATCCAGCGGATCAAGCCCGTACTGCTGATGAGCCCGATCTCGGTAGCGCAGTATCTCCCGCCACATATTCTCTCTTTCGACCTGCTCGTTATCGACGAGGCCAGTCAGGTACGACCTGAAGATGCTCTGGGCGCAATCGCGCGCGCGAAGCAGATTGTGGTCGTCGGTGACCAGAAGCAGCTACCCCCGTCATCCTTTTTCGATCGCTTGGCTGCGGACGAAACCAGCGAGGATGGTGAGGAAGACGAGGAGTTGCTCGCCGGAGCCGCGACGGTCGGCGAGATGGAAAGTATCCTGACGCTGTGCGAGGCACGTGGCTTGGGATCGCGAATGTTGAAGTGGCACTACCGATCGCGCGACCCGTCGCTGATCGACGTGTCCAACAGGGAATTTTACGAGAACGGCCTGATCCTCCCTCCCTCGCCCCTTCAACAGGATCCCGCCTTCGGACTTTGCTTCACGCGGGTGGACGGCGCCTACGACAAAGGCGGCAAGCGAGACAATCGCAAGGAAGGCGAAGCAATCGTCGCGCGTGTGGCGGAGCACGCTCGGTTGCACCCGACATTGTCGCTAGGCGTCGTCACCTTCTCATTCGCGCAGCGCAACCTAATTACCGAGTTGCTTGAGGCGGCGCGGCGGACAGACCCGACATTGGACATGTTTCTGCGCGAGGGCCAGGTAGAGGACCTCTTCGTCAAGAACATCGAAAACGTGCAAGGCGATGAGCGCGACGTGATCTTGGTCAGCGTGGGCTATGGTCCCACTGTTCCGGGCGGACGCTTGACCAGCATGTCATTCGGGCCGGTCAATGGCGAAGGTGGTGAGCGACGATTGAACGTTCTCTTTACGCGCGCTCGCGTTCGGTGCGAAGTTTTCGCCTCATTTGATCCGGGTGACATCGACGTATCGCGGACGGCAGGGGAAGGCCCGCGAATCCTGAAGCGCTTTCTGGAATTCGCCAAGAGCGGACGGATCGAGGAACACTCGCCTACCGGACTGGAAGCCGATACGCCGTTCGAGGAGGATGTCGCAGATGTCATTCGTAGCTTCGGTTACCTGGCCGATCCGCAAGTCGGGTCGGCCGGCTTTCGGATCGATATCGGCGTCCGCCATCCCAACAAGCCCGGAACGTATCTGCTTGCGGTCGAGTGCGATGGCGCATCCTATCACAGCGCCCTATGGGCGCGTGAACGCGACCGATTGAGGCAGGACGTGTTGCAGCATCTGGGGTGGAACTTTCATCGTATCTGGAGCACCGACTGGTTTTATAACCGTCGGGTCGAAATCGAACGGTTGCGCACCGCCTTGCTCGCGGCGACAGAGATCGCAGAGCGCGGTATCCACATTGATGGCGCGAACCGCGCCCGGCTCGTCGTCGCTCCCGATGAAAACACAACTTCGGTGATTGAGGTTCCAGACATCGTCGAACGAAGGATGCCGCCTTACCAACGCGCATCGGTTTCAGTCCATAGCGCTCAGGAGCCGCACGAAGTCGCTGTCTCGATCCTCGCCAGCATCGCGCAGCAAATCGTGGCCGGTGAAGGCCCGATCCATTTCGAAGAGGTCAGCCGTCGCATCGCGACCTGCTTCGGCAAGGAAAAGGCAGGATCGCGCATCCTTACCGCCACCAGATCGGCCCTGATGCGAGCGCAATCACGCAATAGCGACCTTTTGAGTGATGGAACCTTCTGGTTCACTCGCGCGCAGTCCGAAACACCCCCTGTGCGCGATCGCTCTTCCGAGAGCGGTATGATTGTGAAAGCAGCTTATATCTCAACGCTGGAGATCGAGGCTGCACTGGCGATCGCACGAGATGACAACGCCGGTGGCAACGATGCAGATCTAGTCAGGACCGCCGCGAGATTGTTGGGGTTTCGTCGCGTCGGGGCCGATCTGCAGGCGCGGATCACTCAGTCTCTCAGGAGAGCCTGACCATATTGATCCTGATATCCATCGTCGTGCTTCGATTGGGTGACGGCAAAGCCTCTGCTTCGCAACGCTACTGGTCGCGACGGCTGACGAACTGCGAGCGTCTGCCTTGAAATAAATTTCACCACCCACCCAAGGATCCTCCCCGGAGCCGCGTCGAAGGATGTGGCGGACGAGATCGACCGCCGCACTCAAGGGAGAAGATCATGCCCCGCCTTCACCAGATTCTCGTCACCGGCGTCGCCCTCGCAGCCCTCGCCTCCTGTGCCGAAAGCGGCCGCGATACGCGGGTCGCCTCGACCGAAACCCCCGCACCGGTCGTCGTCGCCGAGCCGAGTCCGGCGCCGCAGATTGCGGCAACCGAAGCCGAGCCGCAGAGCGATATCGTCGTGACGGAGACCCGCCATCCCCGCCCCGAACCTGCCGAAGCGGTTCAATCGAGCAATATCACCGTCCTAGCCGTCGAGACTCTGCCTACGGAGGAGGTCGTCGTTACCGGCACCAGTGTCGGGGGCAAGGCCGCGCCGGTAGGGCGCATGCGCGCGCCGGTGATGATGGGGCCGTCGGTGCGGTCGGTCTATATGCCCGACCGCCGCCTGCCGCCCCAGTATCGCGACGAAGGCCGCGACCGGTTCACCACCTTTTCCGAGAACCCGTTCAAGGTGGCGAAGCAGGATCCGGTGTCCACCTTCTCGATCGACGTCGACACCGCCGCCTACAGCTTCGTGCGCGCCTCGCTGTCGCGCAATGTCCTGCCCCAGCCGGCGGCTGTGCGGACCGAGGAGATGGTGAATTACTTCCCCTATGACTATGCCGCGCCGCGCAGCACGACCCAGCCCTTCGCCACCGACATCGCGCTGTATCCCAGCCCGTTCACGCCCGGCCGCCAGATGGTCCGCATCGCGATCAAGGGGCATGAGGTCCAGCGCGCCACGCGGCCGCGTGCGAACCTGGTGTTCCTGGTCGACACCTCGGGGTCGATGGACGAGCCGAACAAGCTGTCGCTCGTCAAACAGGCACTGGGCCTGCTGCTCGAGACGCTGGACGCGCGCGACAGCGTGGCGATCGTCGCCTATGCCGGGTCGGCCGGCACCGTGCTGGAGCCGACGCGCGGCAGCGAGAAGGCGAAGATCCGCGCCGCGATCGACCGGCTGGGCGCGGGCGGCGGCACTGCCGGGGCCGAGGGCATCCGCCAGGCCTATGCGCTGGCCGAGCAGAATTTCGCCGCGGACGGCGTCAACCGGGTGATGCTGGCCACCGATGGCGACTTCAACATCGGCGTGCGGAACACCGACGAGCTGAAGGGCGTGATCGAGCGCGAGCGGGCCAAGGGCATCTTCCTGTCGGTGCTCGGCTTCGGCATGGGCAATTACAACGACGCGCTGATGCAGACGCTGGCGCAGAACGGCAACGGCACCGCCGCCTATATCGACACGATCGGCGAGGCGCGGAAGACACTGGTCGAGGAAGCGGGATCGACGCTGTTCCCGATCGCCAAGGACGTGAAGATCCAGGTCGAGTTCAATCCCGCCCGCGTCGCCGAATATCGCCTGATCGGGTATGAGACGCGCGCGCTGAACCGCGAGGATTTCGACAATGACAAGGTCGATGCCGGCGAGGTCGGATCGGGCCAGAGCGTGACCGCGATCTACGAGATCGTGCCGGTCGGCGGGCCGCTGGCCAATGGCACGCTGCGCTATGCCAGCGAACTGGCGGCGCCCGCCGGCCGCAGCGGCGAGCTGGGCTATGTGAAGATCCGCTACAAGCTGCCCAAGTCGGACACCAGCCGTCTGATCTCCACCCCGATCGAGGCAGGCAGCGCCGTCGCCCGCTTCCAGGACGCGCCGCGCGAGGCCCGCTTCGCCACCGCGGTTGCGGGCTTTGCCGAGCTGCTGCGCGGCGGCAAGCACACCGGCACGCTCAGCTATGACGATGTCATCGCGATGGCACTGGCGGCGCGCGGCGACGATCCCTTCGGCTATCGCGCCGGGTTCGTCGACCTGGTGCGCACCGCGAAGACCGCGCGGTCGCTGGCCGCGCGCTAGGCTCCGGCGGGGGGCCGAGCCGGGGCGGGACCGCCGCGCGCGTGTCGCGCTTGCGTGCGGCGGTCCCGTTTCGGCCGGGCGTCCGGCCGGAACATCATGCCTTAGACGGGTCGGCAAATGCAGCTATAGGTTCGCTCCAATGTCCATGCGCCGCCTCTACCCCTCCCATGCGCGCCATCCCGCCGCGCCTGCCGGAGCGGTGCGAGAGGGGCTTACCCCCACCCGTCACCCCGGCCGGGGTGACGGCGGGGTTTGGGGCGAGGACCTGCCCCCCGCAATTGCGGCGGCGTCCGAGGGGTGGAAGACGGCGTCACAAACCACCCGTCATCCCGGCCGTAGTGCCGGGATCCACCGCGAGGCGCATCCCGGAGCTGCGGGTCTGGCGGGACGCTGTGGTCGGGCGGGATTACTGGGCGAACGCCGCGTATCGGCTGAGGGTGCAGGATGGAGGATGGGTGGACCCCGGCACTGCGGCCGGGGTGACGGCGGGGTTTGGGGCGAGGACCTGCCCCCCGCAATTGCGGCAGCGTCCGAGGAGCGAATGACGGCGCCACGCAACACCCGTCATCCCGGCCGAAGTGCCGGGATCCACCGCGAGGCACATCCCGGAGTTCCGGGTTCGGCGGGACGCATTGGTCGGGCGGGATTACTGGGCGAACGCCGCGTATCGGCCGTGAGCGCCGGATGGAGGACGGGTGGACCCCGGCACTTCGGCCGGGGTGACGGCGGGGTTTGGGTTTGCCTGTCGGGGGCAGCGCCTGATGCCTGGTGACGAGGATATTGGCGCGCTGTTGCCGCGGGCGCCCGAGCCGCGGGCGGAGCGGCGCGAGGCGGCGCTGGCGGCGGCGATGCGGCGGTTCGACGGGCTGGCCGATCCGGACGCTGCGCCCGCCGAGGTAGCACGCCCCGCCAATGACGATCGCCCCTGGTGGCGGCTGAGCGGGCCCCAGGCGGGGGTCGCCGCGTCGATCCTGCTGGTGGCGTTGGTCGGCATTCCCGTGACGCTGATGGCCCCGCGCGACGAGGTGGCGGAGCAGATCGCGGCGAACCGCGCCCCTGCCCCCGCGCCACAGGCCGCCGATGCGCCGTCCGCCCCGGCTATGCCGCAGGCAACCGAGGGGCAGGCAGACGCCGCGCCCGAGCCGAAGACGGCCGCACCGCCAATTGCCGCCAAGCGCGCTCCGCCCGCGCCGATGCGCGAGGAAGCGATGACACCTCCCGCGGCCGCCCCGGCGGATATGGCTCCGGTCGGCGAACCGCGGCCCGACCCCCGGGTGATGGCGCGTCGCGCACCGCCGCGCCCTGCGCCGGCGAACGACGCACGCATGGCGGCGGCAGCGCCCGACGCCGAAGGCGCGCAGGAGATCGTCGTCACCGGACAGCGCGTGGCGCGTGAACGCGAGGACGTGTCACGACGTGCGGTGGCCAGCGTCACGGCGCTCTCCGCCGAAAGCATTGACCCTGCACCCGCGGCGCGGCGGGGTGACTGGAATGCCTGCACCATCGACGACCCCGCGCGCAGCCTGCGCAATTGCCGCCGCGCGATCGACGCCGACGCCGGGGGAGCGAAGGGAGAGGCAGCCGCCGCGCTCGGCCAGGGCCTGACGCGCGCATGGCAGGGCGAGTGGCGCCCGGCGATCGCCGCTTTCGACCGGGCGATCGCGCGCGATTCCGGAAACCCCCTCGCCTGGCTCAATCGCGGGCTGGCCCATCGGCGCAGCGGCAACCCCGCCCGCGCCCGCGCCGACCTGGACGAGGCGATCCGCCTAGCGCCCCGTGCCGCGCGCGGCTGGTATGCGCGCAGCCTGCTGCGCCGCGACCAGGGCGATGCCGAGGGCGCGCGGCAGGATGCCGCGCGCGCGATCCAGCTGAACCGACGTTACGCGGCGCTGCTCGACTGACCCCGTCCGAGCTGAAAAACGCTCGACCGGCAGCCCTTGAAACCATGATATAATGTATCATATGGGCAGCTCGCCCTGCCACTTTACCGCCTGCCCGACTGGACATCATGGTTCGACAATCCTGGCTGGACGGCGTCGCCACCGCGCTGTCGCTGACCTGCCTGATCCACTGCCTGGCGCTGCCGCTGCTGCTCGCCGCGCTGCCGGTGCTGGGCGCGGTGCTGCACCTGCCCGATAGTTTTCACGGCTTCGTGCTGGCGGCCGCCGTCCCGGTCAGCCTGTTCGCACTGCGATCGGGTCATCGCCGCCATGGGCGCAGCATCGTCCTGGGCCTGGCGATCACCGGACTGTCGCTGATGGCGCTGGGCTATGCCGGACCGGTCACGCCGCGCGGCGAGACCTTCCTGACCGTCGCGGGCAGCATTGCGGTGGCGATCGCCCATATCACCAACTGGCGCATGACCCGCCGGCGCGGCGCGTGCCCCGCGCCCGCCGCGACGCAGTCCACTTCTCGCTGACGGTCGAAAATCCCGCCAGCAACAAAAGCTTACCAAATCGCGCTTCGGGCGAAACATGCCTGCGCTATCTGGATCTCACCCGGGCGTCGCCTGCCAGCACCCAGTCGGCGTCCGGGACCATCCCCTTCCAGCAGCGTCACTTGCCCTTGGGCGGATCGAACGGGCATTCGTCGACGCCGTTCAGCGGCCGGCCGATCGCCGGGAACCACCGGGCGGTGGTCCCGTTGAAATAGCAGACGCGCGCCGACATCCGGCCCGGATCGACCAGGATCGCCCAGTTGCGCTCGCCACAGGCATGGGCCTGGCATCCGACCGCGACGATCTCCGCGCCCAGGCGATAGATGGCGGGCGACGGGCTGTCGTTGGCCTGAAGCACCCATTTGCGGACCACCGGATCGGCAACCACCGCCTGCACCGCGGCGCGCACCTTGGGGTGATCGAGAAAGGCGACGCCGTCGACCTTGTCGAACGGATATTTGCCGACATAGCGCTCGATTGCCGGGGCCGCGGCCTGCGGGGCGACCGGAGCCGGAGCCGGCGCGTCGGCCACCGGCATCGCTACCGCCATCTGGGTCAGGAGGATCGCGATCAGGTTCATATGTTACTCCTGTGTACGGGACCGGAACCTTCGACGGCGCAAAGCCGTTCTCGGCCGGTCAAACGGATATTGACACCGTTCAATTCGACCGCAAGGCAATACCGACAAAACAGCAGAGGGTTCCCGCCACATGATCACTTCGCTTGCCCTGGCCGTGCTGGCCGCCACCGGCCTGACCCCCGCAACGAGGCCGGCGCAGGGCGCGGTGACGTCCGATGCCCACCCGGCAAACGCCCAGGCCACCTGCCCCGGCGGCGACTTCGAGAGCTTCCTGCAGGCGTTCATCTCGTCGGCCGATGTGCGCAGGAAATACACGCCCGCCACGCTTGAGGAGCGCAGCTTTGCCGCCCCGTCGCGCCCCGGCGCCGCCCGTCCGGTCAATCCCGAAGCGTTCGAGATCACCATGGTCGACTATAGCTGGGCCGACCGGGCGTCGGTGGTGCGCTGGGAGAAGGACCAGACGCCGTTCACCGAACTCACGATCAGCATCAGCGACCTGCCCGGCGGCGCGGGCCGGATCGAGTATCGGCCGGGCCTGTTCAAGGACGAAGGCGAAGGGGACGGCAGGACGCTGATCCGCCACACCGGCAAGCCCCGCGCCTATGTCTTCAACCGCGTCGGCGACTGCTGGCGGCTGGCTCAGTGGTTGAAGTGAGGCGGCGGCGTCTAGGGTGAAGGAAGTGGGATTCGCGCAGAGACGCAGAGGCGCAGAGTAGGCGCAACGCCTCCGTCGCCTGGGCTGAGCCTTCCCAAGCGACGCCCGTATCACATCAGCCTCGTGCTCCGGCGAAGGCCGGAGCCCAGCTGCGGTGCATGCGAGTGTTCGCGAGAGCCAGGGGGCTTTCCCAACTGGGTTCCGGCCTTCGCCGGAACACGGAGTTGCCGAATGCTGCGTCTACGCCGACCCAGACCGCACCCCCTCTGCGCCTCCGCGTCTCCGCGCGAATAAATTAAAGAGGCGGACAGGTCGATTTGCGCACGACCAGCCGGTGGTCGAGCTGGACGTGCGCCGGCGCGTCGGACAGGCCGTCGACCATCGCCGACAGCAGCTCGATCGCCTCGCGCGCCATCAGCGTCAGCGGCTGGCGGACCGTGGTGAGCGGCGGCCAGGTGTAGCGCGCCGCATCGGTGTCGTCGAAGCCGACCACCGACAGGTCGCGCGGCAGGCGCAGGCCGCGGTCGATGCCGGCGGCGATCACGCCCGCGGCCATGCCGTCATTGGCGGCGAAGATCGCGGTCGGCGGCTCGGCCCGGTCCAGCAGGTCGCCGGTGATGCGATAGCCCGAGGCGGGCAGGAAGTCGCCCTGCGCGATCGGCGGTTCCCAGGCATCGGCCACCCCCGCCATGGCGTCGCGAAAGCCATCGACGCGCGCCGTCGCCGCGCCGTGATCGCTGGGGCCCGAGATCATCGCGATGCGCCGATGGCCCAGGCCCAGCAGATGCTCGGTCGCCGCCCGCGCGCCGCCGCGCTCGTCGATCGAGATCGTCGCCCCGCGCTCGGGGGCGATGCCCGGCGAGATGCGCACCGAGGGGATCGCGCGCGCGGCCAGCGCATCGAGCAACCCCGCATCGTCGCAGACGGGCGGCACCAGCACCACGCCGTCGATCTGGCGCCGCTGATAGCGCGACAGGTCCCGCGCCATCGCCTCGGCATCGAGATGGACGCCCTCGACCAGGAAGCGATAGCCATATTGCTGCGCGGTGCGCAGGGCCGCCGCCTCCAGCGCACCGATATAGGGGACGAGGAACCAGTCGTCGTCCTCGGGCGGCTCGACCAGTTCGGGATGGGTCAGCATCGCCAGCGTGTAGCCGCGCGGCCCCTTCAGCGCGCGCGCGGACAGATTGGGTTCATAGCCGAGTTCCTCGATCGCCTTGTTGACGCGATCGCGAAGCTCCGCCCCGACCTGCGGGTTGCGGTTGATCACCCGCGATACCGTCTTGGGCGACACGCTCGCCGATTTCGCGATATCGTAGATGGTCAGCGACGCGCCGCGCCTGGTCATGGGTTCCGGAACCTTGCTGCGAACAGTCGCCGCGTGGTGGTTATCGGTGTCCATGCCCCTTGCCAAGCGGCGCGACTCGAAAAGCCGCGCCGCTCGCAGCCGCTGTTACCCGGCCGGACAGGGCAAGGGCGCCTCGGCCTTGCCCAGCCGGACGTCGGACACGGTCAGCCCCATCGCGCCCGGGCTGGCCAGCACGAAGGGTGCGGTGATGCGGGCCATGTCCAGCCCCTTGCCGGCGAAGCAGCGCAGCGGAACCGCCACGCGCTGCCAGCCGCCTGCCGGCGCGGCCTTCACCGCATCGGTGATCGGCACGATGACGCGGGTCACGTCGCCGCTGACCATGCCCAGCTCGACCGGGCCGGTCGGCGCGGTATCGACGCGGAACTCGACGATCAGGCTGTCGCCCGCCGCCGCCTGGCGGCTGAGGTCGATCGGGCGGGCCGGCTCGAACCGCGCCTCGGCCGGGATGCGGCCGGTCCAGGTGAAGGCGCGCGAATCCTCCTGGGTGCGGCGGTCGACGTTGCGCACCTTGAACAGGTCGCCGAACAGCGCGCCGGTCGATCCGGTCACCACCGACTTGGGCATCTGCGGCACGCCGTAGAGCACCAGGTTCCATCCGTCGGGCGATCCGCCGCGGCCGAAGACGATATCGGTGGTCATCGCGCTGCCCATCGGGCGGTCCTCGTTCAGCGTCGGCACCCGGCCGGGCCTGGCATAGGTCAGGCCATAGCCGAACGGGAACAGCGGGTCGTAGCCGGCGCGGCGGCGGTCGAGCACGAACTGGTCGAGGCGCTTCGGCCAGGAGAAGCTGAGCGTGCCCTTGAAGTCATGGGCGATGCCGCCATCGGCCTTGCGGAACAGGACATCGGCGACGCCCCCACCCTCGGTCCCGGGCAGGAAGGCGGCGACGAACGCATCGGACGCATTCATCTCGGCATTGACCCACATCGGCCGGCCGGAGAGGAAGACCGCGACGACCGGGATCTTCTGGCCCTTCAGCTTGCGCAGCAGTTCGAGCGCCGACTTGTCGCCGGGGCTGAATTCCAGGTTCGGCCGGTCGCCCAGCATCTCGGCATAGGGCTTTTCGCCGAAGACCACGATCGCGGCGTCGGGTCGGGTGGTGAAGCTGCCGTCGGCCGAATAGCTTGCCTTGCCGCCGGCGGCCGCCACCGTCTGCTCGATGCCGTCGCGGATCGTCTGGCTGTTGGGGAAATCCGCCTTGGTGACGTCGTTGCCCTGCCAGGTGATCGACCAGCCGCCGGTCGCCTGCGAGATGTCGTCGGCCGCGGTGCCGGCGATCAGGATGTTGGCGCTGGGCTTCAGCGGCAGCACGCCTTCATTCTTCAGCAGCACCATCGATTCACGCACCGCCTGGCGCGCGAGCGCGCGATGCTCGGGCGCGCCGATCAGCTCGAACTTGCCGCCCAGCGCGCGCGACGAGGGCTTGCCCGCCTCGAACAGGCCGGAGCGCAGCTTCACGCGCAGGATCCGGCGGACGGCGTCGTCCAGCCGCGCGGCCGGGATCTCGCCCGACTTCGCCTGGGCCAGCGTATTGTCGTACAGCGACTTCCACTTGTCGCCCGAATACATGAACATATCGAGCCCGGCATTGATCGCCGACGGGCAATTCTCGGTCGTGCAGCCGGGCAGCTGGCCATGTGCGTTCCAGTCGCTGACCAGGAAGCCGTCGAATCCGATCCGGTCCTTCAGCACATCGGTCAGGATGCTGCGATTGGCGGTCATCTTGACCCCGTTCCAGCTCGAGAAGCTGACCATGATGATCTGCGTCCCCGCCTCGACCGCGGAGATATAGCCGGGCAGATGGACGTCGATCAGCTCGCGCTCGGTGACCAGCGCATCGCCCTGGTCGCGCCCGCCCTCGGTCGCGCCGTCGGCCAGGAAATGCTTGGTGGATGACACGACCCGGTTGGGCAGCAGGAAGTCCTTGCTGCCCGGGCGGCCCTGGATACCCTCGACCACCGCCCCGGCAAAGCCGCGCACGACCGCCGGATCCTCCGAATAGCTTTCATAGGTGCGGCCCCAGCGGTCGTCCTGCGCCACCGCGACGGTGGGCGCGAAGGTCCAGTCCTGGCCGGCGGCCGCGGTCTCGACCGCCGTCGCCTCGCCGATGCGGCGGGCCAGGTCGTAGTTTCGCGACGCGCCCAGGCCGATATTGTGCGGGAAGAGCGTGGCGCCGGGGACGTTGTTGTTGCCGTGCACCGCATCGGTGCCCCAGATCACCGGCACCTTGGGCCGGCCATCGGCGCGGTCCATCGACGCGGTGTAGAATTCGTCGGCCAGCCGCAGCCAGTCGGCCGGCGGCGCCTTGTCATTGCCATAGGGGCCGCTGGCGCCGCCGTTGAGGATCGACCCCAGCTTGTAGGTCTTCAGATCCTCGGGCTTGATGTTGGCGATGTCGACCTGGATCAGCTGGCCGACCTTGTCCTCGACCGACATGGCGGCAAGCAGTTGCTCGACCCGAGCCTCGATCCGCGGATCCCTGGTCACCTTGCTCTTCACCACCGGCCACAAGGCGGGGTTGGCGACGGCGGAGCCCGCGCGCTTTTCCTGCGCCGCGGCGGGCAGCGCGACGGCGACGCTGGCCAGGAGCCCAAGGGCGATCGGACCGAATCTCATGTCTAACCTCTCATCGTGATTTTCGGGCCTTGTGAACGTTCACAAAGCCCGGTGCAACGTCATTGCCGGGGGAGGCCAGCCCCTCCCCCGGGCAGAACGGACTATTGGAACAGGCGCGGCGCGAAATCGGCGAGATAGCGCCGCCAGTTGATCCAGGTGTGGCCGCCCGGCGTCTCCTCATAGACATGGGCGATGCCGTATTTGTTCAGCACGCCGCGGGTCGGCGCGACGGTGGGATAGAGGAAATCCTCCTTGCCCATCGCATAATAGACCAGCTTGAACTCCTTCGCCCCGCGCTTCAGCGCGGCATCGTTGGCGGTCTCGTAGTCGGTGACCTGCTTCTGCGCGTCCGGGCCGAAGCCCAGCCCCATCGAGAAGATGCCGATATAGCGGAACAGGTCCGAATGGGTCAGCCCGTTGCGGATCGTGTGCGCCCCGCCCATCGACAGGCCCGCCATGGCGCGGCTCTGCGGCGTGTTGAGCGTGCGGAAGCTGCGCTCGACCTGCGGCATCAGGTCCTTCAGCATGTCGTTGCCGAAGTCGTTGTTGTTGAGCAGGTCGGTGCCGGGCCGGTCGGGCGTATGGCCGAACGGCATGATCACGATCATCGGCTTCGCCTTGCCCTCGGCGATCAGGTTGTCGAGAATGTAATGGGCATGGCCGACGCTGGTCCAGCTGTCGTCGCTGTCGCCGGCACCGTGCACCAGGTACAGCACCGGATATTTGGTGGTGCCGTTCATATAGCCCGGCGGGGTATAGACGTGCGCCCGGCGCTTCACGCCCAGCGATTCCGACCAGTATTCGATCTCCGACACGGTGCCGTGCGGCACCTCGCGGCGATAGGTCTGGAACGCGCCCTCGGGACCCATCGTCTCGAAGGTCGAGTTGATCCCCATCCGCTCCTCGGACCAGGTGGTGCCCATCGGGTTCGGCACGCGGGCGCCGTCGACCTGGAAGTTGAAGCGATAGGTGTCGGCTGCCACCGGCTTGATCGTGGTCGCGCTCCACAGGCCGCTCGCGTCGCGCGTCATCGCCAGGCCGTACGGCGTGCCCGGCGGAAAGCCCATCGGGATGGCGTCGGCATTGTCGGTGCTGGTTACCTTCACTTCCTGCGCCTCGGGTGCGCAGATGCGGAAGGTCACGCGGCCGTCGGCCAGCTGCTCGACCGGCTTGTAGCTGGGCGGCGGCGCGAACATGCCCTGGGGGCGGCACGACGCCGCCTGGTCCGGGGCACCCTGCCCCGGCGCCGGCGCCGCCGGCTGAGCCCAGCCGATGGCCGGCGCCATGAGTGCGACGGCAGCCACTGCCATCCTCGATCCGATCGTCTTCATTGCCTTATGCTCCCTGAATTGATCCGGGGTTCCCCGTGAAGGGAACCCCGCCCCCTTTGATATGATCGGCCCGCTCAGAAGGCCTTGGTGACCGACAGCTGCATCGCGCGGCCGAATGCGTTGTGCGCGAACAGGTCGATCGACGAATTGCCGCTGGCGGTCGACAGCACGATCGGCGGTTCGCTGCCGAACAGGTTGTTGACCGTCAGGCCCAGCCGGACGCCGCGCATGAAGCTCCAGCGTTCCTCGCCGCGCGGATAGCTGAAGGACAGGCTCAGGTCGAAGGTGGTCCAGGACGGTACCCGGCTCTGCGGCATCGGGCTGGCGTTACCGCTCAGCGTGATCGGCAGGTCGTTGACATAGCTGCCGACATAATTGCCGAACATCGTCGCGGTGAACGGTCCGTTGTTATAGGTCACGCTGCCGCGTCCGCGCCAGCTGATCGGGTCGCCGACCGTGTCGAGCCGCTTGACCAGCGGCGCGCCCGCGACCGTCGCCTCGGCATTGCGCAGGATGTGGTTGACCGACACGTTGAAGCTGAACGCGCCGATATCGGTCATCCGGCTGTAGTTGACCGAGACGTCGATCCCTTCCTGAACCGTCTTGGCCGCGCTGATGCTGCGCCCGTCGATGATCAGGTCCGCGTTGCACAGGTCGCGGGGGTTGAAGCCGGCGATCGCGGAATAGAGGAAGCCCGAAAACTCCTGTGCCCGCGGATCGATCGAGGTGCATCCGGTCGCGGTGCGAACATTGTTCAGCGGGATGATATAGGCGCTGTAGCGATTATAGAGATCGACCGTGGCCAGCGCGCCCGGCACGAACGTGTTGATCGTGAACGGCACGCCCGCCGTGCCCAGCTTGTTGGCATAGTTCAGGTTGTAATAGGTGCCGGATATGCGCAGCCCCGGCGCGAAGGTCGGGGTGAAATCGGCGCCGAACTGCCAATTGGTGCCGGTTTCGGGGCGCAGGTTCTTGTTGCTGCCGATGATGTTGATGACGTTCAGCGACCCGTTGGGCTGGCGGGTGCCGTCCAGCAGCGCGGCGATCTCGGGCGTGGGGGTGATGTTGCCGCCCAGCGCGAACGAGAAGGCGCCCGAATTCAGCTCGGGCAGGCCCGGCGCACGGAACGACGTGCCCCAGGATCCGCGGATCTTGAACCCCTCGGTCACTTCCCAGGTGGCGCTGACCTTGCCGTTGGTGGTGTTACCGAAGTCCGAATAATCGTCATAGCGCAACGCCGCGCTGGCCGTCAGGTCACGCACCAGCGGCACGTCCATGTCCTGGTTGACCAGCGGCATGTAGAGTTCGCCGAACGCGGCATATTGGCGGCGCGTGGTGCGGGCATTGGCGTCGGGCGTCGACACCGATCCCGGATCGGGCGGACGGTTGCCGGCATTTTGCAGCTTCTGGATGCCGTAATAATATTCGCCGCCCACCGCGAACTTCCAGCGGCCCGGCGCCCAGTCGATCAGCGTGCCGTCGACCTTGGCGACGATGTCGTGGCTCCAGTTCTGGGCATATTGCTGGTTGTTGCCCAGGATGAAGTCGAGCTGCCCCTGGGTGAACGGTGCGGTCGACAGCGGGTTGAGCGCCAGCGGGTTGCTGGATGGCAGGTTGACCAGCTGCTGGATCGCGCTGACCGCGGCCAGCCCCGCGAGATTGTTCTGCTCGAACGAGATATAGGTGCCGAGATAGCAGATGCCGCAGGTCTTGTTCTGGCCGAAATTATAATAGGCCTCGGCCGTCAGGTCGGAGAATAGCGGCAGCCGCGCACCGAAGGTGTTGTTGAAGCTCTCGTCGAAATTCTCGTTCCCGATGCGCAGGTCGGCCGGCATCCGGTCGACCAGGTTATACTGCACCTGGATCGGCTGCGGCCCGAACGTGAAGTTGGTGGTGTTGAAGCGAAGCAGGTCGGGCAGGCCGGCCAGCGGCGCATAATATTGGCTGTCGGGATTGATGTTCAGCGTCGGGTTGGTGGCGGCATTGCCGCCGGCGAAGGTGCGGGTGAACTGGTCGGTCCGCGTCCAGAAGAATTCGTTGTAGAGGCTGAGCGATCCGACTTCCTGGTTGATCAGGATCGATGCCTGCTTGCGCGTCTGGCGGCTGAGATAATCGTCGTAGAATCCGCGTTCGGCCACGTTGGGATAGGTCGTGCAGGTCGTCGTCGCAGCACCGACGCACGATCCGCTGCGCACCTCGCGCAGGTCGGCCAGCGTCAGGATGCGGCCGTCGGGATTGGCGGGCAGCGCGTAATAGGTGTTGGCGCCGCCCAGGATGAAGTCGGGATTGACCAGCCCGGCGCCGAACGGGTTGGCGGGGTCGGTCGTCGGGATGACGATGTTGCCGTTCAGGGGAACCGTGGCGGTGCCCCCGGTCGTCAGTCGATTGTCGTTGCCGCCATAGGGCCGCTGATCCTCGCGCAGGCGCGGGTTGCGTCCGCGCAGATACGGATTGCGGCGCGAATATTCGAAGGTGGCGATGACGTTGCCGGCGCCGCCGGCGACGGTCCAGTGGGTTCCGGCGACGCCGCTGAGCGCCCATTCGTCATTGCCATAGGCACCGGCGGTGTAGCGGCCCGACAGCTCGACGCCGTTGAAATTCTTGCGCAGCACATAGTTGATCACGCCGGCGATCGCATCCGACCCGTACACGGCGGAGGCGCCGTCCAGGACCACCTCGATCCGCTCGACCGCCGCGATCGGCACCTGGTTCGCCTCGGTAAAGGCACCTGCGGTTCCCGACGGGGTGACGCGGTGGCCGTTGACCAGTGTCAGCGTGCCGCCCTGGCCGACGCCGCGAATGTTGATCGCGGTGCCGCGCGTCGGATTGCCGCCCGACTGGGCGCTGCCGCTGGGACCCGCGCTGGCGCCGTCGAACGATCCGCTGACATTCTGGACCTGCGGCAGGGTGCGCAGCACGTCGGCGACCGAGTTGCGGCCGCTCGACAGGATGTCGTCGCGGCTGACGGAGATCGCCTGGCTGCCGATCGGCTTCACGCCCGAGATGTTGGATCCGGTGACGACGATCTCTTCGCCGGCGACGGGTTCGGCATCCCGAGCCTGTTCCACTGGTGCGGCGACGGTTTCGTCCTGTGGCGCCGTTTCGGTCGGCGCTTCCTGAGCCAGTGCCTGGCCCGACATCAGCAACGTGGTGGCGATGACCGCCATGCTGGCGCGACCGCGCACGTCGCGTGCAAATCCCCTCATAATCCTCTCCCCCTCAACGAATTGACCCCTCGCCACCGGTATTCCGGCCTGCCGAGACACCGATGTCTAGTCACGGCCGGACATCGGTGTCCAGACAAATTCAGACAACGATGTCGGGATCGGGATGCTATTTGGCATAGCAGATTGAAAGAACAGGATTTCCTGACATTCCAATCGGTTGCAGTGTTAGCGCTACCTTGCTTTGGGAACGTTCACTCGAAAGGGAGGTTCGGGATGCCGGCCGACTCGGCGGTCTCGTGCGCCAGAAGCGCCAGTCCCGGATCAGAACCGAAATACGCCAACAGGCCGTCTGGCAATGCGCCTGTCGGTGCAGTGCGGCACCGGCCCACTCCAGAATCGCTCTTCCGCGATTTTTCAAACAGTCTCTAGAGCCGTCGCAGCGCCTGCGCCGGCCTGACCGAGAGCACGGGGATCGATCCGATCAGGCCGATCCCCAGCGTCAGCACCGCGCCCGCGGCCAGCGTCGACAGGACCACGATCCAGTCGGGCGACCAGTGGAATTCGAACACGCCGGTGATGACATACCAGGCCGCCAGCGTGCCCAGCCCCAGAGCCAATGCGGTCAGCACCAGCGCCAGCAGGGCATATTCCAGCGCCTGCGCCGCCAGGATCTGGCCGCGGGTCGCGCCCAGCGTCTTGAGGATGATGCTGTCATAGGTCCGCGCCTGCCGCCCCGCCGCGATCGCGCCGATCAGCACCGCGATCCCGGCCAGGATCGCGACCGACGCCGACAACAGGATCGCGGTCGCCATCTGGTCCAGGATCGTGCGCACCTGGCCCAGCACCTCGCTGACCGCGATGATCGACGCGGACGGGAAGGTGCCGAGCAGCGCGCGCGACACCGCGCCTTCGTGGCGCGGCTCGACATCGATCGTGGCGGTCAGGCTGTGCGGCGCCGCGATCAGCGTGTTGGGTGAGAAGACCAGCACATAGTTGAACCCCATCGTGTCCCAATTGACCTTCCGCAGCGAGGCGATGCGCGCCTCGATCTCGCGGCCAAGCACGCTGACGGTCATCCGGTCGCCGACCTTCAGGTTCAGGATGCGGGCCGCCTCGCGGTCGAGCGAGACGAGCGGCGGCCCGGCATGATCGCGCGGCCACCAGCTGCCGGCGACCAGCTCGCTCCCCTGCGGCAGCGTATCGGCATAGGTCACGCCGCGCTCGCCGCGCAGGAACCAGGCGCCCTCGGGCAGGGTCTGGAGGTCGGCGACGCGGGTGCCGCCATAGGCGGTGATCGTGCCACGCAGCGAGGGCACGACGTTCATCTGCGCCTCGGGCGCGGCGGCGTGGACGATGTCGTCGAAGCGCTCGCGCGATTCCGACGGGATGTCGAGCACGAACAGGCTGGGTGCGCGCTGCGGCACGGCGCCGTCGATCTCGGTCTTCAGGCTGGTCTGGATCGCCGCCAGCGTCACGAACAGCGTCAGCGCCAGGCCAAGCGCGATCACCAGCGCGACGGTCTGCGCGCCGGGGCGATGGAGGTTGGCGACCGCCAGCCGCAGCAGCGGGCGGCGCGGACGCGGCAGGCGCGCCGCCACCCGGCGAATGAGCGCGCCGATGCCCAGCAGCACCAGCAGTACCGCCGCGATCGCACCCAGCACCGCGGCGGCGAACAGCGGCTCGCGCGCGGTGACGAGCGCCAGCGCGACCACCACCGATCCGGCCGCGGCGACCAGCAGCGCGGTGCGCCGATCGATCCGCACCCGTTGCTCCACCCCGCTGCGCAGTTGCGCGGCGACCGGAAGCGCCCGCGCCCGCGCCAGCGGCGGCAGGGCAAAGGCAAGCGCGATCAGCGCGCCATAGGCGGCACTGGTCATCAGCGGCAGCGGATGGATGCCGATGCCCGGCGTGACCGGAAGCAGATCGCCGGCCAGCGCGATGAACGCCAGTGGCAGCACCGCGCCCGCGGCCAGCCCCGCCAGCACCGCGGCCGCCGTGGCGGCGCCGATCTGGAGCAGATAGATGCGGCTGATATCGCCCGAGCTCGCGCCCAGGATCTTCAGCGTCGCGATCCCGCCGCGCTTGTGCGCCAGATAGGATGCGACGCCGTTGCTGACGCCGATCCCGGCGATGACCAGCGCCGCCAGCCCGATCAGCGACAGGAACTGGCCCATCCGCTCGAAGAAGCGCACCGCGCCGGGTGCCGCCCGGTCGCGGTCCTTATACTCCCAGCCGGCGCTGGGGAACTTCGCCTTCAGGCGCGCGATCGCCGCCTCGGGACTGCGCCCGGGCGCCAGGCGGATACGGTATTTGGTCTCGTACAGCGCGCCCGGCTGGATCAGCCCGGTCCGCGCCAGCCCGTCCAGCGACACGATCGCGACCGGCCCCAGCGTGAACCCCTCGCCCACCCGGTCGGGCTCCACGTCGAGGATCGCGGCGATCCGGAACGCCGCCTCGCCATAGCGCACCGTGTCGCCGACGCGCAGCAGCAGGCGGTCGGCCAGTGCCCGGCCGATGACCACCTGGTCGGCGACCAGCGGGGCATAGGTGCCGGGCGCCAGCGTCACCGCGCCATAGAGCGGATAGCGCGGATCGACGCCCTTCAGCTCGGTCAACACCGCATCCGGCGCACCCGCCGCCGGAAGGGCGCGGCGGGCCATGGCGCGGGTGCGGATCGTGTCGCTGACCCTGCCCAGCCGGGCAAGCTCGGCATGTTCGGCCGGCGACGCCTGGCGCTGGGTCATCGCCACCTCGACATCGCCGCCCAGCAGCACCTGGCCGCGCGACGACAATTCGGAGGTGATCGACGCGGTCAGGCTGCCGATCGTCGCCAGCGTCACCACGCCCAGGAACAGGCAGACCAGCAACAGCCGCAACCCGCGAAACCCGGCATTGAGGTCGCGCCGCGCGATCCGCCACGCGGCGCGCCAGCCAAGCGCCCGCGCGCCGGTTGCCGTCCCGCTCAAGCCGCGCCGTCCGCGACGATGACGCCGTCGCGCATCGTCAGCACCCGGTCGCACCGCGCGGCCAGCGCGGGATCATGGGTGATGATCAGCAGGGTGGCGCCGGCGGCGCGCTGGCGATCGAACAGCAGGTCGACGATCGCGCCGCTGGTCGCACCGTCCAGATTGCCGGTCGGCTCGTCGGCGAACAGGATGTCGGGCCGCCCCGCGACCGCGCGGGCAATGGCGACGCGCTGCTGCTCGCCGCCCGACAGCTGCACCGGATAATGGCTCAGGCGGTGGCCCAGCCCGACCGCCTCCAGTTCGGCCGCGGCGCGATCGAACGCATCGGCGGCACCCGCCAGTTCGAGCGGCACCGCGACATTCTCCAGCGCGGTCATGGTCGGCAGCAGGTGAAAGGCCTGGAGCACGATGCCCACCCGCCCGCGCCGCGCCCGCGCCAGCCCGTCCTCGTCCAGCGTGTCATAATCGATGCCGGCGACGCGCACCGTCCCGCCGCTCGCCTGTTCCAGTCCTGACAGGATCGCCATCAGCGACGACTTTCCCGAACCCGACGGCCCCAGGATCGCGACGCTGGTGCCGCGGGCGATGTCGAGGTCGATCCCCTTGAGGATTTCGGTGGGCGCCGCGACGGCGCCAAGCGTCAGGGTGACATTGCGTGCGCGGATTGCGATATCCGCCGCCGGATCGATCGACATTATGGAAGGTGACATCCTTGTCCAACAGACTTGCGCCATATGCGGCCGCGCTGCTGCTGCTCCAAGGGCTGGCGGCGTGTTCGGACGGGAATAATGTCCCGAATCGGCAGGAAAATGCGAGCGATACGGCACCGGGCAACGGCACGGCGGTCGCCAGCATCAGCGAGCAGCGGCTGATCGTCGCGTTCGGCGACAGCCTCTATGCCGGGTACGGCGTGACCCAGCAGCAGAGCTTTCCCGCCCGCCTCCAGCGCGCACTCGCCGAAAGCGGGATCGCCGCCAGCGTGCGCAACGCCGGTGTCTCGGGCGACACCAGCGCCGCGGGGCTGCGCCGGCTGGCCTTCACCCTCGACGGGCTGGAGCGCAAGCCCGACCTGGTGATGGTCAATCTGGGCGGCAACGACATGCTGCGCGGCATCGACCCGGAGGAAACCCGCAAGAACCTGACCGCGATCTGCGAGGAGCTGAAGCGGCGCGGCATCCCGATCCTGCTGACCGGCATGATCGCCGCGCCGAACCTCGGCAAGGACTATGCCGACAGCTTCAACGCCATCTATCCCGACCTTGCGAAACGCTATGACGCCGCGCTCTACCCCTTCTTCCTCGACGGCGTGGTGACCGACCCCAGGCTGATGCAGGACGACCGCGTCCACCCGACCGCGCAGGGCATCGACGCGATCGTGGCGAAGGTCACCCCGCTGGTCGCCGGGGCGCTGGCGCAGCAGTGAGGCGGGGCGCTCAGTCGAGCCCGGTCTTGCCGGGCGCCCAATAGGCCTTGGTCGCGATGCGCGCGGCCGGGACGTGCCGCGCCTTCAGCGCGCGCTTCAGCACCTGGATCGATCCCGCGCGCCCGGTCAGGACCAGGGACGCGCCGGCATCGGCCTGTTCGACGAGCAGTTCCGCCATCGCCGGCAGATGCCCCTCGTCCGCGCACCGGGCGAACAGCGCGATGTGGCGAAGGCCGAGCGCCGCGGCGACCCTGCGGCCCCGATCCAGATCGGCGACCTCGAGCAGGATCGACACGTCCCATCCGGCCAGATGATACACGGCAGCATAGGCAAGGCCGAGCGACGTCTCGTCACCGCAGATCACCAGCGGTCCGGGCATCCGGTCGAGGGACAGCGACGCGCGCGGCCCGAACAGGTCGCAGCGGTCGCCGGGGACGACGCCGTTCAACCACCGGCTTCCCGGCCCGCCGCCATCGGCGACGCCCAGGATGCAGGCGCGCCCGGCGACCGGGTTCCACTCGATCGGCGTATAGGTCCGCGCCACGAACGCCGATCCCATCGCGACCTGCAGCTTCTGCCCCGGCGTCCAGTCGACGCCTTGCAGTACCGGTCCCTCCATCGTGATCAGCCGAAAGCCGTCGGCGACCTGCTCGCTGGCGACGATCGTCGCCGGCTTCATCAGCAGCCGGATCAGCGCCCGGTCCAGCCGGCCCGCGACCCTGAGCCCGGACGGTGCGGCGGCATCCATCGCGCCCATCACGCCAGCCTGACGGCGAAGTCGTTGCCGCGGCGAGAGTCCGGCAGCGCCAGCGACACATAGCCGTTGCGCGAATCGCGAACATGGTTCCGATAGTCCGGATCGAACGCATTTTCCGCGACCACCACCGATCCGGGCCTCAGGTGTGGCTCCACCAGCTTCAGCACCGGCAGATAGAGAGAAAAGGCGCCGTCGATCAGCAGCAGGTCGACCGTTCCGCCGACATCCCGCAAGGTCTCGAGCGCGTCCCCCGTGCGGATCTCGGCCAGGTCGGACAGGCCGGCGCGCGCCAGATGATCCTCTGCTCGCGCAACCTTGGCCGGCTCCATCTCGCTGCCGATCAGCGTCCCGCCGCCATTGTCGCGAAGCGCGGCCGCCAGATACAGGGTCGAGATGCCCATCGACGTGCCGAATTCGACGATGCGCCTCGCCGCGCACGCGCGCGCCATCGCATAGAGGAACCGGCCATAATCGGCCGACACCGCCAGGAAATTGCCGGCACGGGCGCGATAGGTCGCCGGGTAATCCGCGCGCTCCTGCGCCAGCAGATCGGCGACCACCGTATCGATCGAGGCACCCGGCGCCTCGATCGCCGCCATCATCTCCGCGACATGGTCCCGATCCGATCGTTCCGCGTCCTGGTGCAGCACCGCCAGAAGCTCGGCGAAGCGGGGGCTGGTCAATGTCGTCATGCGTGATCCTCAAACTCGTTGCCGCAAGGCGGGACGCCTCGACGAGGGACTGAAGATCGGATACCGGGCATCGCCAGTGGCGTCATTACGAAGTCCGGACAGAATGTTATTCGATTCCGCCATCACGGTCCGGCACAGGAGGGACAGCGAATGCCGATCCTGACCGATCTCGATGCCTCCCACTGGATGGAGCCCGACGAGGTGCCCCGCCCGATCGTCGCCTTCGGGGCGGAGATGTCCGACATTGGCGGGTTCGAGCTCGATTTCCATCGCCACGCCAAGGGACAGCTGCTGCTGGTCCAGCGCGGCGCGCTGAGCTGCGAGGTGGAGGGCGGATTGTGGATCGTCCCGCCCGGCAGCGCGCTGTGGATCCCCGGCGGCGCGCTGCACGCGATCCGGGCGACGGGTGCGCTCAAGGGGTACAACGCCTTTATCGGCTTCGACGTGGCGGTCGGGCTGCCCCAGGCCTGTCGCACGGTTTCGGTGACGCCGCTGCTGCGCGAACTGCTCACCCGCGCCGCACACCTGCCCTATCTCTACGAGGAAGGCGGCGCGAACAGCCGGCTGGTCGCGGTCATCCTCGACGAACTCGCCGCGGCCCGGGTCGAGGACCTGCACCTGCCGATGCCCGGCGATGCCCGGCTGAGGAAAGTGGCCGAGGCGATGATGGCCGCGCCCGCGGACCGGGCGACGCTGACCGGATGGGCCGCCCGCGCCGGCATGAGCGAACGGACGCTGGAACGCCTCATCAGCCGCGAGACCGGCATGAGCTTCGGCCGCTGGCGCCAGCAATTGGCCGTCGTCCTGGCCGTGAAATGGCTGGCCGACGGCGCATCGATCCAGCAGGTCGCCGGCGACCTCGGCTATGAAAGCGTCCCCGGCTTCGTGACGATGTTCCGCAAGGCGCTGGGGACGTCGCCCGGTCGGTACATGGCGGAACGCCACGCGCGATAGGGCGCACGCCTCTTGCCCTGGTGAAGTGGCGTGGCACATCCCGTACGCAAGGCCCTTGAGGCGTCGGCTCGCACTGGGCGAGGTACGGTCGCCATCGTCGTGCGGAACTGGGCAAGGGACGAATGCGCACATCCGGCCCGAGCAGGATCAAACCTCCGCCAGTCGTCGCATCAACCAGCTTGGATGCCCGGCCCGCCCGCGTTGCCGCTCCGGCGAGTCTCGTCGATCAACGCCCTCATCCGCGACATCAGGTGAACGATACCTGCGAGAGAGACCAGGAGCGTGATCCCTAGAGCCAATAGGACCGTCAGTATCCCGCTCCAATTTGGCTGGCCGCCCAACAGAAAGCCAATCTGCACGAGCGCGATGAGCACCCAAAGTTGCCAAACCGCCGCGCCAGCCAAGCCGAGCAGGATCAGCGATAAAACTGAATATCCCATCAGCTTTCGCGTCACTGACATGCTTCCGTCCTCCGGCCCATCCGCCTGCCGCATCGTCGCGATCACCAATGATTTGATAGTCTGCCTGATCGGCATAGACCAGCCGGGTTCGAACCGATGCGGATCGGCTCAACCTACGCTGCCGCCACGAGAGGTCGTATTCACCCGGCACCGATTTCCGTGAACGAGAGAGGCGAAAGCCCTTCATTTCTGCGGAAAGAATTGCGGGCAACGGCACACGCGCACGCAAGGTTACTACGTGGCGCAAGAAATCGCGCCGACCTATTGAAGTCCCTCGAGATGTTGTGAATGGTCCGCAGATGATGGTCTTTACAGCCCGATCGCCCTGGTTTGTTCGTTGACCGCTCCTGTACCTTTGGACCGCCGCCCTCGCCGTGGTCATAAATGTTGCCGCGGGCTGGCAATATGACGGTGATCTTGGCTGGTGGCTGACCACACTCTACGCTGCGCCCGTTCTGGGCCCCGCAAGCTATGTTCTTCAGTTCTTCGATGACAAGGGTGCCGCGATCGTGAGTTTCAGCTTCCTCATCACCCTGACGATCGGCCTCGCAATCGCCGTTCAACGGTGTGAGACGGCGAAGCTGACACGCTTTGACGACGGATGGTGATCGGTCGCTACCCCGTCCGCTTCACCGCCGCCCTATCCCGCGCCTCGCATCGCTCAATGATCGCCAGCGTGTCTGCCGTGCGGCCATTGGCCTTGTCGAGCTGCCCGGTCTGAGCATCTGCGAAGGCGATCCAGTCGCCGACCACGCCGCCCACCGGCAACGGCGCGCCGGGGACCCCCTGGCGCCAGCTATCGGGGATCAGCGTGCTGCACGCACCGGGGGTCGCCACGATAGGCGGCGCGCCGGCACAGCCCGGCAAGACCGGCATCGCGCACGCCATCGGCAACAGGCGCGCCAGCACCCTCGGCATTCCGGATCGCATCGTCATTCTCCCGTGTGAGGGCGTCGCCCCGTGTGTCGGCGGCGGCACGGTTGCCGACCGTGTCGACCGCGTCGCGGCCCGATCGGACCGCGGCATCCGCCTGGCCCTTGTTCAGCCTGGCCTCGCTCCGCGCGTTGCGCGCCGACTGGCAGGCGTCGAGCCACAGGATGCCCAGGACCAGGATGATGAGCCCAAGCCCGACCAGCAGCTTCGACAGGCGGGTCATGGCGCCGTCCCCTCGCCGTCCGCCGGCGGGTCGCCGCGCGCGGCGGGGATCGAGTTGGACAGCGCCTCGGTCAGCTTGTCGCGATCCTGATGCTCCCACAGCGACTTGATGACGCCCAGCACCTCGCGGAACGACAGCAGCAGCGCCGTGAACAGCCCGGCATCGGCCAGCGGCACCTTGCCGTCGGGCGTCACCTCGCCCAGCATCCCGTCGAAGGTGTGGCCGATCAGGAAGAGGATCGCCATCGCCAGCATCGTCATCGCGATCAGCCCGCCCAGCTGGAGCCGCACGCTCATGCCGCCACCCGCGTGCGCAGCCAGCCATAGGCAAAGGCGCGATTGGCCGGCCGCGCCTCGCACAGCTCGATATAGCGCGCCGCCTGCAGCCCGTTGAGCGCGGCCAGCAGCACGCGCTCGCCCTCGCCGCCGCGCCGCGCCAGAAAGGCGCCCAGCGCCGCCAGCGTCGCCCGTCCGGCCATGCCGTCGACGACCAGGTCCGGGCTGCCCGCGCGGTCGTTGCACGCGTTCAGCACGCGCTGGAGGAAGCGGGACGCGACCGGCGGTCCCATGTTGACGCCGGTATCGACCAGTTCGGCCGCGACCGGCATCGACATCCCGGCGATCGCCGCATAGCCCGGCGCGACGACATAGCGCCGGCGATAGATGTCGAAGGCGGTTGCGCGCGGCAGGTCGCGCATCGGCCCGGAATAGCCATTGGCCCGCGCCGTCGCGATCGTGATGCCGTAATTGGTCTCGCCCCCGGCATCGCGCGGGTCGTTCACATAGCCGCCCTCATTGGCCAGCACATCCTCGATGATGGCATCGATGGTCTTCATGATCACGGGCCCTCCGTTGGGGTTGCGGCGCGACGCTCGATCGCGACCGGCGGGGGAAGCGTCGCGGGCGGCGCCGGGATCAGGCCGGCGGACCTGCCGGCCAGCCACAGCGCGCTGAACAGGCTGGCGATGCCGATCAGTGCCGGCCACCAGCTGCGGATGCCGCCGATCAGGCCGATCGCGCCGTCGCGACGGTCCTTGTCGCGGAACAGGGTGTCGACACGGTCGTCGAGCGTTTTCAGCTCGACCGCCAGCGCGGCGACCGACTCGCCGACCTTGTTCGCCTCCAGCGCGGCCAGCCGCTCGAGCATGGTGACCTGGGTGCGCTGCATCTCCGACATCGAATCCGCCAGCCGCCGGATGCTGGCGGACAGGTCCTTGATGATCTCGTACTGGAATCGCGTGTCGCGTTCGGGCGAGGCGTCAGACATGGCCCGCCTCCCGGCCGATATCGCCCGGGACGCCGGCGGCAGCGGGGATCTGGGGTGGCGGCAAGGCGGCGGCGGACACGCTGCCGGCCGCCGGACAGGGGCCGGCAGGCACGCCGGTGGAGATGACGATCATTGGCTTTCCCGAGGATGGTTTCTCCTCGGGTTAGCCGCGCCCTGCGCGTTCAGGGGCGCCAGTGCACAGCCCGGCGCCGGGCGCTCTCAGGTCCGTGCGATCACTCGTTCCACAGGCGCGCGGCGCCGCGCACGCCCGAGCTGTCGCCCCAGCGCGCCGCCACGATCTGCCCCGACCAGCTGCCGCCGAAGCTGAACCGGTCGATCACCGCGGGCAATGCGGCATAGAGTTCGGTGACGTTGCTCATTCCGCCACCCAGCACGAACACGTCAGGATCGACGATGTTGACGACCATCGCCATCGCCCGGCCCAGCCGGTCGACATAGGCGTCGAACGCGGCGACGGCGTGCGCCTCTCCCGCGCGCGCGGCGGCGATGATCTCGGGTCCGGTCAGCGTCTGGCCGCTGCGCGCCGTCATATCCTTCTGAAGGCCGGTGCCCGACACCAGCATGTCGAGACAGCCATGATGGCCGCACCAGCAGGCGGGCCCGGGAAATTCCCCGGCCGTCATCCAGGGCAGCGGGACATGCCCCCATTCGCCGCCCATGCCGTTCGCGCCCTCGACGATCCGCCCGTCGATCACCAGCCCGCCGCCGACACCGGTGCCGATGATCACCGCAAAGGCGGAGTGTGCGCCCGCCGCCGCACCGTCGACCGCCTCGGACAAAGCCAGGCAGTTGGCGTCGTTTGCCATGCGCACGTCGCGGCCCAGCGCCTCTGCCAGATCCTCGCGAAAGGTCCGCCCGTTGAGGAAGGTGGCATTGGCGTTGCGCATCCGCCCGTCGCGCGGGTTGATCGATCCGGGCGTGCCGACCCCGATCGTGCCGACGCTGCCCGCCTCCGCCTCGGCCCGGGCGATCAGGTCGCGAATCTCGCGGATGGCGCGGTCATAATCCCCGGGGTTGGGCGTACGCAGCCGCGCCAGGAAGGTGCCGTCGGCGTCCAGCGCCGCGGCTTCGATCTTCGTGCCGCCCAAATCAATGCCGATCCGGATCATCATCCCCTCTGTTCCGGCCGAAACCGCACGACGCGATCCGGCCCCTCGATTCTTTTCATTTCCCGGAGCACGCGGCGTCCGAAGCGTCCCGTTCGCCGAAATGGCATAGATCGGCAGGATCGCTCCACAATAAATAACATAATTTG
This sequence comes from Sphingomonas rustica, assembly GCF_039652585.1. NCBI lineage: Bacteria > Pseudomonadati > Pseudomonadota > Alphaproteobacteria > Sphingomonadales > Sphingomonadaceae > Sphingomonas > Sphingomonas rustica. The sequence continues at coordinate 209,293 of NZ_JBDIZK010000008.1, read as the reverse complement.
TGATATTTTTTGAAGCGCGATCGGATAGGAATTGCGATCCCACATGACGATCGGCTTGGACCCGGCTAAGTGCTGAATCGGGGCACGAAAAACAGACGCCTGGGGGATGGGATGCGGAACAGTTTCGGGGACAAGGCCGGCGTTCGGCCGGACGCATCCACCATTGACGGACGCGACTCGCGCCTGTCGCGCAGCCTGTCGGGTACCAATCTGGAACGGGCCGGCGACTATAATCTGCGCACCGTCCTTCAGGTCGTCCGGCTCAACGGCGACACGACCCGCGTCGCGATCGCGCAACTGACCGGCCTGACCGCGCCGACCATCGCCAACATCACCGGCCGGCTGATCACCATGGGACTGGTACGCACGGCCGGACGCATCAAGGGCGGGCGCGGCCAGCCCGCACTGCGGCTTCAGGTCAATCCCGACGGCGCGTTCGGGATCGGCCTGAACATCGATCGCGACCATCTGACGCTGGTGACGCTGGACCTGGCCGGCGAGGTGCGCAGTCGGGTGACGCGCGAGATCGCCTTCGCCATGCCCGAGGATGTCGTCGCCTTTGTCGACGCGATGCTCGACGACCTGATCGTCGAGGGCGGCATCGACCGCAAGCGGGTGCTGGGCATCGGCGTGGCGATCCCCGACGACCTGGGGCGCATCACCCTGCCCCATCAGCCGACCGGTTATGACCGCTGGAATTCGGTCGACGTGGCGACGCTGCTGCGGGCGCTTCCCTGGCCGGTGCACCGCGACAATGATGCCGCCGCCGCGGCGCTGGGCGAGGCCGAATATGGCACCGCGTTCGACAATCCCAGCTTCTTCTACCTGCTGATCAGCGCGGGGCTTGGCGGCGGGCCGGTGATCGACCGGTCCTATCATCGCGGCGCCAATGCCCGCAGCGGCGAGATCGGGCTGATGCCCGACACGACCGGCCGGCCGGGCGCGACGGTTCAGGACACCGTGTCGCTGTCGGCGCTGCTGGCCCGGCTGGAGGCAGCCGGGTTCGACGCGCCGACCGTCGCCGACCTGTCTGGCGACGATCCGCGGCTGGAGCCGGTGGTGGCGGCATGGATCGAGGATGCGGTGCGCGCCCTCACCGCGCCGCTGGTCGCGATCAACTGCCTGCTGGACCCGGACGCCATCCTGATCGGGGGCCGCCTGCCCATGACGGTGATCGAGAGGCTGACCGCGGGGCTGACCGCCGCGCTCGACGACGTGCCCCAGCCCTCGCGCGCGCGGATCATGCCGGCAGTGATGGCGCGCGACGCCCCCGCGATCGGCGCGGCGATCCTGCCCTTTCTCGACCATATCCTGCCGTCGGACTCGATCCTGATCCAGACCGGGCGATAGGTCGCGCGCTTCCGATCCGGGCACACCCGACTTTCATCTGCCCCAGACACGAAGACGGGGTGGGACGCCGTGTGGCGTCCCACCCCGCAAGGGGGGATCACTGGATCAGAAGCTCAGGCGGGTCGTGATCGAGAACTGCCGGTCGCTCTTGAAGAAGGCACGCGGCGCTTCCTGCCCTTCGGAGTTGAGCACGAAGGTCGTCCGCGTCGTCGAGTCCAGCAGGTTCTGAACCTGCAGGCCGATCTTGAACTGCTTGTTGACCGTGTAGAACAGCGAACCGTCCATCTGCCCCGCTGCCAGCGCATAGACCGGCAGGAAGGGGAAGCAGCAGTCGCGGTTGGTCAGCAGATACTTGGACCGCCAGCTATAGGCGAGGCGGAAGTACAGGCCGCCCAGGTCATAGAAGCCGGCGACGTTGACATTATACTTCGACAGCTGCGCCAGCGGCAGATTGTCGTAGATGCCCTCGACGTCCAGAGGCGGACGGCTGCCGTCCGCCGGACCGTTGGCCGGCCGCGCATTGGGAATGTTGCCCGCGTCGATATAGGTGAAGGTCGCCTGCGCACCCAATCCGCGCAGCAGCCCCGGCAGGAAGTCGAACGTCTGCTGGTACGAGACTTCCGCACCCTTGATGTCCGCCTTGCCCGGAACGTTGATCGGACCGTTGATCGTGACGTCGAAGGTCTGGCCATTGTTGGTCAGGCGGCGGCTGTATGCGGCATTGTCGAGGATGATGTTCGACAACTGCTTGTAGAACAGCGCACCGGTCAGCGAGCCGACCTTCGCGAAATACCATTCGGCGGTCAGATCGACCTGGTTGGCATCGATCGGGCGCAGGAACGGATTCCGCGAATTGGACGAGAAATTATAGATGCCGGTGGTGTTGCTCGACGACGGCGCGACACCGACGAAGTTGCGCAGGTCGGTGAAGCCCGGACGCGAGATCGCCTTGGACGCCGCCAGGCGGAACAGCAGCGTGTCGGTCGCCTGATACTTGATGTTCAGGCTCGGCAGCCACTTGTCATAGCTCTGGCTCGCAACATCGGCGATCGACCCGTTGTTCGAGAAGGCGACGATCGCGTTCTGCTGCGCAGCGCTCAGCGTACAGATCGGACGGATATTCCCCGAATCGTTGGGCGAGGCGCAGAATGCCGCCACCGTCGGATAGACGCCCAGCGTCGACTGGATGTTCGGGAAGGTGATGCCGCCATCGGAGGTGCTGCTCGTGTGGACGAAACGGACACCGATATTGCCCGACAGGCTGCCGCCCGCGAAATTGTCGGCGCCGAAGTCCAGCCGGACATAGCCCGAATAGGTTTCTTCGCGCGTCCGGTACACTTCGCTGGGGCGGAAATAGCCGTCGACCAGGTTCGTATCGCGATCCTCGAGCGGAGTGTAACCGCCGCCAGATGCCGCGGTGGCACGACGCAGCAGATCGGTCAGTGCGTCATGGTCGCGCAGGAGGCTGTCCGTGATGCCCCAGGTGGTCGGCGGCGTAACGGCCTGGCCACGGAAGAAATTGGGGAAATTGACGCCCGTGGTCTCGTTCGGATACTTGTCGACCGAGGCAGTGCCGCCCTGTGTCCAGGTGTCCGACACCGCACCCCAGTTGTTATAGTCGTTGGCCTTCACCGTCTGGTCGCGCTTCGTGTAGCGGCCACCGACGCGGATCTTGCGCAGGAACGACACGTCCGACAGGTCGTAGTCGGCATCGGCGCGGAACGCCCATTCATCGCCATCGCTATGCGTGCGATTGTTCATCGCGTCGCGGATGAAGACCTTGGTCGGGTCGCGGAAGTAGCTGGCGACGCTCGAGCCGTCCGGCGTCACCGTGGTGATCTGCGGCACCTTGCCGCGGCCGTCGATCGACACGCCGCTGAACGTCGCGAGCTCGACGACGTCGTCCGAATCACGGCCCTTCGAGAAGACATATTGTCCGTCGAAATTCAGGCGGAGCCGATCGGTCGGCTCCCACTTGATGTTGAGCGTCTGATCCTGGGTTGAACCGTCGGTCTTGAAGAAACGGTTGCCCAGCGTGGTGTACTGATTGCCGCCATTGCGGATCAGCGTGCCGCTGGTGAAGACACCGTTGCTGTCATAGGTCGGGCTGGCAAAGTTCTGACCCGCGATCGGCGCGAAGGGATTGTATCCCTGCGGAAAGATCTGGTTCGCGTCGGCATAGTAGACGTTCGGCTCGACCGTGCGGTCCAGCCAGGTCTGTCTGGACTCGGCGCGCAGGAATTGCGCGGTTACCAGGAAATTGCCGCTGGCATTCTCATACTGCGCCGCGCCGGCATAGCCGATGCGGGTGCGGTCGAACTGCTGCGAGCGCATGCCCGCGCCCAGCGGGACGAATACGCTGTCGCGACCTGCCGGCACCGGATAGCGGTCCCAAAGGGTCGACTCGTACGGGGTGCCGGCATTGAGCTTGCGGCCTTCGCCCGCATCCTGAACGCCATTGCCGTTGGTGTCGTCGTTGTACCGCGGCAGGAACGCCGAGTAGAATACCGAGTCCGAGCGGCTGTACTGGCGATTGTAGCTGGCGCTGGCGAGGATGCCGAAGCGTCCGCCATTGCCCAGTTGCCACTGCTTCGAGAACAGGCCGACGACGGCCGGCGCGCTACGATCGGCATAGTCGCCGTAATTGACCGTGCCCGACAGATACAGCAGCGTGTCCTTCGAATCGAAAGGCTTGCGCGTGTTGATGCTGACCGTGCCGGAGATGCCGCCCTCGATCAGGTCGGCGGTCAGGTTCTTGTAGACCTCGACCGATCCGACCAGTTCGGTCGGTACGTCGTTGAAGCCGATCTCGCGGCCGCCCGACACGCCGAAGCTGTCGCGGCCGTTGAATTCGCCGCGGACATAGCTGAGGCCGCGGATCGTGACGCCCGAACCCTCGACCGAGAAGTGCGCGGTGTCGCTGGCGGCGGCGAAGCGGGTGATCGCCACGCCGGCCACGCGCTGCAGCGCCTCGTTGACCGACCGGTCGGGAAGTGCGCCGATATCGTCGGCGGTGATCGCGTCGACGACGGTGTCGGCGTTGCGCTTGATGTTCTGCGCATTGGCAAGCGCCTGGCGCACGCCGACGACAACGATGTCATCAGGTTCTCCCGCAGCATCGGTCGACTGCGCCGGAGCGGCCGGATCGGCCTGCTGCGCGGGTGCATCGGCACCCGCGGTCTGCGCGAATGCGGGCTGCGCCGCACACATCAGCGCGAGTAGCGATACGCCGACACCCAGTCCGACACGGCTCTTCTGCCGGCCGACGCCATCTTCTGCACGAATGTTCATAAATTCCCCTTCCGTCCTCACCCGAACCGTTCTCCGTTCAGAGCCGGAGAATTCTCGTTGCCCACGCGCGGGTTTTCCCGTCGTGGTGCGCAGCGTGGTATCTCCGGCGAAATTGGCCCGCAAGCAAAATATCCCAACTTGATATAAGTATTCGAGCGGGTAAGCTTTTGGGCAACAGGCGGCGCCCGTTGAGGTATCGTCACGCGGCTGTCAACCGGGGGAGAGGCCAGAGTGAAGTCGGACGAGCGGATCAGGGTCGTCGTCATCGGGGGCGGGACCGCCGGCTGGATGACCGCCGCGGCGCTGACCACGCTGGCTTCCGGCGCGGCCGACATCCACCTGGTCGAATCGGCGGAGATCGGGATCGTCGGCGTGGGCGAGGCGACCCTGCCGCACCTGCGCGCCTTCGTGACCCGGCTGGGGATCGACGAGGCGGCGTTCATGGCCGCCACCCATGCGACCTTCAAGCTGGGCATCGAATTCCGCGACTTCGGCAAGGTCGGCGACCGCTATATCCACCCGTTCGGCGGCTATGGCCGTCCGCTGGCCGGCGTCGGCTTCCACCATTACTGGCTGCGGCGCCACCATGCCGGCGCGGTCGCCCCGATCGGCGAATATTCGACCGCGGTCGCTGCGGCCGAGGCACGGCGCTTCCTCCGCCCGGGCGGCGATCCCGACGATCTGGCGAGCGCTTTCGGCTATGCCTATCAGTTCGACGCCACCCGCTTCGCCCCCTTCCTGCGCGCCCATGCCGAGGCACGCGGCGCCGTGCGGACCGAGGGCCTGGTCGAGCAGGTCGAGCGCGATCCCGTCAGCGGCGACGTGGCCGCGGTCGTGCTGGCCGACGGCCGGCGGATCGAGGGCGACCTGTTCATCGACTGTTCGGGCTTTCGCGCGCTCCTGATCGGCGGGACGATGGACGAGGCGTGGGAGGACTGGTCGCACTGGCTGCCCTGCGACCGCGCCGTCGCCGCGCCCTGCGCCTCGCCGCCGGGCGGGATCGAGCCTTTCACCCGCGCCACCGCGATGCCGGCCGGATGGCGCTGGCGCATCCCCCTCACCCACCGGGTCGGCAATGGCTATGTCTATTCCAGCGCCCATCTGTCCGACCAGGACGCGACGGACGCGCTGGTCGCGGCGCTGGAGAGCCCGCCCCTCGCGGACCCGCGCCTGCTGCGCTTCCGCGCCGGGCGGCGGCGGCGCAGCTGGGTCGGCAATGTCGTATCTGTCGGCCTCGCCTCGGGCTTTCTCGAGCCGCTGGAATCGACCAGCATCTATCTGGTCCAGATGGCGATCACCCAGCTGATCGAGCATTTCCCCGGCCGCACCGTCGCCGATGCCGACCGCGACGGCTTCAACGCGCTGGTCGATGCCGAATATGACCGGATCCGCGACTTCCTGATCCTCCATTATCACGCCACCACGCGCGACGATTCGCCCTTCTGGGACCATGTCCGGACGATGGCGATCCCGGACAGCCTGGCCGAAAAGATGGACCTGTGGCGGCGATCGGCCCAGGTCTCTCGCTACAGCCACGGCCTGTTCCTCGAACCCTCGTGGATCGCGGTCTATCTGGGCCAGAACATCGTGCCCGAGGGGTGGGACACGCGCGCCGACCTGCCCGATGCCGCCGGGCTCGATCGCGCGCTTCAGGCGCTGCACGGGGGGATCGCCGCGGCGGTCGCCGCCATGCCCGATCATGCCGATTATTTGAAGGCGGCCGCGTGAACGCACGCCGGCCGATGAATGCCGTCGTCGTGGTGGGCGGCGGGCTGACCGCGCTATGCGCCGCGATCGCCTATGCGCGTGCCCTGCCGCGCGCGCAGGTGACGCTGGCCGTCACGCCGATCGACCCGGCCGCGCTCGCCGATCGGCTGCCGGCGGTCACGCCGCCGGTCGCCGCAACCTTCGACACGCTCGGCATCGATCCGCGAATGCTGGTCGCCGCCGGCGCAGCGACGCACCGGGTCGGCGAGCGGTTCGACTGGGGCACGCCGCCCTTCGCGATCGGCGAGGGCGAGGGTGTCCCGGCCATCGCCGGCACCGCACTGCACCAGCTGTGGCTGGCGCATGGCGACGGCGCCTATGACGCGCTGGTGCCGGGCGCCGCGCTGGCATCGGCGGAGCGGTTCGTGCTCCCGACGCAGGACCCGCGCTCGCTGCTGTCGCGCACCGACTATACGCTGCGGCTCGACGCCGACCGGGCGACGCCGCTGCTCGCCCAGGCGGCACAGGCGGCCAGGGTCCGGGTCGTCCGCGCGTCCGCGCTGTCGGTCACGGCCGGGCCGGACGGCATCGCCGCGATCGATGCGGACGGCACCCGGATGACCGCCGATCTCTATATCGATGCCAGCGGTCCGGCGGCGATGCTCGCGCCGCCGGGGGCCGAATGGATCGACTGGCGCGAGACGCTTCCGGCCGACCGGCTGCTGCTCGGCTCGGCCGCTGCCGCTCCCTCACCCACCGACCGCTATGTGCGCCATGCGATCGGCTGGACCGCGCACTGGTCGCTTGCCGGCCGGACGCTGTCCGCGCTCGCCTGTCGCGCCTCCGCCACCAGCGAAGCGACCGCGCGCAAGCAGATGCCCGGCGAGGCCGAGCTGATCGCGGTGCAGCCGCGCCGCCGGGCCGCGCCCTTTGCCGGCAATGTCCTGGCGTTGGGCGATGCCGCCGCCGCGGTCGGGCCGCTCGGATGGATGGGCTTCGCGCTTGCGCTGGCGCAGCTCGAGGTCGCGCTGGAGCTGATGCCCTCGGCCCAGCCGGAGCCAGGCCTGATCGCCGAATATAATCGCCGCGCGACGCTGCGCGCCGACCGCGTCCATGCCTATCTGGCCGCCTTCCACCTCGCCGCACCGGCGCGCACCGGCGGCTTCTGGCATCCGCTTCGCAAGGTGACGCCGCCCGCCGAGCTGGCGACGGCGCTGGCCCAGTTCGGCCAGCGGGGCAGCCTGCCCCCGGTCGAGGAAGAGATCGTCCCCAAGGCCCAGTGGCGCCAGGCGCTGATCGGCCTCGGCGTCCGGCCCGCGCGGCTCGATCCGATCGCATTGTCGGTCCCGGCGGCGCAGGCAAAGGCGGCGCTCGGCCAGCTTCGCGATGCGGTGGCGATGTTGCCCGCGGCGCTGCCGCCCTATCCGGACTATCTGACCATGACCAAGCGAGGCGGGCGATGAACGCGACACCGATTTCCCGGGTGGTGATCGTCGGCGGCGGCACTGCCGGCTGGATGGCGGCGGCCGCTGCCTCGCGCTTCCTCGACGACGGACAACGCACGATCACGCTTGTCGAATCCGATGCGATCGGCACGGTGGGTGTGGGCGAGGCGACCATCCCGCCGATCCGCGGCTTCAACGCGCGCCTGGGCATCGACGAGGCGGAATTCCTGCGCGAGACCGGCGGCACGGCGAAGCTGGGCATCGAGTTCGTCAACTGGGGCAATCGCGGCGAGCGCTATATCCATCCCTTTGGCACCCATGGCCGCGACATCCAGGGGCTGAATTTCCACCAGCTCTGGCTCAGGCTTCAGGGCGAACCCGGCATCGGCGAGATCGAGGACTATTCGATGTCGGCGGTGGCGGCCCGCGCCGCCCGGTTCGCCCCGCCGGTGGCCGATCCCCGATCGCCGCTGTCGCGGATCGAATATGCCTATCATTTCGATGCCGGCCTCTATGCCGCGTTCCTGCGGCGCCGGGCCGAGGCGCAGGGCGCACGGCGGATCGAGGGGCGGATCATCGGTGTCGAGCAGGACGAGCGCGGCCATGTCAGCGCCGTCCGCCTGGAGGGCGATCGCCGGGTCGAGGGCGACCTGTTCATCGACTGCTCGGGCTTTCGCAGCCTGTTGCTGGGCGAGACGATGGGCGTCGCGTTCGAGGACTGGTCGCACTGGCTGCCGTGCGACCGCGCCATCGCGGTGCCGACCGAGCGGACCCGGCCGCTGCTCCCCTATACCCGCGCCACCGCCCACGACGCCGGCTGGCAATGGCGCATCCCGCTGCAGCACCGCACCGGCAACGGCCATGTCTATTCGAGCGCCTTCGTCAGCGACGACGACGCCGAACGCGTGCTGATGGCCAATCTCGACGCGCCCGCGACCGCCGATCCGCGCCGCCTGTCGTTCAAGGCCGGCCGCCGCGAACGGATGTGGTCGGGCAATGTCGTCGCGCTCGGCCTGGCCGGCGGCTTTCTCGAGCCGCTGGAATCGACCAGCATCCACCTGATCCAGGACGGCATCTCGAAACTGTTCGCGCTGTTCCCCGACATGCGCTTCACCGATATCGAGCGGAACGAGTTCAACCGGCTGATGGGCAACCAATATGCCGCGATCCGCGACTTCATCATCCTCCATTATTGCGCCACGCAGCGCGACGACACGCCCTTCTGGGACCATGTCCGCACCATGGCCCTGCCCGACACGCTGGCGCACAAGATCGCGCTGTTCCGCGAGAAGGGCCGCGTCTTCCGCTATGACGACGAGCTGTTCTCGATCCCCAGCTGGGTCGCGGTGATGCTGGGCCAGGGGATCGTTCCGACCGGCTATGACCCGGTCGTCGATGCGCTCGATGCCGACCGCGTCGCCGCCGAGCTGCGCCAGATGCGCGCCGGCTATGCCGCGGCGGCACAGAAAATGCCACTCGCCGGCTGACCCGTTCCGCGGCGGCATGGGGGCCGCCCGATCCCGATCCGACAAAGGAGTATGACGTGGTGAAAGTGAACAGACGTTTGGCGCTGCTTGGGGGTGCCGCGACGCTCGCCGCCTGTTCGGCAGGGGCGCCGCTGGGCGGGACGCCCGCCGGCCCGTCGCGGTTCGTGACCGTCAGCGGCACCGGCTTCCGCCGCGACGGCAAGCCCTATCATTATGCCGGCGCCAATATCTGGTACGCCGCCTGGCTGGGCGCCGATACCGACTATGGCAATCGCGGCCGGCTGGGGCGCGAGCTCGACCGGCTGAAAGGCCTGGGCGTCCGCAACCTGCGCATCCTGGGATCGGGCGAGGTGTCGCCGCTGAAGAACTCGATCACGCCTGCGTTCCGCGACCAGAGCGCGAATTATAACGAGGACCTGCTCGAGGGTCTCGACGTGACGCTGGCGGAGATGGCGAAGCGCGACATGACCGCGGTCATCTACCTGACCAATTTCTGGGAATGGTCGGGCGGCATGATGACCTATCTCTACTGGGTCAATGGCGGCCGCTACATCAACATGAACGATCCCGCCCATCCCTGGCCGCAATTTGCCGACTGGAACGCCGATTTCTACACCAGCGGCAAGGCGCAGGAGATGTACCGCGACTATATCCGCGCGGTCGTGTCGCGCATCAACAGCGTCACCGGCAAGCCCTATGCCCAGGATCCGACGATCATGGCGTGGCAGCTTGCCAATGAACCGCGCCCGGGCGGGTCGGACAAGGTGGCGGTGCCCAACCTGCCGCACTTCTATCGCTGGGTCGACGAGACCGCGCGCTACATCAAGGCGCTCGACCCCAACCATCTCGTCTCGACCGGGTCGGAGGGGCTGAAGGGATCGATCGAGCGCGAGGAAGTGACGCTGACCACCCACCGCGCGCCGTCGATCGACTATCTGACCGCCCATATCTGGCCCAATAACTGGAGCTGGATGGACGCGGGCAAGCTCGCCGAAACCTATGACGGCGGCGCAGCGAAGGTCGCGACCTATATCGACGCGCATATCCGCATGGCCACGACTTTGGGCAAGCCGCTGGTGATCGAGGAATTCGGCTATCCGCGCGACGGGCAGGATGCGTTCGACCCGAAGATCGGCACGACCTTCAAGGACCGGTTCTACCGCCAGATCTACACCGCGGTCAAAACCAATGCGAAGGCGGGCGGCCCGCTGGTCGGTTCGAACTTCTGGGCCTGGAACGGCGAGGCGCGCACGCCGCATGCCGATTATCGGTTCCAGCGCGGCGACCTGGGGTACATGGGCGATCCCCCGCACGAGCCGCAGGGCTGGTACGGCGTGTTCGACAGCGACGCGTCGACCCAGGCGATCATCCGCGATCATGCCGCGATCATGGCGGCGCTGTGAGGCTCGACCGACGTCAGGCATTGGCGGCGGCGGCGGTTCTGGGCCTGGCGCACGGCGCGCCGGCCTGGGCCGCCGCGCCCGACCGCACGCTCAGCAACGCGCGCGCCACCCCCGCGGCGCGGCGGCTCTACGCCTATCTGTGGAGCCAATATGAACGAAAGACGCTGACCGGCCAGCAGGAACAGGGCTCGGGCCCGCCCAACCCCAATGGCGAGCTCGACTATCTGCAGCGGGTGACCGGCAAGCTACCCGCCATCCTCGGCCTCGACTATATCGACCCCGCCGACAATGATGCGGTCAACGACCGCGCGACCGACTGGGCGCGCACCGGCGGCATCGCCACGATCTGCTGGCACTGGGGGGCGCCCGATGTCGGCACGGGATACGAGAATTCCAAGAAGGACTTCGACCTCGTCGCCGCGCTGAAGCCCGGCACGCCGCAGAACACAGCGATGATGCGCGACATCACCGAGGTTGCCCGGCTGCTCTCGGTGCTGCGCGACCGCGGCGTGCCCGTGCTGTGGCGCCCGCTCCACGAATTCACCGGCACCTGGTTCTGGTGGGGGCGGCACGGCCCGGAGGCTTTCAAGGCGCTCTGGGCGCTGATGTATGACCAGTTCACCCGCGTCCACCGGCTCGACAATCTGATCTGGGTGCTCGGCTGGGCCGGCCAGAATGTCGACCCCGCCTGGTATCCCGGCCGCGCGACCGTCGATGTCGCCGGCGCGGACATCTATGTCCAGGATCACGGCAACCTCGCGCCGATGTTCGCGCAGGTGAAGGCGATCGTGGGCGACACGCTGCCGATCTGCCTTCACGAGAACGGCCCCGTGCCCGACCCTGCCCTGCTCGGCCCCTCGGCCGACTGGCTGTGGTTCATGACCTGGCACACGCGCTGGCTGACCGGCGCCGACCAGAACACGCCGGAACAGCTGCGCCGCGACTTCAACTCGCAGCGCTATGTCACGAAGGACGAACTGCCGGGCTGGCTGCGCGCGAAACGATAGAAAGTGGGACCGGGCGCGTGCCGGGCATCGCCCTGCCCGCCCGGTCCCTGCCCGGATCAGCGTCGCGCCGCGCGCGCCAGTGGCATGGTCAGGCAGTGGATCCCGCCGCCGCACGCCGCGAATTGCGAGATGTCGACGACCTCGACCGCGAACCCGGCCCTCACCAGCTGCTGCTCCACCCGCGGATGGCCGGCCGCGGCGAGGATCGTTCGCCCGTCGAGCGACAGGATGTTGCAGCCCAGCTTGCGCCCCTCCTTGTACGACACCGGCAGCAGGGTGATCCCCCGACCCTCCATCTCGGCGATGAAACCGTCGCTCAGAACATCGGTGCAGGCGAGCGCGGTTTGGCGATCGAGCATGCAGAAGATCGTGTCGAGGTGCAGGAAATGCGGATCGAAGGGATGGATGATCGCCTCCCATCCGCGCCGGCGGAACAGCCTGGCCAGCGCCTCGCTGCCCGCGCGGTCGGTCCGCTCGCCCGAACAGCCGATCACGACCAGCCCGGGGCGAACGATGCAGACATCGCCGCCCTCGATCGTCCCTTCGCGGATCCGCATGACCGGGCGGATGTCCTGCGCCGCCAGCGTGGCGACCAGATGGTCGACCTCGACCGAGCGATGCGCAAGCGCGGGATTGAGCGCGACGACGCCCCAGGGAGTGGTCACCGCGACATCGCGCGCGAAGCACAGATCGGCCAGACCCTCGGCAGCGGGGATCACGTGACAGGCGACGCCGTGCCGCTCTAGCAGGTCGACCAGCGCGGCGTGCTGGCGAACCGCGGCGGCACAATCGGTGGCGAAGCCCTCGCGCAGCGTCTCGCGCGTGACCGAACAACAGGGCACCGCCTCCAGAAAGGTCGGCGCGCCCAGCACGACATCGGTCAGCCGGTCGCTCTCGCATTCGACCCGCCACGGCGCCGTCGCGACGCGGTCGTCGATCAGACCGCCCGCACCTTCTTCGAAAATCAGCTTCATCGTGCCTCCAGGGCCGGGTCAACCCGTTGAAGACGGGCCAGTTCCCGGACCCAGGGCCGGCATCCGATCGCGAGCGAAAGACCGCACCGCGCGCGCATCCCTGCCCTGCTCTCGTGCGTTGGGGCGGCGACTTGGCAAAAGGGCAGTCTCATGAAAACGAGCGGCAGCACGATCCTGATCACCGGCGGCACCAGCGGCATCGGACGCGCGCTGGCGGAGGCGCTGCACGATCGCGGCAATCGCGTCATCGTGACCGGCCGCCGCCAGGCGCTGCTGGACGAGATCGCTGATGCCCGCCCCGGCATCGCGGGGTTGAAGGCCGACCTGAGCGATCCGGCGGAGCTGGACCGGTTTGCCGCGACGGTCCGCGAGCGCTTTCCCGAACTCGACATCGTATTCGCCAATGCCGGCATCTCGCGCGGCGAGGACGTGACCGCCGACGACTGGACGACCGCCGATGCCGAGGCGATGGTCGCGACCAACATCGTCGGCACGATGCGCCTGGCCGCGGCCCTGCTCCCGCATCTGCGGCGGCAGCAGGATGCCGCCTTCGTCGCGACCACCTCCAACCTCGCCTTCGTCCCCCTTGCCAGCTATCCCGCCTACAGCGCGACCAAGGCGTTCCTTCATTCCTGGCTCCAGTCGCTGCGCCATCAATTGCGCAACACCAGTGTCGAGGTGCTGGAACTCTCGCCGCCCTATGTGCAGACCGAATTGTCCGGGCCGGCCCAGGCGAGCGACCCGTATGCCATGCCGCTGGACGCCTTCATCGCCGAGGTGATGACCGTGCTCGAGACGGGCGCTCATCCGGACGGAGAAATCCTGGTGGCCCATGACCGCCAGGTCCGCACCGCCGAGCGCGATGGCCGGTTCGCCGAACAGTTCGGAGCGATGAACCCGGACTGATCGGGACCGGCGGACTGTCACAGCTCATGCAGGACTGACCGTCGGCCAGGCCAATCGTGCGCTCGCACGTCCGGGCGAGGGTTGATGTCGCCCGCACGAAATGTACAGGTCCGATAACTCAGCGTATTTTCTGTTTTTGAAATATTTTCTACAATTGCGTTGCAATTCTCCTTCGCGCCTGATTTGATCCCCTTCGGCAATTGATGGCCTGACGCAGAGCCTGTCCGATCGAGGGCAGGCCGCATCGGTCCGCATCTGCCGGACCGAACATCAGAGGGGGATCAAGATGAAGACCGTTCGCCAGCTACGGTGCGGAGCAAGCGCATTTTCGATGATCATGGCGCTCGCCGCGGCACCCGCCATGGCTCAGGATGCGCCCGAACCGACCGCTGCCCCCGAAGAGATCGTCGTCACGGGGTCCCGCATCCAGCGCTCCGGTTTCGACGCGCCCACCCCCACCACCGTCATCGGCGAGGCCGAGCTGAAGCTGGGCAACCGCCCCAGCATCGCCCAGGTGCTGAACGACACGCCGCAATTCCGCCCGACATCGACCCCGGCGACCACGGTCGGCAACACCACCAGCGGCGTTTCGAACGCGGATCTGCGCGGGCTTGGCGCGGTGCGCACGCTTACCTTGCTCAACGGGCATCGCTTCACCGGCAGCAACGACCTCAACATCGTGCCGCAGAACCTGATCAAGCGGGTCGATGTGGTCACCGGCGGCGCATCGGCCGCCTGGGGATCGGGCGCGGTCGCCGGCGTGGTCAACATCATCCTCGACGACGAGATGACCGGATGGCGCATCGGCGGCCAGACCGGGATCTCGTCGCGCGGCGACGCCGCACGCTATGGCGCGGACGCCGCCTGGGGCACCAATTTTGCCGACGGCCGCGGTCATTTCATGATCGGCGTCGACTATATGCAGGAGAATGGCGCGTTCGATCGCAAGAGCCGGCCCAATCTGGAGGCGGGCGTGTTCCAGCGGGCCGATGGTCAGCTGGTGCTGGCGCGCGACCCCAACCTGACCATCCTCAATCGCGGCGGATCGGTGCTGAGCCTGACCGCGGTGCCGCGCAACCTGGTGTTCAATCCCGACGGCAGCGTGAGCCCGGCCCCGCTGGGCAGCGAGACCGTCGGCCAGTACACCCTGGGCGGCAACGGGCAGAACCTGTATGATTACGTCGCGGTCAGCAGCCCGTACAAGCGCGCCAACATCTATGCCCGCGCGACCTTCGAGCTGACCCCGTCGCTCAAGCTGTGGGCCAATGGCGGCTTCAACCGGATGTGGGCCGATTACGGCTTCTTCCCGGAAACGCCGGTCGTGGCGATCATGCCCGACAATGCGTTCCTGACGCAGACGGCGCGCAGCCAGCTTGCCGCCGCAGGCGTGACCGCCCCGTTCGCGCTGGGCCGGATCCTGGACGATGTCGGCGCCGAGAAGATGCTGAACTTCAGCTATGCGCGCCGCAATATCGAGGGCGCGATCGGGCTGGACGGCAGCTTCGGCGGCGGCTGGACCTACCGGCTCTATTACGATCATGGCGAATTGCGCAGCGACCAGCAGCTGTCGAACCAGCGGATCGCCGCTCGCTTCAACCGCGCGGTCGACTCGGTGCTGGTCAACGGCACCGCCACCTGCCGCGTCAACGCCGATGCCAGCACCGCGAACGACGATCCGGCCTGCGTGCCGATCAACCTGCTGGGCAACGGCAACATCTCGGACGCGGCGGCGAAGTACGCGTTCGGCGCGGCGCAGCTGATCTATACGATCAAGCTGGACGCGGCGGGCGCCAGCCTGGCCGGCCAGCCCTTCTCGACCTGGGCCGGGCCGGTCGACATCGCGGTGGGAACCGACTTCCGCTGGGAAGGCCAGACCACCCAATATGTCGACCCGCTCTCGCAGGCGCGCGCCTTCGCCACGCTCAATTCGTCGGGCACCGACGGCAGCTTCAGCGTCAAGGAAGCGTTCGGCGAGGTGAACGTGCCGCTGCTCGACGTGACCGATGTCGCCCATCTCGAGGTGAACGGCGCGGCACGCTATTCGGACTATAGCACCAGCGGCGGGATCTGGTCGTGGAAGACCGGCGGCACGCTGCGGCTGGTCAACGACCTGCTGCTGCGCGCGGTCTATTCGCGCGACATCCGCTCGCCCAGCATCACCGAATATTTCCTCGCCCGGTCGACCAATATCGGCAACGTGCAGGATCCGTTCGTCGGCGCACCGGCGAGCAACGTGTTCGTCTATGGTGGCGGCAATCGCAACCTGACCCCGGAGACGTCGCACACGCTGACGCTGGGCGGCTCCTATTCGCCGAGCTATCTGAAGGGCGTCAGCCTGTCGGTCGACTATTACGAGATCACGATCGACAATGTGATCACGACGATCACCGCGCAGGACACGCTGAACCAGTGCTATGCGGCGAATCCGGGCGACCCGACCTGCGGCGGCGTGCTGACGCGCACCGCCAACGGCACGCTGGAGTCGCTGACCAACTCGTACCGCAACCTGGCACGCTACAGCACGCGCGGCATCGATATCGAGGCGGCCTATCGCGTGCGCCTGGGGGACGGGACGCTCAGCTTCCGGGCGCTGGCCAACCACATCTTCAACCTTCGGGTCAACGGCACGGACGTGGCGGGGATCGTCGGTGCGGATACCGCCTTCTCCACCCCCAGCTGGCGCGCGACGGGCACGGTCCGCTATGACGGCGAGCAGTTCGGCGCGAACCTGCGCGTCCGCCATGTCGGCGGCGGCATCTACAGCACGCTGCTGGGCGGCAACGGCAAGCGGATCGCGAACAACGAGATCGACGGCCGGACCTATGTCGACCTGGGCGTCGAGATCCGGGCCGGATCGTTCACGCTGTTCGGCAACGTCAACAACCTGTTCGACCAGGACCCGCCGTTCGTTCCGTACACCACGCCGCATTACGACACGATCGGCCGGTATTTCTCCACCGGCGTCCGCCTGAAGTTCTGATCGGGCCGGAGCCCCTACTCCGGAACCGGCGGCAGGGCGGCGGTGCGATGGCACCGCCGCCCTGATGCGTTCTGCATGAGCGCCGCCGACCGGCCATGAAAATGGCCCCGCCCCTCGATTGGAGGGACGGGGCCATGTTCAGCGTGCGACGCGGATCCCTGGCCTATGGCGCCTTGCGCGCCGTGGGATCGACGCTGCGGATCGGACGGTCGAGGCTGCGCAGCAGCGCCGCGGCGACCAGCGCGATCCCGCCCAGCATCGCGAAGAAGCGTGCCGGGTCGGTGTGGCTCCACAAGGTGCCGACGAGCCCGGCCGACAGGCTGCCGGTGAAGATCGCCAGATACCAGGCGGCGACGGTCGTCGCGCCGAGGCGCGGCGGCGCAAGCCGGGCGAACAGGCCGAGGCCGGTGGGGAGCACCAGCAGCTCGCCGAAGGTGAAGATCGCGAAGAACAGGACGAACCACAGCCAGGCGCTGCGTTCGCCGCCATCGCTCCAGGCGACCGCGGACAGCAGGAAATAGGCACCGGCCACCACCACGGCGCCCACCGCCATGCGCTTGGCGGGCGAGGTGTCGCGGCCCTCGTCCGCGCGGCGACGCCACCAGGCGAGCAGGGGCGGCGTCATCAGCATGACCAGCAGCGGGTTGAGCGACTGGAACCAGGTCATCGGGATCAGGAATCCGGCGACGCCGCGATCGAGACCGGTATCCGCCCACAGCGCGACGGTGTTGCCGACCTGTTCATATGCCCCGCGGAACACGGTGACCGACAGCGCGACGCCGACCAGCACCAGGAAAGTGCGGCGGTGGTCGGCCCAGCGCGTCGGCGGCAGATCGGGCGTCGCCTGGCGCGGCGCCTCGGGCGGCAGGTAGCGCTGGCCCCACAGATAGATCAGCAGGCCGGCGACCATGCCGATGCCGGCGGCGCCGAAACCGTAATGCCAGCCATAGAATTCGCCGAGCGTGCCGCAGATCAGCGGCGCGAGGAACCCGCCGATATTGATGCCGACATAATAGACATTATACGCCCAGCTGCGCCGCGGGTCGCCCGGGCCGTACAGGTCGTTGATCTGGCTGGGGAGGCTGGGCAGGAACAGGCCGTTGCCCAGCGCGATCGTGCCGAGCGCCACGTAGAACAGCGGTTCGAACGCCATCATGAAATGGCCCGCGGCCATGATGCTGGCGCCGATCACCACCGCGCGCCGCTTGCCCAGCAGGCGATCGGCGATGACGCCGCCGACGATCGGCGTGAAATAGGCGCAGGCGGTATAGGCGCCGTAGATGAACGACGCCTGCCCCTGCGCCAGCAGCAGCTCCTTGGTCATGTAATAGACCAGCAGCGCGCGCATGCCGTAATAGGAGAATTGCTCCCACATGTTCGTCAGGAACAGCACGGTCAGGCCGCGCGGCTGGCCGAACCAGGTGGGGTCCGCGGCGGCGGCGAGCGGCGCGCGGCTCATGCGACCAGCTCCTGTCCGGCACCCCATACCGCGTCGTCGCACCAGACGGTGCCGTCGCGGTAGATCAGGCCGGGGCTTCGGTCCTCCGCCAGGAAGATCGGGCCGTCGAGATCGACCACCTCGCACCGTTGTCCGACGACGAATCCGGGCGCGGCGCCCAGGCTGCTGCACACCATGCAGCCGACCATCACGCCCAGCCCCGCATCGCGCGCCGCATCGGCGATCATCAGCGCCTCGGTCAGGCCTCCGCACTTGTCGAGCTTGATGTTGAACACGTCGAACCGGCCGACCAGCCCGGCGACATCGGCCAGCGTCTGCGCGCTTTCGTCGGCGGCGATCGGGATCGGCGAGTCGAGCCCGTCGAGTTCGGCCTCGCGCCCGCGCGCCAGCGGCTGTTCGATCAGCGAGACGCGGGATGCGACCATCGCCGCGACGAGCGCGTCGAGATCGGCCGCGACGAACCCCTGGTTGGCGTCGACGCCCAGCCAGACATCGGGCCGCGCCGCGCGGATCGCGGCAATGCGCGCCCTGTCGAGATCGAGGTCGCCGGTCAGCTTGACCTTGATCGACAGCGCGTCGCGATAGGCGCGCGCCTGCTCCGCCATCGCCGCCGGGTCGCCGGCACCGATGGTGAAGGTGGTGCGCAGCGGCCGGGGGATGTCGAGTCCGGCAAGTGCCCAGACCGGCATGCCGCGCCGGCGCGCCTCCAGTTCCCACAGCGCAGCGTCGATCGCGTTGCGCGCGCCGCCGGCCGGCAGGATGGTCAGCAGTTCCTCGCGCGTCGCGCCCGCCTCGACCGCGCCGCGTGCCTGCTCGACCGCATCGATCATGAGGGGCACGTCGTCGCCGAGATAATAGACGCCCGACGCCTCGCCGCGGCCGACATGGGTGCCGTCGCCGATGGTGACGAGGATCGCGTCGCGGCCGTCGAAGACCTGGCCCGAGATGCGGAAGGGAGCGGCGAGCCGCAGTCGTTCGACTGCGACATCAAGCGTCAGGCGTGTCATCGGCGTGCACCATCTTCACGGGAAGAAACGCGAAATGGACCGGCCGGCGCTTCCCCCGCCGGCCGGTCCGGATGCCGCCGGAGCGGCACCTGTGTCAGTCGGCGGTCGCGCGGACGACGGTGCCGCCCTTCATCACGAAGGCCATGTGTTCGAGCACGCGAACGTCGCGCAGCGGATCGCCGCGCACCGCGACGATATCGGCCGCCTTGCCGCGCGCAATCGATCCGATCTCGTTCGACAGGCCCAGATGGTCGGCACCCCAGACGGTGGCCGCGCGGATCGTGTCGAGCGGGGTCATCCCCGCCTCGACCATCAGTGCGAATTCCTGGGCATTGTCACCGTGCGGCGAGACCGCCGAATCAGTGCCGAACGCGATCTTCACCCCGGCGCGGTGTGCGCGGCGCAGCGCGTCGACCATCAGCGGCCCCACGGTGCGCGCCTTGGCGCGGACGTTTGCGGGCATCCATTCGGCGGTTTCCGCCTGGCGCTTCACCGTGTCGCCCGCCAGCAGCGTGGGGACCAGATAGGCGCCCGACGCCTTGAACAGCCGGATCGATTCGGGGTCGAGATAGGTGCCGTGCTCGATCGAATCGACGCCGGCGCGCAGCGCGGCATTGACGCCGTCGGTGCCGTGCGCATGCGCCGCGACCTTGCGGCCGAGCCGGTGTGCGGTCTGGACGATGGCGACCAGTTCATCGTCGCTCATCTGCTGGCCCAGTCCGGCGGCCGTGTCGGACATGACGCCGCCGGTCGAGGCGGTCTTGATGATGTCGGCGCCCTGCTGCACCGCCAGCCGGACCGCGCGCACGCAGTCGTCAGCACCCGAACACAGCGTTTTCGGGCGCATCAGCTCCATGATCTCGCGGTTGAACCCATGGGCGTCGCCATGCCCGCCATGCGCCGCCACCGCGCCGCCGGCAACGATGCGCGGACCCGGCACCTTGCCCGCCGCGACCGCATCGCGCAGCGCGTTGATCGCATCGGGTCCGGAGCCGAGATTGGCGACGGTGGTGAAGCCCGCGCGGACCGTGCGATTGGCATATACGACGCCGTCCAGCACTTCGTCCGCGCTGGTCTTGGTCACCGCGTCGAGCCGGTTGCCCGCGCCCGATTCGAAGGTGATGTGGACATGGCTGTCGATCAGGCCGGGCAGCACGAATGCGTCGCGCAGGTCGACCACGTCGCCCTCGCCGACGAAGCCGTCGCGGATCTCGACGACGCGGCCATTCTCCACGACGACGGTCTTGCTCTTCTCGACGCGGCCGCTGGCCGGATCCGCCAGAAGCGTTCCGGCCTGGACATAGGTGCGCTTCGCCGCCGGCTTGTCCTGCGCCGCCGCCGGCTGGGCCGCTGCGGCAAGCGCAAGCGCCGCCAGGATGATCTTCTTCATCTTCCGCTCTCCCCTTGATGTCATGATCGTCGCGGTCATGCCGCGCGTCCCCAGATGTCCTCGCCGCACCAGGCATCGCCATTGGCATATCGGATCGCGGGCTGGCGGTCGGCGGCGAGGAAGATCGGCCCGTCCAGGTCGACGATGTCGCACAGCTGGCCGACGACGAAGGCAGGCGCCATCGACAGGCTGGTCGAGACCATGTTGCCGACCATCACGCCGAGGCCGAGTTCGCGGGCGCGGCGGGCGATCGCCAGCGCCTCGGTCAGCCCGCCGCACTTGTCGAGCTTGATGTTGACCACGTCGAAGCGGCCGACCAGCCCGTCGACATCGGCGAGCGTCAGCACGCTTTCGTCCGCGGCGATCGGGATGGCCGAGCGATAGCCGTCGAGATCGGCCTCGCGCCCGCGCGCCAGCGGCTGTTCGAGCAGCTTCACGCCCGCGTCGAGAAGCCCCGCTACCAGCCGGTCGAGCTGGTCGATGGCAAAGCCCTGGTTGGCGTCGACGCCGATCCAGCATTCGGGGCGCGCCGCGCGGACCGCCTTCACCCGGGCGAGGTCGAGGTCGAGATCGCCGGTCAGCTTGAGCTTCAGGGCGCGTGCCTGGGCAAAGTCGCGCGCCCCCTGTGCCATCACCTCCGGATCGTCGGCGCCCAGGGTGAAGGTGGTGCGCAGCGGGCAGGGCTCGGGCACGCCCGCCGCCTGCCACACCGGCACGCCGCTGCGCCGCGCCTCCAGCTCCCACAGCGCGCAGTCGATCGCGTTGCGCGCGCCGCCCGCGGGCAGCAGGCCCTGAAGATCGTCGCGGGTCAGGCCGGCTTCCACGGACTCGCGAACATTCTCGATCGCGGTGACCATCGCCGGCACGTCGTCGTCCAGATAATAGACGCCGGCCGCCTCGCCGCGCCCCTGGTGAACGCCGTCGGACAGGGTGACGACGACGACCGGCGCCTCGGTGAAGACATGGCCCGAGATCCGGAACGGCTTGGCGAGCGGAAAGGTCTCGACCATCACGTCGAGCGACAGGGCGGGGTTCGGGGTCATCGCGATCGGTCCTTCCGCGTTCATCGTGCGACCGCAGGCGGCAGCGCCGCCGCGATCCGGGAGAAATGCGTGTTCACGTCGAAGCGCTGGCCCTCCGGCGTCCAGCCCAGGCGGACGATCACCGCGTCGAGCGAGGGGATCGCGGCGACGACCTGGAAATTATGCCCGCGCGCCATGATCGCATCGGCCGGCAGTCCCGGGAACAGCCGCGCGGCCGGCCCGGTCTCGTCCCCCCGGTTCAGCCAGAATTGCGCGCTGTAGACGGGCCGCGGCGCCGCGGCGACGGGGGTGCGGACGATGTCGACCCAGGCGTCGGACAGGATTTGCCTGCCCCCGGCCCTGCCGCCGTTCAGGTACAGCAGGCCGAACCGCGCCCAGTCGCGCGCGGTGCCATAGGCATAGGAGCTGCCGACCATCACCCCGGCTTCGTCGGGCTCGATCAGCATGCCGGTCATCCCCGCCGGCTCGAACAGCCGGGTGCGGGCATAGCGGTTCATGCCCGCCAGCGTGCCGCCGGTGGCGCGAAAGACGATCGCCGAGAGCATATTGGTGGTGCCCGACGAATAGCTCCATTCGGTGCCCGGCGCCTTCGCCAGCGGCAGCGCCGCCGCGACCGCCGCCATGTCGCTCGCCTCGAACAACATGCGGATCGAGTCGGTGCCGGGGACGTAGGATTCCTCGAACTTCAGGCCGCTGGTCATCGTCAGCAGCTGGCGCAGCGTGATCCTGCCGCGCGGATCGCCCGGCTTCTGCCATTCGGGGATCGGCGCCGGCGCGTCGAGCTTCAGCACGCCGTCGTCTACCAGCAGGCCGATCAGCGTCGCGGCGATGCTCTTGCTGGCCGACCAGCCGAGCAGCCGGGTGTTGCGATCGAAGCCCGGAGCATAGCGTTCGGCGACGATCTCGCCGCCCTGCACCACCAGGATCGCGCGGGTGTCGGGAAGGCCGTCCTTGTTCTGCTCGGTGAACGCGCCCTCGACCGCCTTGTCCAGCGCGGCGCGGTCGATCGGGCGGCTGCGGCGGACGGTGTCGGGCCGGGCGGGCGCGTCGCCCATCGGCCAGGGCTTCGCCGCCTGCGACCGCATCGGCCGCAGCCCCGCGGCCTGGCGCAGCAGCGTCGGCCGGGCGACCGTGCCGGTCAGCAGCGTGCAGCCGACCTGCGGCCGGTACAGGGCGGTGCGCGTGCGGGCGCCGGGGGCGGATGCGGTGACGGTGCCCGCCTTGCGATCGACCGTGAGGGTGATCGCCCTGGTGAAGGGCGCATAGCCGAGGATATCCTCGCGCAGCACGTTCGCCTGAGTCCGGCCGCTGACGAAGATGCCCGCGCACGCGATCTGTGCGGATACGGCGGTGCCGAGATCGTCGGCCCCCGCGATCAGCCGGCCATCCTGTGCCGCCGCCACGCCGGGCGACGACCAGGCGAGCGCGGCAGCGGCGAGGCCGAGGACCGACCGGGTACGACGCGCGATCATGCCTTGCACTCGTGGCGCAGCACCGAGCCGGCGCGCGCGCCGGTGTGCCTGCCCTTGTCGATCGTGACGACGCCGTTGACGATCACAGTGTCGATCCCGGTCGGCAGCGCGGTGGGCTTGTCCCAGGTCGCGCCGTCGTCGATCCGGTCATAGTCGAAGATCACGATGTCGCCGCGCATCCCGTCGCGGATCAGGCCGCGATCGGTCAGCCCCATGCGCTGCGCCGGCCAGCCGGTCATCTTGCGCACCGCATCCTCCAGGCTGAGGATCGGGCGGCGCTTCACATATTCGGCGATGACGCGCGGGAAGGTGCCATAGGCGCGCGGATGGGGCAGGCCCAGCGCGTCGACCGCGCCCAGTTCCTGCGACGCGGCGGCGTCGCTGCCGATGCTGACCCAGGGCTGGCGCAGCGCGGTCTCGATGTCCTGCTCGCTCATCATGAAATAAAGCGCGACCGACCGGTTCGGCAGGCCCTCGAGCAATATGTCCCAGGCCGCATCGGCGGGATGGCGGTTCAGCGCCTTGCCGATCTGCTCCAGGCTCTGGCCGTGATACTGGCGGTACTTGTCGCTGAAGCCGTTGGCGAGGCGGACATTGGCCCAGCCGCCCGAGGCGTGGACGAGGTTCGACCAGCCGGGCATCGACCCGGCCGCGACCTCGCGCTTCATCCGCTCGCGCAGCTTCGGATCGCGTAGCCGCTCGATCCCCTTCTGCACCCCGTCGGCCCATACCCAGGTCGGCGCGATGATCTCGAGCCCGGTGCCGCCCGCAGTATAGGGATAGAGATCGGCGGCGATGTCGACGCCGCGCGCGCGGGCGGCGTTGATCGTCGCGATCGCCTGCGGCATCAGCTTGCCCCAGCCCGGCGCATAGGCCGCCTTGAGGTGAAAGATCTCGACCTTCACCCCGCCCTTCTCGCCGATCTCGACCGCTTCCTCGATCGCCTTGACCAGCCCCTCGCTCTCGTCGCGCATGTGCGTGGCGTAGAATCCGTCACAGCGTGCCGCGACCTTGGCCAGCGTGACCAGGTCCGACGTGCTCTGGAAGCTGCTGGGCGAATAGATCAGCGCGCTGGTGATGCCGAACGCGCCGTTGCGCATCGCGGTCATCACCTCGGTGCCCATCGCGTCGAGCTGGGCCGGGGTCGGCGCGCCCGCGCCGTCGCCCATCACCGTCACCCGGGCCTGGGTCGAGGAATAATAGGTGCCGAAATTGACCGAGATGCCCTGCGTCTCGAGCTGGCGGAAATAGTCGGGGATCTTCGCCGCCTCGACCGGGGTCCCGCCTTCGCCGGCGATGACGGTGGTGACGCCCATGCGCAGCTTGTTCTCGGCGGCGCCATTGGCCAGCAGGACGCGGCCCGACTGGTCCATCATGTCGATGAAGCCCGGCGAGACATAGCGGCCGGTCGCATCGATCTCGGTCTTGCCGCGCCCGGGAACGGTGCCGATGCGCACGACCCGGCCGTCCTTCAGCGCGACGTCCGCCTTCACCCAGGGATTGCCCGCGCCGTCGAGCACGCGGCCGCCGCGGATGACGATGTCATAGTCGGGCGCCGCGCTGTTCGAGACGAGCAGGACCGCCGCGACCAGGCAGCCGAAAATCTTGCGCTTCATCTTCCTTCTCCCCTTCATCGTGCCGCCATTGTGCCGGCGCGCACCTGACCCACGACGTCCCGGACCGCGGCGATGACCGTGTCCGGCCGGTCGTATTGAATGTAGTGGCCGGCATCCGGCACCAGCTGCTGCCGGCTGCGCGTGGACAGCGCGGCGATCTCGCCGTTCAGCGTGGCCCAGCGCTGCTTGAACCGCGCGCCCTCCTCGGGTGTCAGGCCGAGCGCCTTCAGTTCCGCCGGGGTGGGCGGCTTCATCGCGGTCAGCACGACCAGCGGACGATCCCCCAGGGTGCGGACGGCGCGCGCGGCATCCATCGTGCGATCGAACCCGGCAAGCTCGGCCCTGGCGCCCCGGATCGAGCTGCTGGCATAGGCCGCCATCCGCTCGCGGTCCCGCGCCGACAGCAGCGGCGAGCCGGTGCCGGCGGCCAGGAACCGGACCAGGCCGGTCCAGGACAGCGCCGAGGCGGTGTCGACCACGGCGGATACCTTGCCCGGATGCATGTTCGTCCGGGTCACCTTGCCAAGTTCGACGACCTGGTCCGGATGCGAGGAGTCGACGAAGACGAGCCCGGCGACTTGGTCGCCGTAGCGACCGGCATAGGTCCGGATATAGGGTCCGCCGATCGAATGGCCGACCAGCACCAGCGGATCGGTGATCCCGGCCGCCTTCAGCGTGGCGTGGAGATCGTCGGCGACCGCGACGGCATCCTGCGGGCCATCCTTCGCGTCGCTCCACATGATCCCGGCACGGTCATAGGCGCAGGCGCGCGTGACCCTGGCGACCTGCTCATGGACCAGGCTCCATTCGACCGACCCGCCCGAGCCGAGCCCCGCTTCGAAGACGACCGTCGGCGATCCGGTGCCGCGGCAATCGATGTGGATGCTGCGCCCGCCGATATCGACGCGCTTGCCCGGCGGCGGGAAGTCGCGCGCGGCAGCGCGGCGGCCCAGCGCCTCGTAGATCGCGCCGACGATGACGACCAGGATCAGCAGGGCGAGCAGCCCCAGCAGGATCCGCTTCGCCCAGCGCCATGCGCGCCGCCATCCGGTGACCCTGGTCATTCGCCCCTCCCCTGCCCGGTCGCGGTTCGCGCCGGTCCGTTCGCTTCGGCTGCAGGGGCGGCGACGCTCATGCCAGGCAGGCGTCGACCAGGCGCGCGAACGCGTCGCCCCCGCGGATCGGATCAGCCACCGGCAGGCCGAGCCGGCGGCTCTCCTGAGCCATCAGCGCCTCGGCCGCGTCCGCATCCAGATGCGCGGTGTTGAACGACAGCCCGGCACAGCGGATCGCGGGGTTGGTCCGCGCGCCCATCCGCAGGTTCAGCTCGATCGTCTCCTCGATGCTCGGCAGTGCATAGCCGGGCGCGCCCAGCACGTGCGTGCGGCCCGGCTGGTGGCAGACCACGATCACGTCGGGCTGGCTGCCGTGGAGCAGGCCGAGCGACACACCGGCATAGGCCGGGTGGAACAGCGATCCCTGTCCCTCGACCACGTCCCAGTGGTCGGGCGCCGCATCGGGGCTGAGCAGTTCGGCGGCACCCGCGCCGAAATCGGACACGACCGCATCCATCGGCAGGCCGCCGCCGGCGATCATGATGCCCGTCTGGCCGCTTGCGCGGAAATCGGCGTCGACGCCGCGATCGGCGAAGGCGCGGGCCAGCGCCAGCGCGGTATATTTCTTGCCCAGCGCACAATCGGTACCGACGGTCAGCAGCCGCTTGCCGCTGCGCTTGGCGCCATTGGCGACGGTCAGCCCCTCGGGCGGATGGCGCACGTCGATCAGCCGGCGTCCCAGCCGCTCGGCCGGCTCGGCCAGGCCCGGCACGTCGCGCAGCCGGACGTGCATGCCGCTGACCAGGTCGAGCCCGGCCTCCAGCGCCTCGATCAGCGCGGGGACCCAGTTCGGAGGAATCACGCCGCCGCCATTGGCGACGCCGATCAGCATCGATCGCGCGCCGGCCGCTTCTGCCTCGGCAGGCGACAGTGCCTGCAGCCCGGTAGTCACGCTGGCGCCGGCCAGGCGATATTCGCCCATGCACTTCTCCGGCGCCCAGTCGCGCAGGCCATAGGCGGTCTTGGCATAGCCGCCCTCGGTCGTGTCGCCGAGGAAAAGCAGATAGGGCTGCGGAAGCTGCAGCGCGCCGATGGCGATGTCGTTCTGTGCGATGGTCACTGCTGGCCCCCGGATAGTCTCTGACGGGAGCCGCAACCGGCCCCTCTCCATATCCACTGGATATTTTCTGATTAGGATCATTGCAAGCCTAATCAGAAAACTTGGGTCAGAAATTCAGCCCGAAGCCGATGAGATGGAAGCCGATCGCGACCCACAGCAGGACGAGCGCGCACAACGGCACCACGATGCTCCACAGCCGCGCCAGCCAGCCGCGCTTTCCGTGCCAGACGAGCCAAGCGTTCCACAGCGACAGGCCGAGCAGTCCGACGAAGATGATCGGCGTCGCCAGCTGAAGCAGGATGAGCGCCCAGTCGAGCTGGCCGCCGAGATTGTCGAAGCCGGACAGGAGCTGCTGCAGGAACATGAACCAGCCGAGGAAGACCGCCACCGCCAGCGCGGCGAAGGCACGCGTGAAACGATGGCCGCGCAGCGCCGTGCCGGAAAGCGGGGATGTCGCGCCATAGCGGCGGCGCACCAGCGCAGCGACCGGCCAGGCAAGTGCGGTAAGCAGCAACGCCGCAAGGCTCAGCAACAGTGCCGGCGTCAGCCATGCGGTTGAAAGTGCCGCCGACACCGGTTCGAACACCATGAAGGGTGAGGAATCGAGGCCGAAGCGGACGACCTTGCCATTTTCCACCACCGCGGCGAGGCGCATCCGGCCAGTCGCGTCACGCCAGACGAACGGCTCGATCTCGACCCATTTGCGGACCTGCCCGCCCAGGCCCGCCGAGGGCGTGAAGCGGATACCGCCCTCGCCGTCCGAGGTCACCTTCACCTGGCCGGCGAGTTCCAGGACCTTCAGGAACGTCGTCTCGAACCGGCGCGACTTGTTGTAGGTGCCGATCATCATCCGCGCATGGAGGCGCGCCGTTTCG
Source organism: Sphingomonas rustica (assembly GCF_039652585.1). Lineage (NCBI taxonomy): Bacteria > Pseudomonadati > Pseudomonadota > Alphaproteobacteria > Sphingomonadales > Sphingomonadaceae > Sphingomonas > Sphingomonas rustica. The sequence goes on along the minus strand of NZ_JBDIZK010000008.1, from coordinate 181,706 downwards.
GCATCGACGCGGCCGTCACGCGGTTCCGCGGGGTAATAGCGGTCGGCAAACCCGTCCAGCAGGTCGCTGCGGATCGCGCCCGACACCTTGTCGCTGCCGGCCGCGTTCATCGAGAAATAGATGCCCAGCCTTTCCTGCGGGAACATCCACAACTGGCTGTGGAACGCGAGCGTGTCGCCGGCATGCGACAGGACCCGGCGGCCGTTGATATTCTGTTCGTAGAAGCCCAGCGCCATGCCGTTCAGCCCCGGGATGCCGAGCGTCCGGCGCTGCATCAGCGCTTCGGTCTGCGGCTTCAGCAGCGGCCCGCCGTCCGCGAGGTGCGCGATCAGAAAGCGGCCCATGTCCGCACCGGTTGCGCTCAGCGCCCCCGCCGGCGACAGGCTGTTCATCTCGAACTTGCCCGCCGGCCCCGATCCCAGGAGATAGCCGGACGCCATCAACGGACGCAGCGACGGGGGCAGCGGCTGGCGGAAGCTGGAATGCGCCATCCCGGCGCGCGCGAAGATGTTGCGCTCGGCATAGTCGGCGAACGGCATGCCCGAGACGCGCTCGACGATATAGCCCGCCAGCGCGGTCCCGTAGTTCGAATAGGCCGGGGTCGTGCCGGGGTCGAAGATGCGCGTCGGCGTCCAGCGCTTCAGCACCGCGCCGAGCGGCGGCATCCCGGCCGGATCATAGCTGTTCAGCCCGCGCTGCGCCTCCTCGAAGCCGGCGCTGTGCGTCATCAGGTTGCGCATCGTGATCGGCTTGCCACCCCGCGCCGGGATGGTGAAATCGAGATAGGCGTTCACGTCGCGGTCGAGATCGATCTTCCCCTGTTCGACCAGTTGCATGACCGCGGTCCAGGTGATCGTCTTCGAGATCGAGGCCTGACGGAACAGCGTGCGTTCCGGATCGACCGGCTTGCGCGAGGCGACATCGGCATAGCCGAAGCCGCGCTGGGTCAGCACCTTGCCGTCCTTGACGACGACGACCACCGCTCCGGCGGCGTCGCCGCGCTGCAGGGCATAGGGCAGATAGCCGTCGAGCCACGCATCGACATCGGCCTTCGTCAGCGGGGCAGCACCGACGCGCGCCGTCGGAGGCGTTGCGGGCGCGGCGGCGGCGGGCGCCTGTGCGGGCGCCTGTGCGCGGACACCGCCGGTCATCGCGCCGGACGTCGCGACCATCGCCGCCAGCACCGCGGCAAAGGCGGCCTTACCGAATTTCCCCATCATCCCACCCCGCGACTCATGTTTCAATTTATGAAACATTTTTCATATCGGGCAGATTGAGGGTCGATCCAGAAATTTGTCAAGCGAATGCATCCGCCGCAGCGGACGGCCGGGCTCGGCGATGCCGAATTTTCAGGGGACCGGGTCGGGCAGCGGCTGGAGGCGGGACTTCAGATCGGCATCGGTGGCGGAACAGACGCTCAGGATCCGGCAGGGTCCCTCGCTCACCGCGACATAGCCATGGCCCATCGATCCGTCGAAATAGATCGAGTCGCCGGTCCTGAGCAACGAGGGCGAATACAGGTCGCTGTGAAACTCGCACTCGCCTTCCAGCACCAGCGCATATTCCTCGCCGGTGTGGCGCATCAGCTCGCCGAACGCCTCGATCGAGCGGACCTTGATCTCGATGATCATCGGATTCAGCGTCTTGTTGAGCAGTTCGGCGGATGGATAGGTGTAGTTATAGGTCGCGGTCTTGATCGACGGCCCCTGCCCGGCCGGCGTGATGCTGCGCCGGCCGGTGGCAGCGTTGACAACCGGGCCAGGGGCGGCGGGCCCGGACGATGCGAACAGGCGCGCGATGTCGACGTCGAGACCCCGGCTGATCCGCAGGAGCTTTTCATAGCTCAGCGACATCTTGCCCGTCTCCACCTTGGAAAGGGTCGAGACCGGGATCCCGGTCCGCTCCGCGACTTCCGCGAGCGTCCAGCCATTGGTGGAGCGGATCTGGCGCAGGACCGTTCCGGGCTGGGTATCGACAGCGGTCAGCGCAGTGTCCGACGGCAGGTCGCGACGGCGGGAAACGGGCATTTCAATCCTTTCAACCGATTTCCCGATCTTGCACAATTTCGCTATTCTGTCTCTCCCGTCGTCGCCCAGGTGTCTGGCCGCGAAGCCTTTTCGCCCGCGGCGGAGACTATGCCCTCCGCGTGACGTCACCATGTCGGCTTTCGGGTCCGGGCCCGGAACGCTCGGCTCAATGGCCCTTGCGGGTCGATCGCTTGCCCATCTGCCGGTCGAAGGCGGCCAGGACCTTGCCGGCCGCACCCGCCACTGCGGCATCGATGCTCGCGGCCTGCTGGACCGCGGACACGGGCGGCATTCCGGCGGGGCGGACCTCGATCGCACAGCGTTTGTCGATCCCGCCGCGCGGGCCGTTGATATCGCCGACATGAACCTCGACGCGCGTCAGGCGCGACGAGATGCGGTCGAGCCGACGCAGCGTGATGTCCTCGACCCGCGCCGCCATCTCGGCATTGCCGGGGGTCTGGTTATCGGAATTGAACTGGAACTGCATGATTACCTCGTCTCTATCGTGTGTCGCGGACCGCGCATTCAGTCGTCGCGTTCTTGCCGTGCGCGCGGGGCGGGCGTCGCCGTCGTGCGTGCCGGGGACTGAGCCGCCCGCTGCGACCGCGCCCTGCGCATCTCGGCGATCCGGCCACGCCGGTTCACCGTGCGGAGTCGCCGGATCCTTGTCATCGAACGAATCTCGAACGCCCCAGCGCCGGGCGATGGCCTTCGGCATCGAAGGCGCCGGATGGCGGATAGTCGCGCCGCGGCAGCGATGCCGGCCCCTCGTTGGGATGATCGCCGGTCTCCGGATGGTCGGAGATACCGGCGTTCGCCTGTTTCGCGTCGAGGGCCGCAGCGCTCAACCTGGCCTGATCGTCAGATCGCGGATCGGTCATGATTGCTCCTTATCGAGAGCGCGAACGACCGGGAGGCGCCGATGAGGCACCGGGACGTTCACGCATGTCGCCAATTCGCCGTCCATCCCGCCGAACGGGGACACGATCCTGAACCGTGGCAGGTCGCTTCATGGACCCGGCCCTGCAATCCTCGGGGAGGATCGCGTCGGCCGGCAGCACCCACTTGTTCTCGAACGGACCTCGGCGCGGATCGTTCCGCCCGCATCGACGCGCGACCCGCGCGATACCGGCTCAGCGGGTCCAGCGGATCCAGGCCGACACGGCAAGCAGCGCCACTGCCGGCAGGCCGAGGGCGGCGGCGACTGCGGGCAACGCCGGTGCCGCCGCCGGCCCGGAAGCCGCGCCGGCAAAGGCATAGACCCCGCCCAGTCCGATGTCCGCCAGCGCCGCCGCGGCGATCAGGGGCATGCGCCGTCCGCCGGCGCTGCCCAATGCGATCACCGATGCCTCGGCAAGCACCGGCACCGCCCGGCACAGCACCAGCGCCAGCACGCCGTGACGGCGCGCCCAGCCGGTGAATTGCGCATAGCCCGTCTCGCCCAGCATCCGCCGGGCGACCGGGGTCCCCGCCTGGCCGAGGAACAGCCCCAGGATGCATCCGATCGTCAGGCCGGTCGCATTGACCAGCGCGCCTGCCGGGCCGCCCAGCATCGCGCCCATTGCGGTCGCGACGACGCTCGACGGCACCGGAAGCACGATGTCGAGGGCCAGCAGGGTCGCGCCGCCAATGGCAGCCACCCCCCGCTGGCCGGACAGGATGTCATCGCTGACCCGTTCCAGCGGGCCGCCGACGAGGAAGAAAGGGACCAGGACCAGGGAAAGCAGCAGGAGGGCAGCGCCCAGCAGCCTCGGCACCGTGCGGGGTGCCGCGATCATGCGGGTGCCCGGTACGGAACGCGCGTCCCCGGGAAGCGAGTGGCGGTCCGGAGCCCGCCCGGGCGCAACCGCGACGGTCGCGGCCCGCCCTCTCCCGCGGCGCCTATTGCGGTTTCCACCGGCCGATATCGCCCCAGGTCGGCGCCCGCTTGACCGGTGCCGCCCCCGCCTTCAGTCCCGGCGTCGCCTCCTGCGGCGGCTGGAACAGCTGGCACGCGGGAAGCGTCGTCGGATCGATCCCCGCGACCTCGGACCAGACGTCCTGGCTCGGCTGGGTCGAGGCGAAATTGACGTAGTTCTGGCTGACGTAGGGCGCGTTCGCCGGTGCAAAGGGATAGCCGGAGAAATAGAAGGACTGCGGCATCACCTCGCCCTTCGCGTTCGTCTGAAAGCCATAGCCGAACAGGATCCCGCCCTGCTCCGTGAGGTCCGGGCTCGCGCCGACCTGCATGACATAGCCGTTCACCGCATTGACCCAGAAGGAATAGCCCTGTCCGCCGGGGCCGATGCGCGCGCTGTCCTCCTTGCTGTAGGGAAGGTGCGACACGAAGTCGCGCCGCGGCGGATGGTTCATCCCCGAAAACAGGCACAGCTTCGGCATCCAGTCCGGTCGGCCCTCCCCGGCGACGAAATAGGCGGTGTTGCCGAGCGAGATGAACTTGCACGAATAGTGATTGTCGAGCGGGAAGATCGGCAGGCAATATTCGTCATACCGCTCCTCCATCGCCCCCTCGCCCGACTTGCCGCGCCAGGTGGAGTCGTAGAAGGTACGGCCCCGCGACGTCTGGTAGGTCGCGCCCTGGGGCGGCTTGCCGCGATAGGGCGGTGGATATTTGCCCGCATCCGGCCCATAGACCCGGTACATCGTCCAGTCGGATTGCCAGAAGGCGGGCCAGACCGGATCGGCGGGCTCGCCCGGCTCGCGCTTGTAAACGCAATTCTCGACCTGGCACGGGCTGACCTCGGCGGGATTGTGCGTGCCATAGGTCTGATAGGTCTGGGCCATGGCGGACGGCACGGCCATCGCGCCCAGTCCGATCACGGTCGACAACGCCAGTATCTTCTTCATCAGCCCCTCCCAGACTCAATATCCGCAGGCAAAGCCATAGTGAAACGGGACCGCTCGGCAGGAGCGGGCACCGCGATTCAATATAAGGATACGATGGAGTCGCACATCGCGACGACTCTCCCCCATTCGACATCAGCTTATGAACTCGCGGGCATCACATCAACGACCTCAATCATCAATTGAGACCGGAATGGCGTCGATATCCAATTGACCTTTATTTCGGTTCGATGATCTGATCCGCGGGCGGTCAACCTCGCCGGACCATGACGGCGGCGTCGGGATCGCGGTAGCGGCCGGCGGCCGACAGGGGGAATGACCGAGATGATCAAGCTTGTATGGCGCGAACCCGAAAGCCTGGCCGACGTCCAGGCGCTGGTTCAGGGCGCGATCGACATCGAGTTCTCGACGCTGCCGCCCTATCTCTATGCCTCGCTCACCATCCTGCCCGACACCAACGCCCCGGCCAAGGCGCGGCTGCAGTCGGTGATCATGCAGGAGATGATCCACATGTGCCTGGCGTGCAACGTCATGAACGCGATCGGCGGCACCGTGGAGATCTCGCCCCCCTCCTATCCCGGCAACCTGCCCCATTCGGTGGGCGGCAGCCTGGTCGTCCATCTCTATCCCTTCTCCGAAGCGGCGATGGACCAAGGCATGGCGATCGAGGCGCCGCTGGAGCCGATCGATCCCCGAACGCTCCTGCTGTCGGCTGGCGACCAGGACGTGGTGACGATCGGCGTCTATTACGAACGGCTGAAACAGGCGCTCCAGGCGCTCCCCGCATCCGACTGGACGCCCGATCGCAACCAGGTCGACGATGCCCAGTTCTTCCAGGGGCAGGTGTTCGCGGTGAACAGCTATGACGACGCCTGCAACGCGATCGACCAGATCGTCTCCGAGGGCGAGGGAACGCCGAAGACCCCGGAGGTCCAGGGAAGCCCGCTCGATTTCCAGAACGAGCTCGCCCATTATTACCGCTTCTGGGAGATCAAGCGGAACCAGGTCCTTCAGAAGGACATCTCGGCCGAGAAGAACGACTCCGGCTATGTCTGGGGCGGCCCGCTCGGCGTCGATTGGTCTGCGGTCTATCCCGCCATCCCCGACCCCGAACAATATGATTTCAGCCAGGAATCGGCCGCGGTCCAGCTCACCCAGGCCAACTGTAACATCGCCTATACCGCGATGGTCGATGCCCTGACCGCCGCCTTCAACGGCGGCACCGGCCAGCTCGGGGTGGCGGTCCGCGCCATGTTCGACCTGCGCATGGCGGCGATCGCCGCGCTCAATACCCCGCTGAAGGACGGATCGGTCGCCGGCCCGGCCTTTATCGTCGATCGGATCATCGACGCCGACGCCACCCGGATCGGAGAGGCAGCATGAGCATCCTCGAATTCCCCCGCATCTATTTCAGCGGCGAGATCAGCTGGGATCCCGTCACCACGAACAACAACACCTATCAGGACTGGACCGCCAATTATGACGAGGTCGGCGCCGATCCCCAGCTGAACGGCAACCCGCTCCTGCCGACGCAGGTGTCCAGCTATCGCCAGGCGGCGATCGACCAGATCGCGACGCAGAACTGGAATCCGGCCGGGACCTATCGCTCCAACTTCTACAATTGCCGCGTGTCCGGCGTGGATACGGGGGGCGGGCTGAAGACCGACGACCCGTTCGTCGGCGCCCCGGCCAACTTCTCCGGCATGCTCATCGATGCCGAGCCCTATGGCCCCTATTCGTCCCAGCTGTTCTTCGATTCGCTTCACCTGGGCATCGACGGCGGCTGCCGGATCCTCGGAACCCCGGTGCGCCGGTCCAGCGACCGGTACATCAACTTCTTCGCAAATCGCGCGAACGCCGTCATCGCCGGCGTCGCCTCGGTCCTGTGGCAGGCCTGCTATGCCTGGGATCCCGATACGCTGAAGATCGATGCGTTCGACTCGCCCGCGCTCCAGGCGCTGCTCGCCGCCATGGCCGAACCCGGTGTGAAGGGGGTGATGACCCGCTTCTGCACCTATCGGACGATCTATTATGACGATCTGAGCCTGGCCGGCGGTTCGGACGAGGCGATGGAGGCCCAGGCGAAGGCGCTGATGGCGAAGTTCGCCGCCGGCGGCTTCCAGCCCAATCCGGCACGCAGCCTGCTGGTCGGCACCGCCGGGCTGTGGCGCGAGGGCGATCCGATGCACGAACCCGGCGACCGCGCGCTGGTCACCACCAATGCGATGATCCCGGTCCCCAATCTCTCGAAGCCGATCCCCTTCGGCACCGCATGGGCGCGGGTCGACGGGCAGCGCCTCGCGCTCGATCTGACCAACGCCGTGCCGTGGAATACCGCGACGCCGGACAAGGCGAACCTGGGCAACCTGTACCTGTCCGCCGGCGACATGCCGCTCGCGACGCTGACGCCCGACCAATATGGCCAGGCTGCCTATCTCGCCACGTCCGGCCTGGTCGATGTCGCGCTGCCGGTCTCGGACGCCCCGCTCGACCTCGGCGACATCACCGTGTCGGTCGATGTCGACGGGGTCCGCACGACAGTGCTGGCGGAACAGGCGCTGCGAGCGATCCCGATCGAGCCCAATCTCTATGTGACGCAGAGCGACCCGGCGATCGGCCAGGCGCAGGTCTACGATCGCGGCGTCCCGGCCGGAGCCGGCATCAAGGTCACGATGACCGAAGTCGGTTCGATGGAGAACCAGCCGGTCAGCGCACAGACCGATGCGAAGGGCCTGGTCGGCTTCCCGCTCAAGACCACCGCCCCGACCGTCACGGCACTGGTCTTCCAGCCGGGCGACGACCCGGTCCTGCCGGTGACCGCCAACGCTTTCAACCCGCAGGTCTTCACCTATATGTATCTGCGCGTCCTGCCCAACGACGACGATATCGCAAAGCTCGATCCCAGCTGGGACAATGTCTACGCCAAGGTCCTGTCCTATTGGGAGGCGATCGCCCCCTGCATGGACAATTGGCTGCGGCTTGGCGACGAGGCCCAGGTGCGCGCCTATGCGCCCGTCATCAAGAAGCTGACCGATCCCGACTATTTCGAGCGATTCCGCTTCATGCCGGTGACGCGGGACCTGACCCGCGGCCAGCGGACGTTGCTCTACAATTTCCTCGACGGGACCCAGCCTTCGGCCAGACTTCTGGGTGCGGAGGAACCCGAGTCAGCTGCGGCGGCGCCCCCGCCCGACTTCGCCACCCTGGCCCGCCAGATGCGCTGAGCGACCGTTGAGTTTCAGGACCGTTTCGGCAGCACTTGCCGTGCTGGCCGCGATGCCCGTCGCCCAGGCCCAGACCCTCGCCCCGGAGGACGGCGAGGACGGGATCGTCGTCACCGCGTCGCGCACCGGGAGCGATCCCGGCACGACGATCGCCGACCGCGAGACGATCGCGCGGCGGCAGCCGGCATCGCTGCTCGAGGTTCTGGAGGATCTGGCCGGCGTCACCGCGTTCTCGACCGGCGGGCCGGCGGGCGGCAGCTTCCTGTCGATCCGCGGCGGCGAGCCCAATTTCACCGCGGTGCTGATCGACGGCGTCCGGCTGAACGACCCGACGAACAGCGCGGGCGGGGCGTTCGACTTCACGCTGCTGGACCCGTCGATCGTCGATCGGATCGAGGTTTCGCGCACCGCCGGATCGGCCGTCCATGGCTCCGATGCGCTGTCCGGCGTCGTCCAGATCGTGACGCGCGATCCCGGTGCCGCCGGCGTGACGGCGGGCGGCCAGGCATGGCTGGACACGCGCAGCGGCGGCGCGGCCTCGGCGAGCCTGTCCGGCGCCTGGGCGACGGGCGGCGTGATCCTCTCGGGCGGGCGCTATGACAGCGGCGATTACCGGGACGAAGGCAGCCTGCGCCGCAACCAGTTCTTCGCCAAGGCGGTGCAGCGGGTGGCTGACTTCCGGATCTCGATGACGGCTCTGCGCGCCGAAACGCGCGGGACGCGCTTTCCCGAGGACAGCGGCGGGCCGTTGCTGGCGGTCATTCGCGATCGCGAGACGCGCAGGGGGCTGCTCAGCCTCGGCGCCCTGTCGCTGACGCGCGATCCGGAGGCTGCGCTGCGCCCCAGCCTGTCGGTCGCCTGGACGGTCCAGCGCGGGTCCAGCGTGTCGCCCCCGATCGCTCCAGGCGTGCTGGACGGCGTGCCCGCGGTAACGGCGCGGGATCGCTTCGGCCGGCTCGAGGCGATCGGGTCGGTCGCGGGCGATCTCGGCCCGCTGACGCTTTCGGGCGGCGGCGCGATCCTGCGCGAGGACGGCCGCAGCGTCGGCACGCTGGATTACGGGTTTCCGCTGCCGGTCGCTTTCTCCGTCACCCGCATCACGCATAGCGGCTTTGCCGAGGCCACGCTTCGCATTCCCCAGGGCCTGCAGGTCGGGGGCGCGATCCGCTACGACAGGCTGCAGGGCGGAAGCGGCAACTGGACCGGGCGCGGCAGCCTGAGCTGGACGCTGGCGCCATCGGGCCTGCGGCTGTTCGCGCATCTGGCACACGGCTACAAGCGCCCCAGCCTCTACGCACTCGGCCATCCCCTGATCGGCAATCCGGCGCTTGCGCCCGAGACGAGCCACAGCCTCGACGCCGGGATCGAAGCCGCCCTGCCGGCGGGTCGGGTTAGCCTCACGCTGTTCGACAATCGCTTTCGCGACCTAATCGACTTCGACCCGGTCCAGTTCCGCCTGGTCAACCGCGCCCGCGTCGGCACGCGCGGCATCGAGGGCGCGCTGTCGCTGACGCTGGGGGGACCATGGTCGCTTTCCGGCGCGATCACCTATCTGTCGCTGGACAGCGACACGCCGCTTCGCGGTCGCCCCGAATGGCGCGGCACCCTCCGCCTTGGCTGGGACAAGGGCCCCTGGCGGGCGGACGCGACCCTGCGCGCCAACAGCGACTGGAACGACAGCTCGATCCCGACCGGCGCGCGCGTCACCCCGGGCCATGCAGAGGCCGATATCGGTGTCGCCTATCGGCTGACCGATCGCGTTCGACTGCGGCTGACCGCGCGCAACCTGGGCGACAATCGCAGTTGGGACGCGGTCGGCACGCCGGCGCCTGGCCGAAGCGGGAGGCTGTCGATCAGCGTGGAGTGAAGCCGTGCCGGGCGCACAGGCCCTGCAGCTCCAGGACCTTGGGATGCTGCGCGCCATATTGGCGGCGGAATCGGGGCAGGCCGGCGCAGGATTGGCGTTGCTGTTCGCGGGCGGCGCTCGGGCCCGCTTCCTGCGCGCGCGCCTGCCGCGGGCGCGTCGGCTCTGGGTTGGAAGCGGTCTTAAGACTACCGCGCTGATTCCGGTTCGGTTGGCGCGCGAACGTGACGCAAATTCTTCGGATCAGCAGCGCCGATGATCGGATGCTTACCGTCCAGGTCACGCTGAAGGGCGCGATCTTAGCCAGGCGCCTCCGGGAGAGGACCAGTGTGCCGCCCGGCACGAAACTGCCGGCAGTCTCAGTCGGACGCGGGTCTTAGGCGAGCTTCGCGCTCAGCATGAAACGGGCGCGGCTCTCCGCCGACCGCTGCCTCAGTTCGGCGATTTCACGTTGCTCGGTCGCGTCCAGCATCGCCTCGATCAGCCTGCTGAAATGCTGACGCATCGCCAGGCGAGCGGCCTGTGGATCGCGGCGCGCAAGCGCATCGACGATCGCGCCATGCTCGTCATGACGCTGGCGACTGTCGTGATGACAGACCGACGAGTGCGTCTGGCGAACTTCCGCAATCTCGGTACGAAGCCGCCACAGCGACTCGACAACGTGGATGATGGCCTTGTTGCCGGAGGCTGACGCGATGGTGAGATGGAAAGCGCGATCGACCGTCGTCACCTCCTCGTCGTCCATGCCCTCCTGGGACATTTGTTCGAGCAGATCGCGCAGTACGGCGATGTCGGAATCCGAGATGATCGGCGCAGCCAGCGCAGCCGCCTCGGACTCGAACAACGCCCTGGCCTCGGTCAGTTCGAAAGCGCTGACCACGGGCAGGTGTTCGCCCCCGCCGCTCGGGGTGTCGGCGACATAGACCCCCGAACCGGTCTTGATCCGCAGTCGCCCGCTCGCCTGCAACGCGATTTCAGCCTCGCGGATCGTCACGCGGCTGACGCCGAAACGCTCGGACAATTCGCGCTCGCCGGGCAGGCGCGATCCGGGCGGAAACGCACCCTGTTCGATCAGCGCCACGATCTGCTCGGCGACATCCTGGAAGAGGCGGCGGCTTGTCATCCGGACTAGCAATTCCCTCGCTGCAACATGGAATTGTCATACCACTTGCCGGGACGGACGCAAGCCGCCCCGGCGGATCCAAATCACAGTCGAATGCGCGCGCCGATGAAGTATTTCGGCCCGTAGAAATGATATTGGCGGCTGCTGCCATAGACCGGCATGTCGGTGACCTTGGGATCGTTGAATATGTTCAACGCCTCGAACCGCAGCGATACGTTGCGATTGATATTGTAGGAGGCGCGAAGATTGATCAGGTTCGATGGCCTGACGAAGCGCAGCTGGGAATTGCCGCCGACGAAATCCTGATAATAGCTCGAGCGATAGGTATAGACGCCCGAGAGCGACAGCCCGCCGATCTGGTAATAGAGCTGCGCCGAGGCCACATGCTTGGACGATCCCGACAGGCCGGCAGGCGGAATGATGCCCGGTGTCACCAGACCCGATTCCGGGTCGAGCACGTCGCCGAGGCGGATATCGTAATTCTTGAAGCCGACATCGGCATAGCTGTAGCTGAGTTTCGCGCCGAGCCCGTCGAGCGGCTTGGGCAGCCAGGAAAAGCGGTTCGACAGCGTGACATCGAAGCCGATCACCCGGCTCTGCTCGTCGCTGTTGGTGCGCTGCGTCACCGGCACGGTCACGTCCTGCTCATCGATCTCGAACTGCTCGTCGATCAGGACCGGCACGAAGCCGCCGACGAACCTCTTGTAGAAGAAGGTGCCTGCCAGGATGGTGTCGCGGTTGGGATACCATTCGAGCGACAGGTCGCCGTTCCAGGACATGATCGGCTTGAGGCTCGGCGAGCCGTCCGCCACGATCTCGCCGATTGCGTCGGAGATCGAGGTGAATGCCGTGCCGTCCTCTAGCGTGATCGTCCGCCCCGCCGCGAGGTCGCTCGGGCCGGGGCGAGACATGCCGCGATAGCCGGCGACGCGCGCGATCAGCTTCGGCGTCAGTTCGAAATTGGCGTTGATGCTCGGCAGCAACCGGAAATAGCTGTTGGTGAGCACCTGGCTATCGAAATCGCCATTCTCGACCAGCCGGATCGAACCGTCCGAATTCGTCACGACATCGAGGCCCGAGCGCAACCCGATCGAGCGCAAATCGGTCTGGACCGCACGAACGCCGAAATTGCCGCGGATCGGCAGGTTGCCGATACTGCCTTGATAGGTGGCCATCGCATAGCCGGCCCACACCTTCTCGGTGACGTCGGCATTGTCGACCGCGCGAAGGTCGTCGTTCGCGCCCGGATCGAGCGTGCCGAGATAGCCCTGGAACTGGCAAAGCGTGTCGAACGTCGCCCAATGGGTGATCGACTGCGCAGGCGCATCCGCCAGATAGTCCTGCTGCGGGAAGGCGCGACGGCAGGCGAGATTGACGTCGCGGTCGACCGTACGCGTGTCCTGGGTGATCTCGACCAGGTCGTTGATGTTCTCGTACCTGCGGTGCGAATAGCGACCGCCGATCTCGAAGCGCTTCAGGAAGCCGCCATCGACTTCGTAGGCAGCATCGACACGGGCGGCGAAGATCCTGTCCTGCTTGAATTCGAGGTCGCGCCGCAGACGGGCATCGTCGCTGTAGAGTGCCCAATTATCGACGGCGAAGCGCGGATCGAGGGTGATCACCGCGGCATAGCCGCCGCTCGCATCATAGGTGTACGGCACGCGCTGATTGTTCAGCGGGGTGCGGACATTGTCGATGTCGAACGGATCGGTTCGCAACCGGGTGCTGCGCTGGAGCGTGGTGCGCTTCGTCTGCGAGTAGGAAATGTCGGTCGACAGGGTCAACCGGTCGCTCGCCTTCCACGAGATGTTGCCGCCGCCGCCGATATATTCCTCGTTGCGGTCGAGCACGGTACCGTTCGCCTCGAGCGACGTCAGTCCTGACATGGAGATCAGGCGGTGCTGGTCGTCATAGACGATGTTGCGCAGCTGATAGCGCGTCTCGGACAGATTGAGATCGTGCCGGTCCTCGCGATAGTCGCGATTGGAATATTGCAGGTCCAGATTGACGTCGATCCGATCGTTGGGCTGCCACTGGACCGACCCCATGAAGGCGTCGCGCGTGTCCTGCTCGGTGATCTGGCGGAAGGTGATCGAATTGGGCACCAGGACGAACGGCGTGCCGGCATTGCCCTGCGCGCGCGTCACTTCGGTGCAGTTGCCCGCGACAGGAAGCGTCGGGTTGCACGCCACCCAGGTCGAGCTCGCCGCATAGGTCTCTTCGGGATTGTTCACCGCATTGCGCTGGAAGCCTAGCGCGATGCCGATCTCTCCCAATCCACCGAGCTTGAATTGATCCACATAGGAGATCGTGCCGCGCCAGCCCCAGGCGCCTTCGCCGGTGATCTTGTCCTGATAGGGGTTGTAGTTGGCCTTGGCCTCGAGCTGGATCGAGCGCTTGCCATAATCGAGCGGGCGTAGCGTGCCGAGCTCGATCGTCCCGGACACGCCGCCCTCGACCAGATTGGCCTGTTGCGACTTGTAGATCTTGATGCCGTTGACCAGCTCGGAGGGGAACTGGTTGAAGTTGACCGCGCGGTCGCCGCTGCCGTTGCTCGCCTCACGGCCATTGAAGGTGGTGGCGCTGAGGAACGATCCCAGACCGCGGAGCGAGATCTCGGTCGCCCCGCCCTTTTCCTGGTGACTGGTCGCGCCGGTGATCGTCTGGATCGCCTCGCCGATCGACAGCGCAGGCAGGTCGCCGATGTCGTTCGAGCTCAGCGCATCGACAATCGCATTCTCTTCGCGCTTGATGGCGTTCGAGGTCTCGATCGTCTCGCGCACGCCGGTCACGATGATCGCGTTGTTCTCCTCGGTCTCATCGTCGATTTCCGTTTCTTCGACCGCTGCGGTCTGAGCCGAGCACGGTGTGGCCGCCGCCAGGCACCACAGTGCGGCGCCGCCGACAAACATCGACTTGCGTATCGCCACGCCACGCGCCGACTGGATCTTGCCCCTCATTTCATCCTCCACCGTATTTTTATGCAAACTGGATTGATGAAGGTTGCGGCACCTGTCAAGCCGGTTACGCATACCAATTGCTAGACCAGTTGGTATGAACACGGCGCCGGAGAGGCTATCGGTTCCGTTTCGGCAGAGTGCCATCTTGCCTTCGCGCGCATGGCCAGGACTGCGCGCACCGGCGCGCGCTGGACGTAGGAAGCGCAAAGGCCAATATCGCCGGGGCGCTTTCCTCGTTCGGTCGCGTCGCAACGTTGGTGAGCGCTGCCCCGCCGGGCGTCCCGAGCTTACGGCAGCAGTTGCGGCCGCAGCGCCGGGACCGCGCGCGCCAGACCATTCGCCACGGTCTTCGCGAACACGCGCGCGCCGGCATCGCCGACATGGGTATAGTCGAACTTCCGCGTGATCTGGCCCCTTGGACCGTCGGGCTTGGTCGGCACATCGGGCAGCCGCGCCTCCGCCGCCGGTCGCGGCTTCAGCGTCGTCCCCGCCTGCGCCGCCGCCACTTCATCCTCGTTCGGCGCAGCCTGAGCGAGCTTCGCCGCCGCGACAGGTCCGAGCGTCTGCACGAGCGCCGCGCTGTCCGCGTTCAAGTCGACCAGCGGCGTCTTGGTCGCCGCCGCGACCTTGCGTATCTCTGCCGCCCACACATCGAGCGTGTTGTTGAGCTTGCCGCCCTTGAAGTCGCGCCGCGACAGCGGCGTCAGCAGAACCGGGATGCCGCCCGCCGCGCGCACTTCCTGCACATATCGCGTCAGATTCTCCGGGAACTCGCTCTGCATGTGGGTCCAGCGCTCGCTGGCACTCGACTGGTCGTTATGCCCGAACTGGATCAGCACATAGATAGCGTCATAGCCCTTCACGCCGATCTCGCCCCTGACGATGTCCCACGACCCTTCCTGGCGATAGCTGCGCGTCGAACGACCGCCACGCCCCAGGTTGAGACAGGCGACGCTCGACTTGACGTGCTGGGCACAGAAGGCCGACGCCCAGCCGCTGCCGGGCGCCATCGTCGAATCGCCGACCAGGATCAGCTTGATCGCCTTGATCGGCGGCGCGTCGGTACGCGTCTTCGGGATCTCGCCCGGTGCACGCGGCTCGGCAGGCACGCTCTGGGCCTGGGCAGCCGCCGGCGCTGCAAGCAGCGCCAGCGGAACGAGGATTTTCAGCATCGGGACTCCTCAGGAGAAGAACAGGCCACCATTGATGTCGAGATTGACGCCCGTGAGGAACGATGCCTCCTCGGACAGCAGGTAGGCGACCGCTGCCGCGACTTCGTCGGGATGCCCCTCGCGGCGCAGCGGCGTGTTGCCCGCAACCGCCTTGCGACCCTCGGGCTTCGAGAAAATGTCGTGAAAGCTGGTGCCGATCAGGCCCGGGCACAGCGCGTTGACGCGGATGCCCTGAGGCCCGAGCTCCTTCGCCCAGCCCCGAGTCAGCGTCATCAGCGCGCCCTTGGCAGTGGCATAGACCGTTGCACCCGGCCCGCCGCCATCGCGCCCGGCCAGCGACGCCAGGTTGACGATCGCACTCCCCTCCCGAAGGTGCGGCAGCGCCGCCTTGGTGACCAGGAAAGCCGACTTGAGGTTCAAATCCATCACATGGTCGAAGAACGCCTCGTCCATCTCGGCGAGCGTTTTGCGCGCCACCATGCCACCGGCGCAGTTGACCAGCAGGTCGATGCCCTCGCCATAAGCCTGGGTCGAGGCGGCGATCAGCCCGGCAACCTCATTGGCCACGGTCACATCGGCGCGGTGAAGCAGCGCGCTGCCGCCGGCCTCGACGATTTCGTCCGCCGTCGCCTGCGCGGAGGCATCATCGCTGCGATAGTTGATCACCACCCTGGCGCCTTCGCTCGCAAGCCGCTTCGAGATCGACTTGCCGATGTCGCGGCCACCGCCGGTGACGATGGCGACTTTACCCTTGAACTTCACTGTACAGCCCCTTGCTTGGAAATGGTTGGATCGGCGACGGGTGCCTCGCGGCCGCCGAGCACCCAGACGGCGAGCACGCCCAGCGGCACGATTGCGGCGGCCAGCGCGAAGATCGGCGCGTAGCTCTGCGCGGTCATCGCCGGCACCAGCCAGGTGGTGACGAGCGTTCCCGCCACGGCCGCGGTGCCGCCGATGCCCGCAAGCGAGCCGACCGCACCGCCCGCAAAATAGTCGCTCGGCAACGTCTGGATGTTGTTGATGGCGACCTGGAAGCCGAACAGGATGACAGCGATCAGCAGCACCGCCGTCAGCGGGTCCGATGCCTGCATCGTCAGCAGCAGCGGCGGGAACATGATCACGCCGCCTGCGGTGATCGCCGCGCGCCGCGCCTGCAGCGCGCCCCAGCCGCGCCGCATCAGCGCACCGGAGGACCAGCCGCCGACAAGGCTGCCCAGCATCGCACCGACGAACGGGACCCAGGCGAACAGCCCGATCTGCTTGACGTCGAAACCGAAGGTCTCGGACAGATAGATCGGCAGCCAGGATACGAACAGCCACCACACCGGATCGAGGAAGAAGCGGCTGACCAGGATCGCCCAGCTCTGCCTGTGGCGAAGCAGCGCCGCCATTCCCGGCACATAGCCCGCGCCGTCCTTCGCCGCTTCGCCCTTGCCCGCGATATGGGCGCGCTCGGCGTCGCTCAGCCAAGGATGCGCGTCGGGGTCGCTGCGATAGACGAACAGCCAGGGCAGCAGCCACAGGAAGCCGAGCACGCCGATCACCAGGAAGGTCGCGCGCCAGCCGATGGCGACATAGAGCAATGCCACCAACGGCGCCGACACGATCGCCCCGATCGCCGCGCCCGAATTGAAGATGCCCTGCGCCAGCGCGCGTTCGCGCGGCGGGAACCAGGTGGCATTTGCCTTGGCGGCGCCCGGCCAGTTGCCGGCCTCGCTCACACCCAACGTAACCCGCAAGAGCGCCAGCAATCCGATCGAGCGGACCAAGGCATGCGCCGCGATCGACAGCGACCAGAAGCCGATCGCGACGACGAACCCCAACCGCGTACCGATGACGTCCAGCACTCGCCCGAACAGGGCCTGGCCAACCGCATAGGCGATCATGAACATCGTCACGAGCAGCGCATAGTCGTTCTTGTCCGCGCCGATGTCCTTCGACACCGCGGGCCACATCACCGCGAGCGCATTGCGGTCGATATAGTTGATCACCGTCGCCACCGCGATCAGGCCGATCACCAGCCAGCGCAGCCCGGCTATCTTGCGGATCAACGCACGTCTCCCTCGATACGGGCAAAGTGCCCCGTCCACCGGACCGTGCGACCGTCGATCACGGCGCTATGGGTCTTGTCGGGCGCGACATCGTCGGCGATGGCGAGGATCACGGGCGATCCCTTGAGCGGCTGGATCAGCACCAGATCGCCGTCGCTGCCACGAACATGGCGCAGCGACCTGATCTGGCTCTGGCTGGCGACGGTCGTCTCCGCCGCGGGATCATAGGCGCCGTGCGGCTCGAGCAGAGAGACGAAGCTGGCGTCGGCCTTGCCTTCGACCCGCTGGAGAAGCAGCGGCTCGCGGCGCAGGTTGAAGCGCGGATCGTTCGCTCCGCTCTCGCCGAGATAGATCGTCGCGCCGGCCGGCGGAAGCATGTGATAGGTGTAGAAGCGCTCGCCGTTGATCCAGGTCAGCGCCGCGCCCTCCGGGCCGGAGGCGCCCACCGCATCGACCCAGATGTGCTGATAGCCGTTCGCGCTTCCGAGTACCGGCCGGTTCGCCGGGTTCGCCTTGGTCGGGAAACCGACCTCGACGATGTGGCCGGCATAATGGAGCGGGAGGTCGTAGGTCGCCGGCTTGTCGCCCGCCACCCGCAGCAGGTCGAGCACCAGCGGGCTTCCCTTGCCGAGCCGCAGTTGCACCAGCGTCCGCCGGAACGTCACGCCCGGATAGGCGCCCGCCATTTCGGCCGTGCTCACCTTCGTCGGTCCGTCACCTGCGAAGAACAGCTGGCGCGGCGAATGATCCTCGCCATCGCGCCACTTGCCGGCGAAGTGCGAGCCCTGGTTCACCACAAGCGTATTGTGGGCGACGCTCTGCTTCGCCCAGCTCTCGTTCTCCTTGAGGTAGCGGCCGCCGTCCTTCGCCTCGATGTTGAGGAAGCGCGCGGCGCCATAGTCGGTGACGATCACCCGCCCGCCATCGTAGAGCATCCAGTTGAGCTTGTCGAAATGGCCGTGGCCCATGCCCATCGCGCTGTTCTTGGCCACCAGCACCTGGGCGCCTTCGTCCTGGTCGCTGCGCATCACCGCCAGCGCGCCGCGATCGCCGTCGGGCCCGTCGCGGTAGAGCTGGGAGGGGAAGGGAAACGGCTGGGACTTGCCCGCGGCGAGATCCCGCGCGACCGCAATGCCGTCGGGGGTCAGCGTCGAGCGGCCCTGCCACTTCGCGATCGACAGGAAGCTGGGGTCCTTCGTCGCGGCATAGCCGATCGCCACCGCCTGGTAGAGCTCGTCGGTGCGCAGGCTCTTGTCGCGCATCGCGTCGTTCAACGGGAAGAAATAGCCGTCATAGGTCAGCTGGATCGAAGTGCGGATCGCCTTCAGCAATACGCCGTCGCGGCGTTGCCAGATACCGAGATCGGGTTGATTGGCTGCAATCGCGCGGGCGAACACCACGAAGGGCTGGATCGCGTAGCGCTGATAATAGGGGCCCTCGGTATAATAGCCGTCGGGCGAGAAGAGCTGGTCGACCTGTGCAAGAAACCCGGCCTTGCCGCTCTTGTCCGTTCCCTTGAGCGCCCGCGCGACCAGCTCCGGATCGCGCAGGACATAGCCGGTCATCCCCACGCCGGCGGCGGCCCAGGTTGCGTGATTGTGAATCCGGTTGAAGCTTGCGGTATTGTCGACCGACAGGAACTGCGCCATCCGGCGGAACACTTGGTCGTCGATCGTCTTGCGATCGGCGGGGCTGAGCGTGTCGCGGATCGCGTCATAGCCCTGGATGCCATAGACGAGCCACACGCTGTCGTTGAGGCTCTGCCAGAATAGTCGGCCCGCTGCCTCGTTGGCCTTGGCCGGGTGCGGCCCGAGCGTCGGGTAGAGCGTCGCATAGGCGAGCAACAGCCGCCGCGCATAATCGGCATAGGCCGCATCGCCGGTAATCCGGTAGAGCAGCCCGGCGCCATAAAGCGCCATATAGTTCCGCTTGTGCTGCTCATGGGTGTAGCCGCCGCCCGGATCCTTCGGCACCGGCACCTCGATCGGCGCGCGCATCGCGGCGTCGACGGTCTTCTTGACCCGCTTGACCTCGGCGGCGAACATTGGCGGCCGGCCGCCAGGCTGGCGCACATTGCCATAGGCCGTCGCGTCGAACAGCACCGGTGCCGCCGACTGGCCATAGGCAGGCGCCACCAGGACGATCGTGGTCGCAGCCGCGGCGAGTATGGGCCGGATCACGATGGTTCCTCCAGATTGTCGGCAAGCAGTGCCCGGGCCGGGCCGCGGTAATGCAACTCGCGCACGCTCGGCAGCGGCGTGTCGGCGAAGCGATTACGCTGGATCCGCGTGTCGGGGTCGCCGACGCTATGAACGACTTGCACACCCTTGCTGCGCACGAAGCGATTGCCGCGAATATCCGTTTGTTGCACGCCGGAGAGCAGCACGGCACCACCATCGGTGACGGTCGATCCGGTCATCGAGAAGCGTGGCCCGAAGGTGCTTTCGTCGGTACCGCCGCGGTGGAGGTCAGCGACCATGCCGACCCGCGAGAAGCGGCTGCCAGCGATCGTCACCTGCTCCGCGCTGTAGAGCCCGTCGCTGCCCGTCTCGGCGTGACCCGCGACTACAGCCCCGTCAATGCGATCGAAATCGCTGTCCTCGATCTCGATTGCTGCAGCCAGCGTCGCGGGCGTGGCGGCGATCACATCCCCCGCGAGGTTCGAGATGCGGCCCTGCGCAATGCGGACCCTGTAATTGCTCAGCATCGGTCGAGCGCTCGCCCGGATCACAGCGCTGCCCTCGGGAGCAGCGCCGCCATCCACCGCAATGCCTTCGAGCCGCAGCGCACCGCCGTCCTCGAGCTGGAACAGCGTCTTGCCGGTCATGCGGATCGTCGCGTTGCCAGGCCTGGCGCTGAGGGTAATCGGCCGATCGACGACGATCGGCTGCGCCACGATATAGCGCCCCGCCAGTCGTACGGTGTCGCCCGCCGCGGCTCGCGCCACTGCGTCGCCGAGCGAAATGCCGGGCCGCGCAACCCGCGTGCGGCCGCCCTCGAAACGTATCGCCTGTCCTGCCGGCTTGGCATACCAGGCAACACCGACCGCCTCGCGTGCGGTCGGCTGAAGGTCGCGACTTGCGCCGACTGCGAGGGTGCGATCTTTGGGATAAAGCAGGCCGTTGGCCGCGCGCTCGAGCGCCACGTCGCGCGCCGCAATCCCCGCCACGGCACTCGCCTTCCCGGCGAGCATATTGCCCTCGAACAGCACACCCGAAGCATCCGCCTCGATCCGCACCGGGTCCTTACCGCGTAATCCCGAAATGAGGTTGCCCGCGATCCGGACCTCGCGCGGCGCCTGAGATCGCTCGGCATCCGCGCCGGCACCGATCGTGACGCGCATGACGTCGATGATGGTGTTCCGCTCGATCGCCGCGTCGTGGACCGGCATGTACCGGTTGACCGGCGAGTTGGGCACGCCGTTCATCACCGCGATGGCGCTGGTAAAGTTGCTGCCCGTCAGCCCTTCCAGATAGTTGCTCCGGATCACCTGCCGCTCGTTGATCACCCGGATCCCGCCGGTATGCGGCGCGCCGCGGCCCAGAAAGACATTGTCCTCGACACGGTTGCCGCTGCCATGGCGCAGCACCACCGAGCCCTGCGATTCCAGGAACAGGTTGCGCCGGATCACGTTGCCGCCCGACTTGACCGAGACGATCTCGACCTCGCCGTCGCACCGCTCGAAGAGATTGTCCTCGACCACGGTCATCGAATCGCTTCCCGACTCCGTGCTGGTGCCGATGCGGATCGTCTCGCCGCCATTGGAGCCGAGCGGCGGCCGAGGGCCGAAGTAGTTGTGATCGATCCGCGCGCGATTATCGAGCGGCATTCCCTTTTGCCGCACCACGACCAGCATCGCGCCAGCATTTGCCTTGCCTTCGAAATGCGAGTGGTCGACGCGGTTCCCGCGGCCATAGATCGCCACCCAATTGTCCTGCCTTCGCCGGTCGGGCTGGTTGAACCGATCGATGACGATCGCCGTCACCCGGCTGTCATCGGCCCATGCCTTGGAACTGGTACGAAAGGACACGACCTCGCCATCGGGGGACTGCCCGTTGCGGAAAACAAGTCCCGACACTTCAAGATGGCGTCCGCTCAGCTTCAGATTGGATGCGCCGGTCAGCACCACCCGGCCCGGCGTCTGCGCCGCCAGGCGGATCGGCGCGTCGCTGCGCCCTTGCCCCGTCAGACGGATCTGAAAATCCTTCCACTCGCCGTTCGCGAGCAAGATCCTGTCACCGGGCGCGACCTTCGACGCCGCGGCGACATATTCGGATTGGTCACGCACCAGCCATTCGCGCGCCTGCGAAGGCGTCGCCGCTGCAGCGATCAGGCCAAAGGCGATAAATCGAATGCCCCGCACAAGTCCCTCGTCCCGATTCGCAGTCTTATCCGACTGTCTGCAGCCAATGTCTAACACGATATCGCTGAACCTAGGCCACATGTCTATACCAATCATGTTGACCACGCCTTCTGCGTGTCAAGCAGGCGGTCCGGTGTCATCGGGCAGTTCGAGCGTGGAACGCGCATCGGGAGCCGCGTCCCGCAAAACCGGTTGCGCTCAGGATCACGGGTGGATCCTCCAGCCTGTCCATCTCACGCGCGAGAGTCAGGGTGTCAGCCGCGCATAGTTGCCTGCGCCCCGCTCGATCGGGAGTTTCCGGCCCGTACGCGACCGCGTTGTGGCCGGACCGTTCAGGGCGACACTGTGCGCGAGGCGGGACTGGCGACGCCCCTGAGCGCTGACATCATGGCATTACTATATGCGATATGCGTCGGATTCACTGCGTGATCCCCCTGTGCCGATGGAGCGATGCCGAGCGCAGCCGCCGGAGAGAAAGTCAGTTCACCGAAGAAAATGCAGTCACTGCCATCGTAGAGATCCACCCGGACGAACTGGAAAGGCTCGGACAAGGCGCGAGCCGCCCGGATCATTGATGCGATCCTTTCGGGCGCTGGACGCCGATAGGTCGATGGCCATGCAAGGCCGTCGGCAGGATCGAACGGCTCCAGATCGGGAAGCCGAAGCAGGCGGCTCCACGGACTGCCAAAGCGGCTATGGTCGACCTGGCAGACGATCGGCACTCCGTCGACACAGTGGAATTTATAGTCGTCCGGCGATTGTCCGGAGGCAGTATCCACCAGCATCTCGACGATGATTTGCTTGCAGAGCCCATGATATTGCATCTCGCGCAGGACAAGCGAGTAATCCATGACCGAAAGCGCGAATAGCGCCTCGAGTTGCCGCGCCGACCGCAAGTCGCGAAGCATCACCACCGATCCACTCGCATGCGCGGGCTTTGCGATCGCTGGCAGGCCGGCGAACGGCTCGAGCGCCTGATAGAGCGCTTCTGCACACGCGAGTCCTTCCATCGGTATGACGGCCACCGTCCGTGGCGCTTCAAGCCCCGGCGCAAGCCTGGCGGCTTCCAGTTTCGCCGTCGCCTTGTCGACCATGGCGTGTTCAAGCCGGGTCCAGGCGGGATCGATCATCCGGTTGAAGATATAGTCGTTTATCAGCGCATGGGGATCGCTGACTGGAAGCGGCCAGCGCTGGAAGCGGTGCGCAAATTGGGCGCCGGCGACCAGATGGTTGAACCCCCGGGTACATGGCAGCGAACGCGCCCGATCACGCCCTCCACCCCCGACGGAGGTCGCGATAGTCGATGGAAAGTCGCATCTGGGCGAAGGACGTCCGAACATTTTCTATCTTCCTGAACTTTCTAGAGAAACTCCAGCAAGAGCGGATCGTTCAATGACTTCGGATCATCCGGTCCGACCATCCCAATATCGGAGTCGCGACTGGTGTTTGTCATCTCGATCGTGCTTGGTGGCTGCCTGAGGGGACCACCAGTAGAATTCGGCATCAACGAGGATACGGGTGGTCACATCACCTATGCGCTCGGTGCTGCCCAGGCGCTTTCCGAATGCCGCGACGTGACTCGCGTCGAGATCGTCACGCGGCTTATCGACGAGCCCCATCTGGGGCCTGCCTATGCCGCTCCCCTCGAGACGCTGTCGCCCAAGCTCGCGATCCGCCGCCTCGATACCGGGAATCGTTCTTATCTGAGCAAGGAAGCGAATGCGGTCGATCGTCCCGCCTTCGCCAACGCGCTGATCGCCCATATCGAACGGCTCGATCGGCGACCCGACGTCATCCACGCGCACTTCGCCGACGCCGCCGACGTGGCAGAGCAGGTCAGGCAGCTATTCGGGATACCGTTTGTCTATACCGCCCATTCGCTCGGCATCGACAAATTGGTCTGCAGCGATGGCCAGCCCTCGCACCTTGCCGCGCGCATTGCCGAAGAGGATCGCGCCATCGCCGCGGCGGGCGCCATCATCGCGTCCTCGCGGGATGAAGCCGAACGACAGCTCATGCTGTATCCCTCGGCCTGTCCGACGAGAATTCATTGCGTGCCACCGGGGGCCGGGCTTCCCGGCGCGGCAATCGCGAGCGCCGACCGCGCACGCCATCTAGTCGCGCCTTTTCTCCGCGAAATGGAACGGCCTGTCATCCTGGCGATAGCGCGCCCGGTCGAGCGCAAGAATCTGGTCGGGCTGATCGATCTGTTTGCGCAGCACGCGGATTTACGCTCGCGTGCGAACCTGGTCATCGTCGCGGGCTTGCGGCACGCACCCGACAGCGGGGAACCGGAACAGCAGCGGGTGATCGGCAGCCTGCTCGCCTCGATCGATCGACATGATCTGTACGGCAGCGTCGCGCTCCCGAAGCGTCACAGCCAGGATGACATCGCGGCGCTCTATGCCCTGGCGCGGCAATCCCGCGGCGTGTTCGTGAACCCCGCGCTGAACGAGCCCTATGGGCTCACGCTCACCGAAGCCGCGCTTCACGGGCTGCCCGTTATCGCCACCTGCCATGGCGGGCCGGCGGATACGGTTGCGCGACTGAAGCATGGCCAGGTCGCCGATCCGCGTGATCCAGCGCGGTTCGCGGCGGCGATCCGGGCTCTGCTCGACGATCCGGTGGAATGGGACCGCGCGTCCGCCGCCGGTATCGCCAACGCGCGGGACCTGGATTGGCATGGCTATGCCAGGCGGTTTGTCGAGATCGTCACGAACTTGACCAGGGTGGCACCCGTTATCGAGGCCCCTTCCCGCCTGTTGTTGTGCGACATCGACAATACCCTGACCGGTTGCGTCGCCGGGGCACGCGGAATGGCGACGTTCCTGGTGAGCGAACCCGGGCTGGCTTTCGGCATCGCGACCGGGCGCTCGCTGCAGGAAGCGGACCGCTTGCTTCGCGACTGGCAACTGCCGCTGCCGGAAGTCCTGATTACATCGGTCGGCTCCGAGATTTACTGGCGGCGGGGCGGTCGGCTCGTCCCGGACGGCGATTATGCGAGCCATATCGACGCCGGCTGGGACGGCGACGAGATCGGCCGACGGGTCGCAGGCATTCCCGGCGTCGAGCCGCAGCCGCCCGTCGAGCAGCGCCGGCACAAGCGAAGCTATTTCGCCTCCGATCCAGAAGCCATCGCCGCGGTCGCCGACGCAGTCGCTTCGCTACCGGTTCGTGTCATCCACAGTCATGAGCGCCTGCTGGATATCGTTCCCGAACGTGCCGGCAAGGGCAACGCGATGGCCTGGGTTGCCGAAGCGATGGGCATCGGCCTCGAGCATGTCTACGCCGCCGGCGACAGCGGCAACGATCTCGACATGCTGGCGACCTGCCGTAACGGGATCCTGGTCGCCAATTTCAGTTCCGAACTGGCCCCGCTGGTCGGGCGTCCGACCATCTATGTCGCGAGCCAGTCCCACGCCGCGGGCATCGTCGAGGGCATGCGCGCATTCGCCCAGAGGCTCGCAGCTTGACCTGCCCGCTCGGCTATTTCGTCCATCATCAGGGGCGCGGCCATGCCGAAAGAGCGGCGGCGATCGCCAACGCCGTCGCCGAATCGCGCCCCGTCGTCCTGTTTTGCGCCAGGGACGATATCTTTCCCCCGCTGGCTGAGACTGTGTCGGTGCGGAAGATTCCGTCCCTGTTCGAGGCAACGGGACATGAGGACACGGGGTTGAGCGAGGTGCGCACGCCGCCAACCCTCCACTGTGCCCCGCTTGGATGGCCGGGGATCACCCACGCCGTCGCGACCATCGCCCAATGGTTCGATACCGAGCGCCCGGGCCTGTTCGTCACCGACGTTTCCGCCGAACTCGCGCAACTTGCGCGGATCGCGTCCGTACCATGCGTCACCGTCCTTCAGCATGGCGACCGCAGTGATATCGGGCACATGGCGGCCTATGAATCGGCGCTCGGGATACTTGCGCCTTATGCAGCGACGCTGGAGCAGCCAGCGCGGCCTGACTGGATGCTTGCGAAGACCTTTTACGCCCCCGGCGTCGGTATCGCGGTGGATCCGCCAGCGCGCGACGATGCGCGCAAGCGCCTTCAGCTTCCCCTGGACCGCGAAATCATCGTCGTGATCGCCGGCGGCGGCGGAAGCGGAACCCCCGGCACGCCGCTGACGCTCGGCGCGCGCGCCGAACCTGAAACGCTATGGATCACGATCGGCGCGGTCGAGCATGAATGGCACGCCACGGCGCCCGGCAATCTCCAGCATCTCGGCTGGGTGGACGTGCCAGAACTCTATATCGCCGCGGCGGACCGCATCGTCTCGTCGGCCGGAAACACGACGGTCCACATGATCGCCGCGATCGGGCGCCCATGGATCGTCGTGCCGGAATGGCGCTATTTCGACGAACAAGTGTGGAAAGCGCGCATGCTGGATCGAGCGGGAGCAGCAGCGATGCTCGATCATTGGCCCTCTCATGCCGAGGCGTGGCTCGCAGCCTGGAAACGCGCGGCGGTTCTGGAGTCAGGCCTGCAGCACGGGCTGGTGGATCGATCGGCGGCAACCAAGGCCGCCGCCTGGCTGAACGGCCTGATCGATCGCCGCAAACCTGGGTCAGCTGGGACAGCTATGATCGGACAAGGCGCATGATCGCTTCGGTATGCACCCTCGCCAAGGGACGCGAGGCGCACCTGGTCAATCTCGTCCACGGTCTGAACGCGCAGGAACGGCAGCCCGACGAGCTTGTCATCGCAGTGATGCAGGAGGCGGCATATGAGCTGCCGCACAGTGCCTTTCCGATCCGTCAGATCATGCTCGGGGCGAACGGCATGAAGCTGGCGCAGGCGCGCAATGCCGCCGCCCTTGGGGCCAGCGGGGAGCAGCTCATGTTCCTCGATGTCGATTGCATTCCGGACCCGTCCTTAGTCGCCGATTACGCCAGACAACTCGATGCGACAGATGCCCTGCTGATGGGAGAGGTCCTGTATCTCCCGGCCGGCGCGACAGACCCCGGGCTGGACTTCGACCGGTTCCGCGCGGACGGCGTCAGGCATTCGGAACGTGCCGGCCCGCCGCCGGGGCCGCTGGGAGACTGCAGCGATTATCGCTGCTTCTGGTCGCTGAACTTCGCGATCCGGCGCGAGACCTATCTCGCCATCGGCGGGTTCGACGAAGGCTATGTCGGCTATGGCGGCGAGGACACCGATTTCGGGAGGATCCTCGCGACCGCCGGCGTTCCGTTGAAATGGTGCCGCGGCGCCCGTGCGTTTCATCAACATCACCCCCATCACATGCCGCCGGTCCACCACATCGACAGCGTGATCGCCAATGCGACCCGGTTCCGCGACAAATGGGGCCATTTCACCATGGAACATTGGCTGCGCGCATTCTCCCTGATGGGACTGGTCGAACTTCGAGACGGCGAACTGGTAAGGCTGCGCCAGGTGAGCGAGGAAGATCTCGCGCTGACCCGACAGCAAAGCGACCAGCCCTACGCCAGCACCGCGACCGTGCTGGCATTGCTCGAGGCGCGCGCGCCGGTGATGGCGGTCGCATAGGCGCGTTCATATCCCTCGATCATCGACCGGATCGAGAAGAGTCGTTCGACACGGCGGCGGCATTCCGCGCGCGGAATATCGCGCGCCAGGTCGATCGCAGCGGCGAGCGACATCGCATCCGTCGCCAGCGAACCGCAATCGCCCACCACCTCGCGCAACGCGCCGCGGTCGAGCGCTGCCACCGGAACACCGCACGCCATGGCTTCCGCAGCAATCAGGCCAAAGGGTTCGTCCCATGTCGGGGTCGCGAGGAGTACCGAGCTTTCGCCGACCATCCGGACCAGCTCGGCGCCTTGCCTGTGGCCGTGATATTGTCGCTTTGCGTCGAGCCTGGGTTCGACCTCGGAATGGAAATACTCCGGACAATCGATCGGACCGATCACATCCAGGGCGATATCGGCGTGCTTCGCCGCGTCGAGCGCGATCGCCGTGCCCTTGTTCGGGGTGATCCGGCCGGCCCAAACCGCACGACCGTTGCCAGCAGGCCGGAACATCCAGTTCCTGCAATCGATGCCGTTGTAAACCACCAGGGCAGTCGCCGGAGGATCGGACCACCAGCTTGCCATATGGGCATCCGACGTCAGGGTCTGCACGGCCCAGGGCGCTGCCTCGTCACGAATCGCTGAAGCAAGTACTGCGAACGGCGGCACGTGCAACGAGGTTACCATCGGCTGCCGATCTCTGCGCGCCCAATGATGGAGTGCCGGGTGCATCGAGTTGTTGTGCACGACATCGAATTCGCCATCGATCACGCCAGCCCAGGCACGCTTGAATGCGCGCGACTGGAAATCGGCCAGACGCGCCGTTCCGTTCCAACGCGTCCACGGCAGCACGGCATCATAATGACGCGCGACGATCGGACGCAGCGGCAAGGACGCATCGCTATCGCCGCTGGCGAAAAGGGTAACCTGGTGGCCGCGTGCCGCCAGAGCCGAAACCAGCTGGTGGCAATGCGCCTCCATGCCGCCCATGAACGGGGAAGCGATCGGATGACGAAGATGGCCGATCACCGCGATCCGAAGCGCCCGCTCCTCGGCAATCCGGTTGCCGTCGATCATCGATCGGCGCTCTGGATCATGGCAATTTCAACGCTTGAACGCCCGGCGCGCCTTGCGTCCGGGAATCGCCGGAGCTCGCTTGTCCCGGGCGGCGCGAACCTGCGCTCGATGCCAACCATGGGAATGCCCATCGATTGCCGCCTCGTCGAGGAATGTCCGGCCATGGGCTCATCGCACGCGTCCAGCCTTCCGCGCCCCGCCCCGTCTCGCCCTTCATGCGCGGAGGCGATGGTGTAGATCGCAGCCGGTTCGCCCAATGCGCAGGTCTTCATTCTGGTTCGTCCCGAGATCGTCGTCGGCGATAACGCACCGGGGCAACGATCAGGCGCAATGTCCGGAAATCGGTAGGGACCGCATTGCGGACGCGCAGGGTTCTTGTTTTCACCGCGAGGCGTTCGACGCACGAAATTCCGCGCATGGCACCAAAGCAGTTGCGAGGGATTTTGCGTTGATGTCGCTTTCAATTGCCTTTGTCGGAGCAGGCCCGACCACCATCTACGTGCTGAGCGCGTTTCTTCGGGACGTGACAGTCGGCGCGGACGTGACGATCTACGAGGAACAGACGCGCGCTGGTCTTGGCACTCCGTATCGACCGGGCTGGAATGATCCGGCGATGCTGTCCAACATCGCATCCATCGAAATTCCACCGATCGGCGAGACGCTGATCGCATGGCTCGCGCGACAGCCGCGAGCGCGCTTGATCCGGCTCGGGATCGACCCTGATCAGATCGATGATCACGCCTTCTATCCCAGGCTGGCACTCGGAGAATTCTTCCTGGACCAGTTCAATGCGCTGATCGATCAGGCGCGTGGGCGCGAAATCGGCGTCCGGATCGCCACCGGCTGCCGGGTGACCGACATCCGTGCCGAGAATGACGGGCTGCACCTGTCCGTAGAGCCGCGCAGCGGCGGCGCCGAGGAGTGCATTTACGACCGGGTGGTGCTTGCGACCGGTCATCAATGGCCCGAGGAGCCTGAGGTGAGGCCCGGATATTTTCTCAGTCCCTGGCCGGCAACCGCGCTCCAGCGCATTCCCCCCGTAGAGGTCGGGATCCGCGGCAGCTCACTGACCGCGATCGATGCAGCGGTAGCCCTTGCTGTCGCACATGGGACGCTGATCGAGACTGAGGGCGAAAAGATCATCTATCGGATTCACCCTGGCGCCGAAGCGCTCCGTATCACCATGATGTCGCGCAAGGGCCTGCTCCCCGAGGCGGACTTCTATCATCCGATCCCGTACGAGCCGCTCAGCATCTGCACCCCCGAGGCGGTGGAGCAGCTGATCGCGGGCGAGCGCGCCGACCTGCTCGACAAGGCTTACGACCTGTTCCGCGACGAGCTCACAGCCGCCGATGCACGCTATGCCGAAAAGACAGGGTTGGCTGACCTCTCCCTGGACGATTTTGCCGAACGCTATTTCGCGGAGCGCGTTGCGGCAGATCCGTTCGAATGGGCAGCCAGGAACCTGGCCGAGGCACAGCAAAATTTCGCGCGCGAATATACCGTCCCGTGGCGCTACGCGATCCTGCGCATGCATGAAGTCTTGAGCATGATCGTCCCGCATCTCGAAGAGGACGCGCTTCAGCGCTTCAATCGCTACCTGAAACCCGTGTTCGTCGATGAATATGCCACGGTGCCGCACCTGTCGATCGAGCGGCTGCTGGCACTCCACCGGACGGGACACCTCGAGATCGCCTCCCTGGGTGAGGATCATCGTATCGATACCCGCTCGGCGGAATGCGGTGCCCTGGTCACGATCGACGGTGAGCGACGCCACTTCCCCGCATTCATCGATGCAACCGGGCAGCGCGCCCTCGCGGCCGACGCCTTCCCCTTCCCGACGCTGCTCAAGCAGCAGGTCGTGCGTGATGCGGCCGAACTCGATGCGCCCGGCATAAAAGGCATCGTCATCGACGAGCAGTTCCACCCGGTGAGCGACCATCCGGAGCGAGAGCGGCTGTTCTGCCTCGCCATCCCGTTCATTCTGGATCGGCATCCCTTCATCCAGGGCATTACCAGTTCGCACGAAATCGGAGAAATCGTTGGAGCAGCGCTGGCGCGCGCTGCCGGAATCGCGGCCGCCGACCCATCACATGATGACAGCCATCGGGAGCGGGCAGCATGAAGCTTTTCGCGATCTATATCGGGGGCGAGCACCCGGCGGCGAATATCGAAGTCCACGATGTCCGGTTCATCGTAGCCGAGTCGATCAAGGCAACACATGAAACGCTTCGCGCGGAATGGTGGGGAACCCCGGGCACGCTTCATGTCGATTGCTATGCCGAGATCAGCCACGCGGACGGCTACATCGTCACCCTGCGTCCCGAACCGTCCACAGCGCGCGAGAAACTATGGTTCGTCAACCTTGGCGGCTATGACGGCAAGGGTTTTGCCGAACAGCACAAGAACATGTTCGTCGTGGCATCCTCGATGAAGGAAGCGAAGGATCGAGCGCTGGCAACCCTGTCCGGGTGGAAGGATTCGCACCGCGACGACATCTATGAAGCGGAGCAGGCTTTCGCGCTCGATCGCGCGGTCGGCGACGGGCTACACATTCACTTGACGCCTGGTGCCGCGGCCGGACAGCCGCCTTTCACCTGCCGATACACGCCGCTGAAATAAAGCGCGCACCAACGAAAAACGCCGCCCGAGATCGGGCGGCGTTTCGCTTGGGAATGCTGGAGCCGTTATTCGGCGCCGCTTCCGACCGGCGTCGTCTTCGGCGCCTTGCCATCCTCGACCCGGCCTTCGTTGCGCAGATCGCGGCCTTCCTGGGCTTTCTTCCGAGCTTCGGGCGTATCGCCGTGCTCGTTCAGCTCTTCCTTGACGTAACCCGCGGCCTCCTTGGCCTTTCCTTCGATGCTCATGTCGGTCTCCTGTGACGGATGCTTGGATGGGAAGCTAACCCTTTGCTTGGGCGCTCGTTCCATTCCCTGCCCCGACCGATCGGCAAGGATCATCTGTCCCACGAAACTACGACGCGCGCGTACGGGCCGCGGCAGCTTGCTTCTCTGCCACCTGCTAGAAGCCAGCCGTGCCGTCGGGCAGGCCAACTGAGCGTGCATACGGCCATTCACGGATCCGTTGCTGCCAATCGGCCAGCACACCGACGCGCATTCCGATACCAGCGCGATACCAAGCTGGCCTCTGCAAGCGCGCGCCGATAGACAAGAATGGCGGATTTCTGGGATTGGCGGTTGGTGGAGCTGAGGGCGGTAGACTGGACATCCCAGGAGTGCCCGGAACGTCTCTAAGGCTTTGATTTTTCTAATTATTGCTCAAGACTGACTGCCTGGTCATTTCACAGCGTTTCACTGGATCCGAGGGCTCCAAGGACGCGATTGATGGACGGGATTTAGTTATATGGACGGTTTAACCACCCTACAGGTGAGGCATGCAAAACCGGGCCGTCACCACGACGGAAATGGCCTATATCTGCACGTTCGATCGACCGGCTCGCGCGCCTGGGTGTTCCGGGCGACGGTCGGCGGAAAGGTCAAGGACTTCGGGCTCGGCTCAGTCGCGAAAGTCAGCCTTTCTCAGGCCCGCATCAAGGCGGCGTCCTACAGAGACAAGCTTAGATTTGGGGAGGCGATCCCGCAGGCCAGCAATCTCTCCGTCATCGACGATGAGCCTGAGCCGTCGGCCTCGGCTGTGGTGCCAAGCTTCGCCGAAGCTGCCCGTGCCTGTCACACCGCCTTGAAAGATGGCTGGAAGAACGCTCGCCACCGAGACTCATGGCTGTCGTCGCTCGAGCTTCATATCTTCAAGCACTTCGGCGACGCTCGTGTCGATACCATCAACAGTTCGATGGTGCGCAGTGCCCTCGCCCCGATCTGGCTTAAAGTGCCAGAGACGGCTCGGCGAGTCTTCCAGCGCATCAAGACAGTGCTGGACTTCGCCCATATCGAAGGATGGTGCCCGAACGAGGTCAGCCTGCGGTCCGTGCCGCGCGGCCTGCCCAGGCAACCGGTGGACGACAAACATTTCGAGGCGATGCCCTATGCCGATGTTCCCGCCTTTATGGAGCAGTTGGCCGGCGCCCCAACCTCAGCCGGCAGAGATGCGCTGATGTTCACGATTCTGAATGCAGTGCGGTCGGGAGAGACTCGGCTGGCGAACTGGACAGAGATTGATCTGGAGGCCGCGGTCTGGACGATCCCGGCAGCGCGTATGAAGATGAACAAAGTTCATATCGTCCCGCTGACCGAGCCAGTGCTGGCAATTCTCAGGCGGCGGTGGAACCTGCGTATCAGCGACACCGGACTTGTCTTTTCGACCCACGGCAAGATCCCGCTGAGCGACATGACGATGTCCAAGGTCATGCGAGCCCTGGGAATCCCCAAGATCACCGTGCACGGGTTTCGCAGCAGCTTCACCGACTGGGCAGCCGAGAACACCGAGGTTCCGAAGGAAGTGGTGGACAAGGCGCTGGCGCACAAGCTCGCCGACCGGATCGAAGCCGCATACCGCCGCACCGATTTCTTCGAGCGCCGACGGCAGTTGATGGCAAGCTGGGCGAATTATATCGCGAGGTAACATCTGCGGAGCGGGGCCACACCCCCGCCAGCGTCGATGACAAGCTGATCGATCGAGGCATTTTCCTCGCAACCGTTGTTGGCTGAAGAAGTCGCGACCCTGTCCGGTGAGTGGCTGCTGCCTACCGGACTACGGATCAACTTGGTCTAAGTTGGCCGCTCTCGAGACGCCACCACAGTCTTGGCGCCCATCTGTGCGAATGCTCCCCGCCGAAAGGCGCACGTCCGTTCGCGCTCAGCTCGAGGATCGGGTGCCCAGGACGAAACCAAGATCCGCGTCTGGACAGCCTTGATTGATGCTAGGCGTCGTGGACAAAGGGTATCCACAGTTTGATTGAAGCGAGAGTGACGAAGCCGAGGTATGATTCCCTGGTTTTGTCGTATCGGGTGGCGACGCGCCGCCAGTTCTTGAGTTTGCTGAACAAGCGCTCGACGAGATTACGCCAGCGGTATTTCACGCGATCGTGCGAGATGGGTGTGCGGCGATTGCTCTTGGCAGGGATGACTGCCTCGACGCCGGCTGCGGCGAGCTGTGCGCGGATTGTGTCTGCGTCGTAGCCCTTGTCGGCGAGCAGCGCCTCGATCCGGTCGCCGAGCATCCGGAACAGCGGGCCGAAGCCCTGCACATCGTGCGTCTGTCCCGGCGTCAGGACGAAGCCGAGCGGTCGGCCGTGCCCGTCGCAGCGGGCGTGGAGCTTGGTGGTGAAGCCACCGCGCGACCGGCCAAGCCCCTGGGTCTCTTGATCCCCTTTTTTAGCCCGACGGCGCAATGATGCGCCCGGACTACCGTGCTGTCGATCATGTCGGCGCTGGTATCGCGCTCCACCATCTCGGCCAGCGTCTCCAGCAGGGCGTCGAATACGCCGGCATCGACCCAGCGCCGGTAGCGCCGGAATACGCTGTTCCACTTTCCATAATCGTCCGGCAGCAGACGCCACTGCGCGCCTGAGCGCGCCATCCATATCATGCCCTCGAAGTAACGACGGTTGTCGCCCGCCGGCCGACATCCGCGACCATGCTCGGGCGGCAGCAACGGTCCGATCAGCGCCCACTCTTCGTCCGATACCCCGATCCGCTCGCCCAACGCCGCCTCCAAAAGACAGCCTTGAATCAACCCGTGAGCCTCAGGTCAAGCTTTGTCCACGATGCCTAATTGAAGCGTCCCTAACGATCAATTGAGGACGATTCCGTGCGCAAACCCCGCGACTATGATTCGGAGCTGCAGGCGCTCAGCGACAAGGCGAGGCAGCTGAAGGGCCGCAAGCTGCAGCAGCTCGGCGAGCTGGTGATTGCGACGGGAGCCGACACGCTCCCGGTCGAGCAGCTCGCCGGCGCGTTGCTGGCCGCAGTCGAGGCGAAAGAGGCGGCGACAAAGGAGGGCTGGCGCAAGCGGGGTGCTGCCTTCTTTCGCGGTGCGCGACCCGCTGGCCAAGGCGCTGGCAATGACGCGCAACCAGGCGCGACGAATGCAGGCGGCGCGCAACCGCATGCAGGCTGTAATCGCGCGTCATGACAAGCGATCCTGGGTCGTGAAGCGTCGCGAACGAACCCGTCAGTTGATCGAACTCGGCGGCCTGGTTGTGAAGTCCGGGCTGGTCGAGCTGACGGAGGATGATCGGTCCGTAATTCTCGGCATCCTGGTTGAAGCTGGAACCGTGTTGAACGGGCACGATGCGGAACAAAAGACGCTGCTCTGGCGTCGCCGCGGACGGCGCGCATTCGACGGGACAGCAGCTGATAAAACGGCTCAAACTTGATTCGATGTTTACATTGCTACACAGATCGTGGCGCCGAAGGGCTTGTCACGAACAGCGCACGCACAAATAAATAAAGCGGGAGGTCGCTAATGTCTGAAGAAACTACCTTGAATGCCGTCGAGCTTGCGACGGAACTGACCATTGCCTGGCTGGGCAATCAGAATAATCGCGTCTCGGCTGACGACGTGCCTGCGTTTCTGCGCACCATGCATGCAACGCTGAGCGATCTGGCTAGCGGCGGGTCGTCGACTGAAGCCAGCGAGGAAGCTGCGCCCGCGGTCGAATATACCCCCGCGGTGTCGGTGCGTAAGTCGCTCGCGTCGAACGATCACATCATCTCGATGATCGACGGCAAGCCGTACAAGACGCTGCGCCGTCATCTCTCGACCAACGGCATGACGCCGGAAGAGTATCGTGCGCGCTACAATCTGAAGGCCGATTATCCGATGGTTGCGCCGAGCTACTCGGAAGCGCACCGCGCGATGGCGCACAAGATCGGGCTTGGTGCCAAGGGTCGCGCAGCGCGCAACGCAGCGGCTTCCGCCCCTGCTTCAGCAGCGATCAAGACGCGGAAGCCGCGCGCTAGAGCGGTTTCCACACGAACTGACTCGACGGGGATTCTCATTTCCGGCCTGATGTGATTCAGACTTCCTGCTGGTGGCAGGAGGCCAGCATGAATGGCACGCACGCTTTCACAGGATCTTCGGGACAGGGTTGTGGCCGCGATTGACGGCGGCCTGAGTTGCCATGCCGCGGCGGCGCGCTTTGGTGTCAGCGTGTCGAGTGCGATCCGCTGGCGTCGTCTTGCGTTGGACCATGGGCGTGCCGTGGCCAAGCGACGCGGCGGCGACCGGCATTCGGGCAAGATCGAAGCGCACGGCGACTTCATCCGGGAACTGATCGCCGAGCAGGGCGACATGACCCTGGTGGAGGTTCAGGTGCGGCTGATCGAGCGCGGCGCCAAGGTCGGGATCGGCACGGTGCATCGCTTCTTCGTCCGTCACGGGATTACGCGCAAAAAAAGACTGGCCATGCGATCGAACAAGACCGTCCCGACGTCCTGAGGCAACGCCAGCGCTGGTTCGACGGCCAGATCGATCTCGAGCCCGAACGCCTCGTGTTCATCGACGAGACTTGGACTGCGACAAACATGATCCGCAGCCACGGGCGCTGCGCCAAGGGCGAGCGATTGCGGATGGGCTTCCCACATGGCCATCGCAAGACCACAACGCTGGTCGCCGGCCTGCGCATGACAGGCATGGTCGCACCTATGGTGCTGGACGGGCCGATCAACGGCGATTGGTTCGAAGCCTATGTGGCGCAGGTCCTGGTGCCAGAGTTGCGGCCCGGCGACGTCGTCATCATGGACAACCTCTCCAGCCACAAGCGGGCCGCCGTGAAAGAGCGGATCGAAGCGGCCGGAGCAACCCTGCGCTTCCTCCCGCCCTACAGCCCCGACTTCAATCCCATTGAAAAGGCCTTCTCCCGCCTCAAGTCCATGCTGCGCAAGGCGGGCGAACGAACCGTCAGCGGGCTGTGGGGGTTGATCGGCAGGCTCGTCGACATCTTCCAGCCCGCCGAATGCGCCAACTACTTCAGCTCATGCGGATATGAACCGGAATGAGTGGAAACCGCTCTAGTCCGCCGCCCTGGGTGCAAGGTCAAGCTCCGTAACGGTGAGAGAGTCGGACGGCGTCAATCCATCACCGCTGAGACAGAGGCGACGGCTTCGCGACCTGGCGAGGGGCCTGATTCCCGCAACAGGAAATGCCACCGGGCGCCTCCTGCTCCCCCTACCCGCAATGAAGGTGTCATGGGCTGAAGCTAGGGGGCGTCGGCGCGATGAACCCATCTACCTCCCATTTGGCCGCAGAGCGCGCCGATCTGCTGCGATCGATAGCCAGAACAACGAACGCGACATCGACAACAGCCTCCATCAAGCCTGGAAGCCCGTTGAATCAACCAATGCGCATATTTTCAAGAGGCTGATTGGGTTTTAACCCTAGCTTCCAAGCAGCTCAAAGACGGTGAGGAGTTATCTGACAGCGCTAACTACAAAGTATGGGTAGGGCGAGATGTCGGAAAATATCTGGCATACTGCTGGATGATCTATGCCCTCAATACGTATGATGTGCATGTAAGCGGGCAAATTCGGAATAAAAACAAGATGCCCTATCAAAACACCCCTACCGCCAGCTTTTGGTTTATTGTTGGAATTGGGCCCTCTATCGTAAACTAGATCAATACAATTGCCAGCCTCGCTTTCCCCTCGTAACTTCCCATAAGGGAATAAAGCTAAATATCCTTCACTCGTTCTATCAACTCCGCCCCGAACGGCGATTTTCCGACCCGAAAGCGACCTAGTATAGTCGCTATCAATCCTAAGTTTGCCGACATCTACAAATTCGGGTGCCGATCCATCGATTAGCCCCACATTATTGGCACATGCGGACAGCGATAAAACTAGTAAGGCTGAGGATAACCTAGCTGCACGGATTTGATGTCGCACCTTTGCCTCCATTTGACTTTCCTGACGCCGCCTTAGCAAGGTCCCGGACCGCAGCCATGGTTCCAGATTTGCCAGTGTACCCCCAACCACCATAGGCATAAATTGCCATAGCACCCCCGCCCGAGGTTCTCGCAATTCCCCT
Source organism: Sphingomonas rustica (assembly GCF_039652585.1). Taxonomy (NCBI): domain Bacteria; kingdom Pseudomonadati; phylum Pseudomonadota; class Alphaproteobacteria; order Sphingomonadales; family Sphingomonadaceae; genus Sphingomonas; species Sphingomonas rustica. Next base: position 144,566 of record NZ_JBDIZK010000008.1, on the reverse strand, counting down.
CACGCCGCTATGGTCCGCTTGAATAGCTATTCCACTGGCGTGAACTAGCGCGGCCATTGCATCGTGCTTCCCAATACCCGTGTGATATCCCTCACCATGAGTGTGGCCCGTTGATGATTCACTTCCTGTAATAAAACCAGCGGGATAAACATATCCCTCCGTATCACCGACTTTGCACTTGGGTATCAACGATACCGAAGATAACACGCCACCCTCAGTCCTAAATCCGACCTCGCCAGGACTATAGAACGACTTACGAATTGCAGTACCTGCTGGGTTAGCCTTATCACGTATCCTCTGGCCGGTCACCACAATCTCGTCATTTATTCTGCTAGGCATCGTGGACAAAGCTTGACCTGAGGCTCACGGGTTGATTCAAGGCTGTCTTTTGGAGGCGGCGTTGGGCGAGCGGATCGGGGTATCGGACGAAGAGTGGGCGCTGATCGGACCGTTGCTGCCGCCCGAGCATGGTCGCGGATGTCGGCCGGCGGGCGACAACCGTCGTTACTTCGAGGGCATGATATGGATGGCGCGCTCAGGCGCGCAGTGGCGTCTGCTGCCGGACGATTATGGAAAGTGGAACAGCGTATTCCGGCGCTACCGGCGCTGGGTCGATGCCGGCGTATTCGACGCCCTGCTGGAGACGCTGGCCGAGATGGTGGAGCGCGATACCAGCGCCGACATGATCGACAGCACGGTAGTCCGGGCGCATCATTGCGCCGTCGGGCTAAAAAAGGGGATCAAGAGACCCAGGGGCTTGGCCGGTCGCGCGGTGGCTTCACCACCAAGCTCCACGCCCGCTGCGACGGGCACGGCCGACCGCTCGGCTTCGTCCTGACGCCGGGACAGACGCACGATGTGCAGGGCTTCGGCCCGCTGTTCCGGATGCTCGGCGACCGGATCGAGGCGCTGCTCGCCGACAAGGGCTACGACGCAGACGCAATCCGCGCACAGCTCGCCGCAGCCGGCGTCGAGGCGGTCATCCCTGCCAAGAGCAATCGCCGCACACCCATCTCGCACGATCGCGTGAAATACCGCTGGCGTAATCTCGTCGAGCGCTTGTTCAGCAAACTCAAGAACTGGCGGCGCGTCGCCACCCGATACGACAAAACCAGGGAATCATACCTCGGCTTCGTCACTCTCGCTTCAATCAAACTGTGGATACCCTTTGTCCACGACGCCTAGAAAGCGTGTGAGGCTGCCCGAAAACGTCAGAATAGTTGACGACTGTTTTTACAACGATGCGCGTTCTTTCCGTGTTCAACTCTTCCCAAGTTTGCTCGGGGAACATCAGTATCATACGCTTAGTTGCGTAATCTTGTGGCGCTATCGATGCAAAATCGGCGAGGTCTACCTCGTGGCTCCAATTTATCTCCCCGCCGTCGTTAATTCCAATTAGGTTTGACACATGCACGTGTTCCGCTGGAGTATGGCCATAATTCTTGATTTGGCAGCATAGGGCCGCGCATATTTCTCCGCCTGCGGCAGGTTTAATTGCCTTAATGTCTAGCCCATCGAAATCGAGGTAGGCGCGCAGCTGCCTCTCGGCGTTTCGAGCACTGGTGATAACCAAGCGCGCTGTTTCATCTGCATTGCGCCGCGCCTCTTTGAGGGCGTCAGCTGTTTCATTTGCTGCAGCGATTGAGCGCCTGGTATTTCTGGCGTTCTCCTTCATCAGTAGCATGTTTGCGGTGGTCGCTCGGCGGAGGGCAAGGCCGCTTTGTACGATGGTGATCAGCAACGCCGCCGTGGCGAGCCCGCTGAGTATCGTGGCGATTTTAGCCCACTTGGTTGAAGCCTCCGTCGCCTTCGCAGCTTTCTCCGCGGCTATCGCTGCCCGCCATTGAGCGCACAAATCCGCTGCGTCATGGTTTCTGGCGGTGTAGCATTCCGCTGCGGCGTGATCGGGATAAGCCACGTACTGACTTAACGTGGACGCATCTTCAGGGCCTGGAACCCCCGAAGAGCGCACCTCAGCGTCATATGCAGCGGGCGATGTTTGCAAGCCGAACGCATAAGCACCCAGGCCTGCGCTAATCAAAGCCAGCGCGAAGAGGGCCGCGATGATTAGGCCCGGCGATTGAGCGCCAGGCCCTAACCGGCGCAATGCCTGCGATCCTGAGCGGCCCGTGCCCTTAAGGAGCACCGGGCTCTTTCAATCCTATTTGGCAACGCGGCCAGTTCCACAAACCGCATTTTTAAATCCCCCTCATCAATCAAGCGGATGGGGCTGAAAAAGTCGATATGATACCGGTCCAATTTGGTTGCTCGAAGCTACTGTCGATCGACCCGCGCGCGGGTCATCACGATCGCGGCGCTCGATGAGCCCTCGACTTGGTGGCCCATTCTGCCGCCGCCATGGTCAACGCGCTCGAGACCGTGCGCAGCTTCCTGATATTGCGGCTCGGAGTGCACCTAGGCGTCCGGCAGAAGAATTTGCGGCAGTTGCTTCTCTGTCCGCGCGACCGGCCGCACCGCACCGATGCGCCTTATAACCAGGCGATCTTCTATGAGGCATGGCGACTGATCATTCAGCGCTACGGGATCTATAATCCATATACCGAGCGCGGCGCGATCAAGGTCCTGCTGCCGCACGGGCCGCATAATGTGCGCGATGTGCTGGCGACCCATATTCTCAAGCGCACCGGGTTTATGAGCAGGCGAGCTACGCCATCCAGGATGCGCCGGAAATGGTAGCCAAGCACTATGGCCGCTTCCTCCCTCAGGACAAGGCGGCGCTCGCTGCCCGCATCCTCAACCAGGTGTGGCAAAGCGAATAGGTTCATGGGACGGCGGTTGAGATCAACCGCCGTCCTGCGGGGGGACTTCGTAGAACATCGGGTTCCTGAGCCAATCAGCAATGGCGGACTCTCGCCAGCCTGCGCAGCGGGTGCTGATCTGGACGTTCGGGGGGAACGTGCCGGCCTGCATCTTGCGGTACATGGTCGATCGACTGAGGCCGGTGCGCTCGAGGACGGTCTTGATGCGGAGAATCCGGTCTGGCGTTTCGGTCTGCATGGTATCGCCTCACATTGCTTGCGTCTGAGTGGTGCTCCCTTGGTCCAGATGACCCTGAAAAAGGGTCGCTGGGCAGACCCTCTCTGGTGCAGCCAAGGGCATTTCAGGCCGTGGCTGTAAGAAACGAGTGATAGCGTAGGGTTCATTGGAAGGCCGCACATGTCAGGGCGTCCCACGCATTGGCGTGGGCGCGCTCTACGCCGCTGGCGCGTCGCCGAGTCGCTGTGCGTCTCGGCCCGGTAGGGTTGCGATCTCATGACGCGGGACCGGCTAGCGCCGGCAGCGGAACGCGGGTTGGGCTGAGCGTACGCTGACGGGCTTCTGCGAAGCCGTCAGGGGCCGCAGCTCCTTTTGGATTTGCGCGTAGCGCACTCGATCCGGCCGGAGGGCGCCGCGACGGCTGGCTCACGGGCAAGCGAGCGCACGCCGCGGCGACGGCCGTCCGGATGCGAGAGCGCTGCTTCGATGCGGCTGGCGGGTGCGAGCCTGGCGCTGGTGCGCGGATTGGCTGCGGTCGCCGCGCGGTGCGCGGCGGCGTGTGTGCCTCCGGCACTCGAACTGTCGGGAGGTGGGCGTCGCTGCCCTTAGTCCCGCCGCGGCGGGCAGCAAGCTGCGCTGCGCGCAGCTCCTCCACGGTGTTTCGGCCCTCCGGGTGCAGCCCGCCTCCGCCGGCGAGACTGCCGGTCCGCTCCTGCCGCCCACCTCCCGCCATTCCGGCGCCGGTTGCGGTGGTTTTGAGGAGTGAGGAGCATGACTGCCAGGACCGAGAACAGGGCGAGCCTCTATGCCGAGGTGACCGCGCGGGTGATTGCCGAGCTGGAAGAAGGGCGGCTGCCCTGGGTGCGGCCTTGGGACGCGGCGGCCTGTCCCTGCGCGATGCCTGCCAATGCCGTGACCGGGCGGCGCTACTCCGGGATCAATGTCCTGATCCTGTGGGCCGCGGTGATCGACGGGCAATATGCGTCGCAGCGCTGGCTGACCTACAAGCAGGCCCAGGCAGCGGGCGGCACTGTTCGCAAGGGCGAGCGGGGCACGACGGTCTGCTATGCCGACCGCTTCACCCCGAGGGTCGAGGCCGAGCGGGCGCTAAGCGAGGACCGCGAGGCGCGGCAGCTGGCATTTCTCAAGCGCTTCACCGTGTTCAACATCGACCAGTGCGAGGGGCTGCCCGACAAGCTGATGCCGGAACTCCAGGCCGAGCCCGTTGGCCCGATGGATTGCGTGCCCGATGTGCATGCGTTGATCGAGGCGAGCGGTGCCGATGTGCGGGTCGGAGGCGGCGAGGCCTATTACAGCCCCGGCGCCGATTATGTCGCGGTGCCGCCGCAGCTGGCGTTTCCGGTTCGGGTCAACTGGTATCGCACCGCGCTGCACGAGCTTGGCCACTGGACCGGGCATGGCTCGCGGCTGGACCGCAATCAGACGGGGGCATTCGGGAGCGCTGACTATGCCCGCGAGGAACTGGTTGCCGAGATGGCGAGCGCCTTCACCTGCGCATCGCTGTCGATCCAGCCGAGCGTGCGCCACGCCGATTATATCGGGAGCTGGCTCGAGGTGCTGCGGGGTGACGAGAAGGCGATCTTCCGGGCAGCGAGTGCGGCGAGCAAGGCGGCGGACTATCTGCTGGCGTTTGCGCCCGAGCAGGAGGCTGCGTCGTGATCGGCTGGCTCCGCCTGCGGCGCATGCGTCGCGCCTTTCGCGCACTGCCCGAGCGGGACCGGGCGATCTTCGGGTCGGTGCGCTTTGACGATCTCGACTATGTCCAGGCGGCCAAGCTTCATGGCTGCAGCGTTGGAGATGTCGAGCAGACGATTGCGCGCGTGCTGATCGCGCTCGACCGTGCTGACCGCGGCAAATTTCCATGACCAGCGAGACACCTCGTCCGGAAACCACCGGGCGAGGTGTACGCCGTGCTATCTCAGCGTTAGGATTGCGATCATGAGGACCAGCCTCGATCATCTGCCTGCTGCCAAGCAGCGCGAGCTTGAACGTGTCGTCCAGATCCTGTTCGAGGAGTTTGGCGACACGACCGCTATCGCGACATGCGACTGGAAGAAGAACGCACGCATCCTGAAGGTCATTCTCTATGGCAGCTATGCGCGTGGCGGCTGGGTCGACGAGCCGCACACTGCCAAAGGCTATCAGTCCGACTTCGACCTGCTGATCGTCGTCAATCACGATAAGCTGACCGACCGGGTCGAGTTTTGGGCCAACGCCGAGGAGCGCCTCAACCGCGAGCTGTCGATAACCAAGGCGCTACGCACGCCGGTCAACTTCATCGTTCACACGCTGCGCGAGGTGAACGATGGGCTCGCGCATGGGCGCTATTTCTTCATGGATGTCGCTCGCGACGGCATCGCTCTATATCAGAGCGAGGATACCGAGTTCCATAAGCCGAAACCAAAGACGCCAGCACAAGCGCTAGCGATGGCGCGAGAATATTTTGTAGAGTGGTTTCCGAGCGCCGAAAAGTTCAAAAGAGCTTCTGATTTTTTGATCCAAGAGGATGGCCTGCGAGAAGCGGCATTCAATCTGCATCAGGCAGCGGAACGCCTCTATCATTGCGTCCTATTGGTCTGCACTTTCTACACACCGCACGTCCACAATCTTGGTTTCTTGCGAACGCAAGCCGAGCGGATTGATCCCCGCTTGGTGGATGCGTGGCCGCGCGACAGTCGCGCTGATCGCGGGCGCTTTGAGAAACTCAAGGAAGCCTATGTGAAGGCTCGCTACTCGAAACACTACCGGATCAGCGAGGATGAGCTGGCGTGGCTCGGCGAGCGCGTCGAAGTTCTGGGCCAAGCGGTGCAGGTGATCTGCGAGGAGCGCATCGCCGCGCTTGAGCGGAGTGCGGCTGCATAATAACGGCGCGCCGGGTGCAGGCACCCGGCGCGGTTTGGTTATGCGTTCTCAGCTGCTTTTGCGCGCGGCTTCCGCGTCTTGGTCGCTGCTGAAGCAGGGGCGGAAGCAGCTGCGTTGCGCGCTGCGCGACCCTTGGCGCCGAGGCCAATCCTGTGTGCCATCGCCCGGCGCGCTTCCGAGTAGCTCGGCGCAACCATCGGATAATCGGCCTTCAGGTTGTAGCGCGCACGATACTCTTCTGGCGTCATGCCGTTGGTAGAGAGATGGCGACGCAGCGTCTTGTACGGCTTGCCGTCGATCATCGAGATGATGTGATCGTTCGACGCGAGCGACTTACGCACAGACACGGCTGGCGTATATTCGGTCGCTGGCGGAGTTTCTTCACCGGCTCCAGTCGAGGATCCGCCGCTAGCCAGTTCGCTAAGCGTCGAATGCATGGTGCGCAGAAACGCAGGCACGTCTTCAGCCGAGACGCGATTGTTCTGATTGCCCAGCCAGGCAATGGTCAGTTCCGTCGCAAGATCGACGGCATTCAAGGTAATTTCTTCGGACATTAGCGACCTCCCGCTTTATGTTTTTTGCGCCCGCGCTGTTCATGACAAGCGCTTCAGCTTCCCGCTCTGTGTAGCAATGCAAAGGTTGAATCAAGTTTGAGCCATTTTATCAGTTGCTATCGTGTCGAATGCGCGCCGTCCACTGCGACGCCAGAGCACCGTCTTTTGCTCAGCATCGTGCCCGTTCAACATGGCTGCAGCTTCAACCAGGATGCCGAGAATTACAGCGCGATCATCCTCCGTCAGCTCGACCAGCCCGGACTTCACAACCAGGCCGCCGAGTTCGATCAGCTGGCGGGTTCGTTCGCGGCGCTTCACGACCCAGGCTCGCGTGTCATGACGCGCGATTACCGCCTGCAGACGATAGCGCCCCGCCAGTATCCGACGCGCTTGGCTGCGCGTCACTGCCAGCGCCTTGGCCAGCGGTTCGTTCACGGCGAAAGAAGGCAGCGCCGCGCTTGCGCCAGCCCTCCTTTGTCGCCGGCTCTTTCGCCTCGACTGCGGTCAAAAGCGCGCCAGCGAGCTGCTCGATCGGGAACGCGTCGGCCCCGGTTGCAATTACCAGCTCACCGAGCTGCTGCAGCTTGCGGCTTTTCAGCTGCTTCGCCTTGTCGCTGAGCGCCTGCAGCTCCGAATCAAGGTCGCGGGGTTTGCGCATCGGTTCGTCCTCAATTGACCGTATGGGACGCTTCAATTAGTAACGCAGTCGATCAGCGCAAATGGTGTGAAACATCGTGGGACTAATCAGTCCCGAAAAAGATGAATTCTTTTGAGGGCGCGCTTATACGTCGTGCCGACGTCGCTTGTGTAGTGTAAGTGGATTGCCGCCATGGCGATCTACCACTTCTCGGCCAAGATCATATCCCGCGCTTCGGGATCGTCCGCGCTGGCATCTGCCGCCTATCGTTCGGCCTCACGGTTGCACGATCAGCGGCTGGATCGGCATCACGACTTCTCGAACAAGCCGGGTGTCGTACACTCTGAGGTGCTGCTACCGGAGGGGGCGCCGGACTATCTCTCCGATCGCGAGCAGCTGTGGAATGCGGTTGAGGCAGCCGAGCTGCGCAAGGACGCGCAGCTAGCGCGCGAGGTGGAGTTCGCGATCCCGCGCGAGCTGGACCAGGCCGAATGCATTCGCCTGGCGCGCGAGTTTGTCGAGCGCGAGTTCGTCTCACGCGGGATGATCGCCGATCTTAATGTCCACTGGGATGTCGGGGCGGACGGCGAAGCGAAGCCACACGCGCATGTCATGCTGACCACGCGCGAGGTCGGCGAGAACGGGTTCGGCCCCAAGAACCGCGACTGGAATCGCACCGACCTGCTTGAGAAATGGCGCGAGCGCTGGGCCGAGCACGTCAACTCGCGGCTGGCCGAACTGGATATCGACGCGCGGGTCGATCATCGCTCGCTGGAAGCGCAAGGCATCGAGCTGGAGCCGCAGCACAAGATCGGGCCGGCGGCATCGCGAATGGCGGCGCACGGGCTGGAGTCAGAGCGCCATGCCGAGCATCTTGAGATTGCGCGAGCGAACGGCGCAAAGATCATCGCCGACCCACGCGTTGCGCTGGATGCGATCACCCACAACCAGGCTACGTTCACCACGCGGGATCTGGCGCGGTTCATACACCGGCATAGCGACGGCAAGGAACAGTTTGACCAGGCGATGAGCGCGGTTCGCGCATCGCCGGACTGTGTCGCGCTTGGCAAGGATGGAAGGGGCGAGGATCGCTTCACCAGCCGCGGCATGATCGAGGCCGAGCAGCGGCTTGAGCGCGCCACCGATCGGCTGGCATCGCGGCGTGACCATCATCTCCCGACGGCGATGGTAGACAAAGCCATCAACGCCGCCGGGAGGCGCGGTCTGACCCTCGGGGGGGAGCAGTCAGCTGCTCTGACGCATATAGCGCGCTCGGCCGGCATTGCGACGGTGACCGGCTATGCCGGCACCGGCAAGTCGGCGATGCTCGGCGTTACGCGCGAGGCGTGGGAGGCGGCGGGCTATCAGGTGCAGGGTCTCGCGCTGTCGGGCATCGCCGCTGAGAATCTCGAAGGCGGTTCCGGGATCGCGTCGCGCACGATCGCCAGCATCGAGCATCAGTGGTCGCAGGGGCGCGACCTGCTAACTTCCAATCATGTGCTGGTGATCGACGAGGCCGGGATGATTGGATCACGGCAGATGGAACGTGTGATCGGCGAAGCTGAGAAGCGCGGCGCAAAGGTCGTACTCGTCGGCGACCCCGAGCAGTTGCAGGCGATCGAGGCCGGCGCTGCATTCCGCTCGATCGCCGAGCGGCATGGCAGTGTCGAGATCACCGAGATCCGACGCCAGCGCGAGGATTGGCAGCGGGGTGCCACGCGGCAGCTCGCCACAGGACGGACCGCCGAGGCGCTGCAGGATTATGAAGCGCGCGGGCACGTTCACGCCGCAGAGACACGCGAGGCCGCGCGCGCGGACCTTATCGATCGCTGGGATCGCGATCGTGCCGCTGCGCCGGATGCGACACGCATCATCCTGACCCACACCAGGGACGAAGTGCAGGCGCTAAACGAGGCGGCGCGGGAGCGGCTGCGTGAGGCCGGGCAGCTGGGCGAGGATGTCACCCTGCGGGTCGAACGGGGCCAGCGCAGCTTCGCGGCAGGCGACCGCATCATGTTCCTGAAGAACGAGCGCGGCATGGGCGTGAAGAACGGGTCGCTCGGCACCGTGCAAAGCGTCGCCGCTGCTCGCATGGCGGTGATGCTGGACGATGGCCGCGCCGTCGCGTTCGATCTGAAGGATTACAACCAGCTTGACCACGGTTACGCCGCGACCGTTCACAAGGCGCAGGGCGTCACCGTCGATCGGGTGCATGTGCTGGCCACGCCAGGGCTGGACCGCCACGCGGCTTATGTCGCGCTGTCGCGGCACCGTGATCAGGTCGACCTTCATTATGGACGTGACGACTTCGGCGATCAGTCGAAGCTCGTCCGCACGCTGTCGCGCGAGCGCAGCAAGGATATGGCGTCGGATTACGCGCGGACATTTGCCGACCGGCGCCAGATCTGGCTGCCGGAGCCGATAGTGCAGAAGGCGAAGCCGGCACCCACTCGCGATCCGTTTGCCGGGCTCGACCTCCGGCCGATGTCGACACCACCAACACGAGGCCGGTTCGATGGCCTGAAGCTTCGCATCCCCGCGCCGGTGCCCGCTGCTGAGCCGCTCGGCTTGGAGCGCGCCGTCCAGCGCTTTGCACGCGCGACCGATGACATCCTGCGGATCCGCAAGGATGGATATACCGAACTACCGCATCAGCGGATCGCCTACGAGAAAGCCTGTGAGGCGATCGACCGCATCCGCCCGCATGCCGCGCGCGATCTGCGTGCGGCTTTCACGCGCGACACGGGGCTGATCAGCGAGGCCGCTCAGGGCAGCACCAACGCTGCGATCCGCGTGATGGCGCTGGAAGCGGAACTGCGGGCCAGCCCTGAACTTCGGGCGGACCGTTTCGTGGAGGAGTGGCAGAAGCTCGCCAGGCAGCACCGCACCCTCCGGCAAGCGGGGGACGATGCTGGCCTTCGAGCAATCGGAGAGCGGATGAGCACGCTCGGCAAGAGTCTCGAACGTGACGCCCAGGCCGAGTCGCTTGTTCGAAAACGGCTCTCGGAGCTTGGAATTCGGTCCGGCGGAGGGGGTTCGATATCCCATGACATCCAGGACTGGCTCGACCACTCGCGCGGTCGCGGGCTTGGCAGATAGAAGCTGCCAGATGGACCATGACAGCACCCTAGACCCCGACGTGAGCCTCGCCGCTCATGCCTTCGGCGAGCTTCGCGCAGAGATCAGCCTACTTCGTCGCGCCGTCGAGCGGCTGACCGATGAACGAACATCGCAGCCTGACTACGCGCCAACCCTGGAGGCGATCGCAAAGCGGCTGGAGGATGTCTGCGTCTGGGCGAAGAAGGTATCGGAGCAGCCGGCGATGAGGCTGACGCCCGAGACTCTTGCCAGCGCGATTGACAAGGCTGCGGGCGACGCTCGCTCGAGCGATCGACGCATGCTGGAGAGTGCCACCGCGGCCATCAACACGGCTGCTGGCCGCATCGACGCGATGATCGCAAGATCGCAAGCGGCCGGGGAGCAGGACCGCGAGTTGCTGCACAACCGTATCGCGTTCGCTGTTGCCGGCATGGTCACCTTTGCAATTCTGCCAGGAGCTATCGCACGTTCGCTGCCTGCGAGCTGGGCTGTGCCTGAGCGAATTGCAGCGCGAACGCTGGGAACCGATATGTGGAGCGGGGGGCAGCGAATGATGAGAAGGGCCAATCCAGATCGCTGGAACGAGATTGTCGACCGCGAGAAGGCGCACACGCAGCCGACGAGGTAGTGTCGGCTATGCGCCCCAATGTCGGTCGTCCGCGCCGCTTTTACCAATTCCCAAAAGCAGTCAGTCTGCTTCAAGTTCATGATAAAATATGTGGCGACAAGCCTGCTGGCTCTGGGTTATCTTCTAGTCATTCGCGCGCGCAGCATTGCCGTGTATGGGGAAAGCAGAATGCAGCTTAAGTCGGTCGCGATCCGAAATTTTCGGCGCCTCGAGAATGTCGAGATCGATATCGAAACCCAGAAAACTATCTTTGTTGGCCCCAACAACAGCGGCAAGACGTCGGCAACGGCGATCTTTCGCTGTTTTCTTGGCGGACGTGAATTCAGGATCCACGACTTTTCAGTCTCGCGCATGATTGATTTCGAGGCCTTCGCGAAGACCGGCGATCCGACGCACCTCCCCGAGATCAGCTTGGACCTTTGGTTCTCGATCGATCCCGACGCCATTGAGTACGGTCGCGTATTCTCGCTGCTGCAAGACCTAACTGATTTCGAGCGTGTCGGTTGCCGAATGACCTTCGGCTTTGCTGATCCGCAGAAGCTGCTGGAGGCCTACCATGCAGCCTACCCGGTCCAGGAGGACGGCAGCCACAGCAAGACCCTTGTCCAGTTTTTGGGAACGGACACCAACCTGACTCGTCACGGCATCGTGCGGATCGCTTCGCTCGAGCAGCGCCTGGACGACGATGGAAACACCGCGATCCACATGACGGCGGTCGAGCCGGAAGAGGGAAAGCGCCTCCTGAAGCAGCTGGTAAGGGTCGAGTTCGTCGATGCACAGCGGAACATCCACGACGACGATAATAGCCGCAGCAATCGACTCTCATCAGCCTTCGCCGCCTTCTACCGCAAGAACCTGCAGGATGCCGGCCCCGCAGCCGCCGCTAACAAGGTGATCGACGAGAACAACGAACGGCTGACCGATCACTACAAGGTTCAGTTCGCGCCGCTGATCGACCTGATTAAGGGACTGGGCGTCCCGTCTGTCAATGATCGGGACCTGCGCATCATCTCGTCGCTCAGCCCGGAAACAGCCCTCAAGGGCAATACCGAACTCCTCTACGTCGATCCCACGCGCAAGCACGAACTACCGGAGCTCTACAACGGCCTAGGCTTTAAGAACCTCATCTACATGGCCATCCAGGTTCGCCACTTTCATTCGCAGTGGCTGGCGACGCCCGACAGCCGGCCGCTGTGCTTGCTGGTGTTCATCGAAGAACCGGAGGTGCACCTCCACGCGCAGGTGCAGCAGACCTTTATCACCAACATCTGGAAGGTGATTGAGGAATCCGCAAAGGCCGCCGATCAGCCGACCTTGGTACCGCAGCTTGTCGTAACGACCCACTCTTCGCACATCCTCGACGCCGTCGATTTCGAAACAGTGCGGTACTTTCAGCGTTGCCACGCCCCGGATGAGGACGGCTCGGGTGGCATCCGGAACGTGTCGGACGTCCGCAGCCTGCGGGCATTCCGGCCGGACGGCGACGTCATCGAAGGCAAGGCCGTTTCGACCGAAGACGCCATTGCATTCCTAAAGCGCTACCTCCGTCTGACCCATTGCGATCTTTTTTTCGCGGATGCCGCCATCTTGGTCGAGGGAGCCGTTGAGAAGCTGCTGTTGCCGTTGATGATCGAAAAGTCGGCGTCAGAGCTCAGGAAATCCTACCTCACGATTCTGGAAGTCGGCGGCGCCTATTCGCACCGCTTCGAAGGCCTGCTCTCGTTCCTCCGCATCCCCTATCTCGTCATCACCGACTTGGACTCGGTCACGCCCGATACCGGTGCGGCGTGCCGCGGCGACACACCCGATGCCAAGACGTCGAACGCAACCCTCAAGGTCATGTTGGACAAGACCACCATCGCCGAATTGATGGCGATACCGCCTGAAGATAAGATCAGCACCGAGAAAGAACGGTGCATCGCGTTCCAAGTCGACGTTGCCGTCGAGGACCAGGGTCACCAGCTGGTGATGCGGCCACGAACGCTCGAGGAGGCGTTCGTCTATGATAATTTTGCGCTGTTGCGCGATAGCACGATCACGATAGGCAAACCTGTTCCTGACGATCTCACCAGCGCTTATCAGGCGATTTATGACCGTGTCCGTGCGGACACGTTCAAGAAGACCGATTTCGCGATGAGCCTACTTGATGGCCAGATCGACTGGAAGACGCCGGGCTACATCGCCCAAGGTCTAACGTGGCTGGAGGCCAAGCTCCAGCCGATGATCGCGCCGCCTGGACTCGCACCCGCAGCTCCGGACGCCGAAAGCGCGCCTGCTCCTGCGCTGGCCGACGCTGCCCCTGCTGCGACGCACGGTGAGGCCTGAGATGGCGAAGGTCGCGACCCAAGCGGACCAGGATGTCGAGATGTGCCTCGAGACCAACCTCAGTTTCGCCCTCATCGCCGGGGCCGGCTCCGGCAAGACCTCATCGCTGGTCGATGCGCTAGAATGGGTGCGTAACCATCGGGGAAAGGCCCTCCGGCAGAACGGCCAACGCGTCGCCTGCATCACTTATACCAAGCGTGCCGTGGCGGTTATCAGCGAGCGACTGGGCTTCGACGATCTCTTCGTCGTTTCTACCTTGCACAGTTTCCTATGGGCACAGATCGGGCGGTTTCATCGGGACATCCGCCTAGCGCTTGAAAACCGCCGCCTTCCGGACCTGATCGAAAAGGAACGGGCGAAGGACAATGGTGGTCAAAGCAAGACGGCCCGCGATGCCCGCGCCAAGGCCGATCGCTACGAAGCGGATCTGGCAGCGTTGAAGACCGTCGATCGTTTCCAGTATGGCGACACGGTCTATGGCGACTATCCTAACGGCGTCCTCGGGCACGACGACATTCTCGTGGTCGCGGCCTACCTACTGGAAGAAAACGCGACCTTTCGCCGGATCTTCGGTCTGCGCTTCCCCTACATCTTTGTGGACGAGGCGCAGGATACAGCCGAGGGCATCGTTCGGGGTTTGAACCTAGCCGCCGGCGGCGATCGCCTGCCGGTGATCGGCTATTTCGGAGACCCCTGGCAGCAAATCTACGGCGAGACCGCAGAGGACTTCGCTCCGCCCACAAGCGGGAAAACTATCTCCAAGGTCGAGAATTTTCGCTGCTCTAAAAGCGTGATTCGCTTTCTCAACGGATTTCGTACCGATGTCGAACAGGTTCCCGCCGGCGACAACCAAGAGATCGAAGGAAGTGTGATCTTCCGGCTTGTGAGAGCGGAGGAGCCTGAAGGAGAGCGCCGACGTTATTCGGAAGCGCAGACCGGACGCGCGCTGGTCAAAATGGATGAAGCACTGGCAGCATGGGGCTGGGCCGATCGTGATGACGTGGTGCAGCTGTTTCTCGTCAAACAGATGATCGCGCGGCGCATGGGGTTTTCGAACCTCAATCGGCTCTTCGCGGGAGAATTCGCGTCTTCGCGCGCTCAGGACGCCTTCGACCGCGGCGAGCACTTTCTGCTGGCGCCGCTTACCGACACGATTTGGCCGCTCGTACGAGCGCAGCGCGACGGCGACAGCCGGGCGATCATCGATATCCTCCGGCGGAATAGCCCGGCCTTCGCGGTGGATGGCGCGAATGCGGCCAAGACACTGCGCTCGATGGTCGAGACGTCGATCGACGTCGTTTCCAATCTCGTTGAGCGTTGGGACACCGCGCCGATCGGCGAGATTCTGCGTTTTGCTGCCGAGCGACAACTGATCCGTGTCGGAGAGCGTTTCCAGGCGCATTTCGATCGCGACCCACGTGGCGAGGAATATGACCCCGACCAGTACGGTGAGGAAAAGGGCGATTGGCTCGCCGACGCGCTGTTCCTCATGGATACGAGCGAGATCGCTTCCTACGCTGCGTTCATGGGTACGAAAACCGCCTATAGCACCCAGCATGGCGTGAAGGGTGAGGAATATCCCAAGGTAATGGTGGTCTACGACGACATCGAGGCTGCCTGGCACAACTACAATTTCGGCAAGCTCCTGACCCCAGGGGTGGCGGGCGGCGCCGGAACCGACAAGCAGCAGGCTCGTGGCAGGAAGCTCGCCTATGTGTCGTTCTCGCGTGCGCTCGAGGATTTGCGGGTTCTGCTATTCACTCCCAACCCGGAGGCGGCCCGCGACGAACTCGTTGCGAACGGGCTGCTGACGGCTGATCAAATTGAGATTGTGGGTTGAGAGACCGCTTTCGTAGCCTTCGCGTTGCTAGTCACGGGCGATCGTCCCCGCCCAAGCAGGAATTCCATTCCAAGGAAGCCTCGTCCACCCTGCATCGCGATTTCCGAACCTTTCCTCCCAGATAAAGGGGGCGGAAAGCACAAAGCCGCTTAGTATATCAGCGACGCAAGAAACCGATGTCCGCTTCTGACCTTTGGCGACAGGGAGCTGCCGGTCCGCACTCGGCCCAGGTGCCGCCGTTCGGCTCCCGTAGGGGTCACCATCGTCAAGCGGAAATCGGCAGATTTCCGCCACTTTCGACGATAAGGGCGAATTCACCTCCACATTTCGTCCCACAATTATTCGCGGCTTCGATGGAACGCGGTGGCATGCCTAGGCCCACATTTCCGCCCTCGCCGACATGTTGGTTGAATACGCCGCCCATTTTAAGTCGGGCTATTGGGCCGTGAGCCGCCAGCTCGCTTTTTGGCTCGAAAATCATGATAGCGTCGTTTGCCGCCTACCTGCGCAGAATGACCGCTACCGCCCCGGTTGCTGCCGTCGATACCGACCGCGGACGACCTTGAAAGCCACCGCCGTTTGAAACTGTGAAAAAAGGCCACCCGGACGCATCGCTCCTAGTCGGGGGCGAGACACGATCCAGGTGCAGTCGTGCTAATGACGGCTAACCGATCGAGCAGCGTTGAGGCGTCGAGGTTACTCGGACAATCGGGGATGACAGGAGCTTCCGAGAGCTTGCGGCCGTCAGCGCGGTACTCGTAGGAAGTCGTTAGCCTCAGTGCACGCTGCGGGCCGACCGGGATGATCGTCTGGACGCTGCCGGCACCCTGAGTCGTGCGCCCGAAAACAGTCGCGCGCCTATTGTCTTGAAGGGCTGCGGCGAGAATTTCCGCGCCGGCCGCCGTACGCTCGTTCACCAGCACGAGGATCGGAATGCCTTGCGCCAACTGCTTCTTGGCCGCGCGATATGTCTCGACGTCGCGCTTCTCCCGTCCTTTGGACGTGACGATAGGGCCCTCGTCGAGAAAAAGATCGGCGAGTGCTACTGTTTCCCCCAACAATCCACCTTGGTTGTCTTGAAGATCGAGAATTAGCGCGGATACGTCGCCGTTTTGCGACAGAGCAGAACTGACCCCCTGTGTGGCGCCAAATGACAGGCCGGACAGTCTTATGATCAGCACGGATCCACGTCGCTCGGTCTGCAATTCCATGTCGGACTGGCGCACGATCGTCCGATGGAGCGGAAACTCGGCAATGCTGCCATCTAGGCGTCGGATCGTTAGCGTGACCATGCTGCCATCCGGCCCACGAAGCTTCTGGACCACGTCGTCAAAGGACAGTTCGGCCGTGACGGTTCCATCAATTGCGATCAGTTCATCACCCTTGCGAATGCCGGCTCTTCCCGCCGCAGAGGTGGAACCGGTGGCAAGGACGACATAGCGGCGATCGCGATCCCTGAGGATCAGACCGGCAGATGCCCATGCTGCCGGTTGGCCGAGCAGTTTGGCGGGCGCCGTGAATGTGACCCACCGGCTGTGCGTATCGAGCTTCGCGACCATCGCCTCGATAGCCGCGTCCACGACCGTGTCCGCCTCGGGTCCTGCCTGATCAAAGCCCGCACAACGCATTGCCTTGGCCACTTCGTTGGGTCCGGGGGAGGACGACTTGCCAACGCAGCGAGACCAGGATTCATCATCCAGCTCGGCCTTACCGCGGATCGTATCGATCGCAGCGCCGGCCAGTGCGGCCATGTTAAGCGGCTCCACATAATTGTCGCGGATCAACGCGAAGACGTCTCTCAACCGAGAGAACGTGTCCTCGGAGGTCTGCGCTTGTGTCGGCGAACTCCCGCAAAGGCTCGCAGTGACCAGCGCCCCCATAAAGTGTTTGCTGACCATTATACCCCCAAAAGCTCCTGATTCGGCACAGCGGCCTGGCAGTGCTGTGTCAACGGCTATTTCGAAACGTCGGCGGTTCTGTCTGAGGCGATGTCTTCGTGTCCGTTTTCTCGAAGTTGACGCCGCACGCAGTCAGGCAGCTAACGGCCCAGATCCGGCCGTACCCGGCTAGGCACTATGATGGCAGCTGATGGGCCGGTTGCCGCCAGACAGCCTTTTACCCGACCAAACCGCAAAGCTGCCGTGGGGAGGTGGCTCATAGGTGGGCAGCTAACGAAGCTCAAGTCGCTAACTGATCGGCAAGCGAACGGCCGTTTCTGCCGAAACCGGCCAGTCGTTGGAAATCAAGGGATGGGATTTGCTCGGCACGCAGCCGTTGGAAGGCGGCTTCTTGGGCGAGATTCCGCAATAGAGAAGGAGGGCTGACCGTCCCTACTTTTGAGTAGGCGTCGTGTTGGCGTTGTGCCGCCCCGGCGTCACTCTCATCCGCCTCGGAGATTCTCCGGATTCGTCTCCAGCAAAAAGCCGGCAGCTTGAAATTCGGCGAGACGTTCCTGCCGGGACGCTTCGCGCTCCTCCTCGGTCTGGTCGAAGGTGGTGTGGAGATAGTGCATCAGGTTCAGCTTGAACCCGCGAGTGATCGCGATCGCATCTCCCTGCATTGCTCGGTGCCATTCTCGCGCCTGGCGGACCGGCGCGGCGTCGGGATCAGCGTGTTCGGGGTGGAGCACCACCAGTTCGTGAACAGCGTCGGTCCGATAGAAAGCTTCGAAAATCGTCACCAGCAAGCCGGCCGAGAGTTTGTGGCCGCGCAGACGCAGGAAAGACAGCACACCGTTGAACACCAGACTGACGCGAAGCAGCGGTTTGGGATAGCGCGGATGCTCATTGTAAAAGCCGCCCTCGACCATGCGAGCCACAGCGCGACCGATGGCAGCGATCCGATCCTCGAAGCTGAGTTCGCCGAGAAGCGGATCTGCGATCTCGGCGCAACGACTGCCATAGCCTGTAAGAACCATCATCACCTTGGCGCCATAGAAGTCGGCCCAATATTCCAGCGCCCGGTCTCCCTCCTGCGTCATCTCCACGGCGTGAAGATGCCGATGGACGAGGTGGGCGAGTTCATGTCCGAGGATCAGGAGGTGGAAGAAAAGCGTGTCGGCGTCCTCGATTTCCTGAGCCGCCATGTCGGTCGTAATGACGATGCGTGCATCGTCGCCTGAGCCTTTGATGCCGGGATTGCGTGCCGATTCGACGTCGATCCTAACGGTCATCGGCTCGTCTGGCAGGAAGAAGCTCTCGAAGTCGGCAGCGACCGCGCGTGCCAAGATCGCACCGGTTTGCGGAGCGGGTACGGCTTCGGTGGTCTGTTCTGGATCGCTCATCGCACAGAGATCGTTTGTCAGCGCGCGATCATCAAGGCCGTGATGCCGCAGAGCGTTAGAAGGTGCGTTCGGCGCAGTCCCTCGGGTAGCCGCGCCAATCATGAAGGAAAGGCAGCTTTTCGCAGCGAGGTGCGTAAGTTCGGGTCCCGACCCGTTACCGCGACATGAACGGGATGATCTTTTGCCGAGACAGCCAAGGCAAGTGACGGGCCGGATGCGGATAGGCACCTTTGAAGCAATCGAGGCAGGAAGGCTGCCGTCCTTGCTTTATTGCCGAGCACGGCAGCTACCGACCAGCTTACGCCGTTCGCGTCTACCGGCGCGAACGTCCAAGTCTGACAGGAGCAGTCGCCCGCGCATTGTGAAGCCAGTCAGCCGGCAGTCGTCCAATCCAAGACATTCCGCCGCTCGATGTGCCGTTTTAAAACCGGTCGCACGAAGCGCCGTTCGGCAGTCCCGTTCTCCATCTCCAGCGGTGAGTTTCAGGAAAACTGCCGCTCGTAAACGACGGCATCGGCGGCCGGCGGATGCCGTCCCGTTAAAGGTTAGAGGCTGTGTGAAAACGCGGCGATGTAGTAAGGTTCAGGTTTGATGGAGGCGCCCGTGCATGTAGAAGGGCGCAAAGCGGTGGTTAGCCCAAGGAGCTCCGCAGGTATCAATCTCGGCGCCGATCACTGCTATGAACAGTAGTCTCCTAACGAAGGCCGTCCTGTAGACTCCTCAGTGTCGATAGCCACGCGAGATAGTCTGCGTCGTCTTCGCCGTTTTCCGCCCACGCGTCGTGTGTGTCCGCCTCGGGGTCGTCGAGAATGGCTTGAATGGCATCGACAGCGTCTTGCTTCAGCGCCGCCGGTGGTGCCGCCTTTCCGGCGCACCAGTCCGCGACGTCCGGATGAACGACGATTTTATTGTGGCCGCCGAGCGTGGCCAGCACCGCACTGGCCGCGACGACGCTATCCGTACAACCCCTGTTCAATGTCTCTTCGATGAACGTCAGCGGGCTCGACGCTTTACGTAACTCGCCAAACCAGTCCAGTGCTGCGTCATTGCCAAAGCTCTCGGTAGACCACGTACCCAACTTCAGGCTCCCATACCAATGTCCTATCTTGCTAAAAGCTAGCCAATTATAAAGCGAACAACAAACAGATGATTGCCGCGCCCAGCGCAGAGACGACCGTTCGACCTTTCCTCTATCGGACAGGAGCGGTCACCATGGCGGATGATCGAGGGCCGGAGATTGAAGGCGCAGTAGTCGTGAAGCGCATGGCTGTCTTGCGACCGCACCTGATCGATTTTCGGGAAGGCCGGTCGTGCGAGCAACGACTGCTATCGGCAGTCGCTGATCCGAAGCTACGAGACGACTCACCACTCACCACCGCTGAGTTTAAACGGTAGGATGCCAAGGCAGTTGGGGAACGGCGGAATCTGGTGAGACCCGCCGTTTTGACGGAAAGTGTCTGGATGACGGGTCAGTCCCAGGCACCCGTGTCCGGCTCCCACCGGAAACGGGCGCCCAAGGGTTCAGATTTCGGTGTTTTCGGCAAGAGCAAGCGCGTCCTCTACGTCGATCCCGAGATAACGCACCGTATTCTCGATCTTGCTGTGGCCGAGAAGGATCTGGACAGCCCGTAGATTGCCGGTCGCCCTGTAGATGATCGATGCCTTCGTTCGCCGAAGCGAATGAGTGCCATACTCGCTTCGCATCAAACCTACTCCTGTCACCCATTCGTCGACGAGCCGAGCATACTGGCGAGTGCTGAGATGCCCATTATGATCAACTCGGCTCGGAAACACGTAATCGTCCACCGTGCCGCCCCGGCGTTCGAGCCATGCCAGCAAGCTTGCTCGAGCATCTGGCAGCAGTTCGAACTGAACGGGTCGGCCCGTTTTCTGCTGCACTACGATTGCCCGCGTTCGGATCTGCCCTCCGCTGACAAGGTCGCCGATCTTCATCTGCACCAAGTCGCAGCCTCGAAGTTTGCTGTCGATCGCCAGATCGAACAGCGCACGATCTCGCAGGCGACGGTGCTGATTGAGGTAGAAACGGATTTCCCAAATATGCTTCGGTTTCAGAGCCCGCTTTGCACCCACGGTCCTTCCGGCATTCCAAACCGGGCGCTTGTTGGCAGTGAGTTCTGTTTCAACCGTCTCCATGGTCGTTCTCCTATGGCCACATTGGCCATCTGGAGAACGCTTGCCGACGAGGATGCGCACGATTTGCTGGGGGGCTCATGCCGACCACAGTCGGCCACTCGCTACTGGAGGCTTGAGCGGCAGCTTATACCGATAGCAGACCTATGGTTGAGACCACCCACCCCGACGCGCCGGATCGCCGCTCAGTCACTTGTTAAAAGTCGGTCGCCCCAGATCGTTTGTGCGGGAGGGATTCGAACTGAGACGTTTAGGCTTTGATTTTCCTACGTCTTTCAATTCGAGGCCCGAAAAGCGCCACGCCTGAAGCCACGCGATTGAAATTCCGCCCTTCCAAGGCCGATCGTCTGGGCACGATCCATCGATGCAGTGGGATTCTAGCCCCGGGGCATCTGATCAACAATGGATTGGAAGCCGAATCTGGAACTCGGCTACTGTCGAAGCCGGAGGGCGATATGGCGCGACCAGACAAGTACCAAAGCTTTGCGGAACTCCGCCAACACGAAGTGGAAGGTCGTGACTATCAGATCCGCGCCGCTCCTGTTGAGGGTGCCGGGGTAGCAATCCTTGCGCCGCATGGCGGGAAAATCGAATTCCTGACGTCAGAGCTAGCTTGGTCGATCGCCGGCTCAGACTACAATTGCTTTGCTTTCGAAGGCATCAAGCGCAATCACAACGCGGATCTGCACGTAACGTCGTCCAGCTTCGACGAGCCCAACGCCTTGAGCCTTGTTGCCCGCTGCAATGTTGTCGTGACCGTTCACGGGCTGGACGGCGATGCCATGGAGATTCAGGTCGGTGGCCGCGATACCGCGCTGGGCGAACGCATCGATCGCGAGCTCCGAGAAGCGGGCTTCGCCAGCCGCGTGGAAACCGCGGGGCCATATGCAGGCGCCGATCCCGACAATATCTGCAACCGAGGAAGGTCTGGCGCAGGCGCGCAGATCGAGATCAGAGCTGGGTTGCGCCGTGCTCTTGAGCGGGATCGCGGTCGTTTCGAGGCCTTTGTCAATGCGGTGAGGCTTGCTGTGGCGCATTGATACGCGATGCACGATCGCTCGCCGAGCGATCGCGCCGGGAATAGCTAATCCCCGTGACGTTCGCGGACGATCTGCCAGATCCTGCTTTCGGAAAACGGCTTGATGACCCGGCCAACGTCGAGGATCGGGAAATCAACGGTGGTGTAGAGCTGCCGCATCGCCGACCGGAAGATTGTGTGGTTGACGGCTGCCACGACATCTTCAGTCGCTTCACTTGTCCCGCCGCCATGCTCGAAGCTGCCGATAAGCGCCAACTCCCTGTTGAGGGGGAAGGTCAATGTCGTGTCACTGCAACCCAGCCCTACGCCATAAGGGCCTTGGTTCATGGCATCATCGTTCCAGCGAAGAGAGAAGGGCCGATCAGACGTGGCGAAGCCACCAGACCCCGGCGGCGCGATCAGAAGTGTCCATTTGCGCGCATGAAGAAGAGGTGAAATCTGAGGCCAGAGCTCGATTTCCTGCTGGATCAGCACCTCCTTAGCGGCACCGGCCACGATATCTCCGTTCAACACGGCATCGCGGGCATCCTCGTAGGTTACCGGTTCACGATCCAGCTCGCCCGCCACGCGAGCCTGATCCGTGACAGCGTTCCAGCGCTCCGGCGTTTCGACCATGTTGTGCATCATGACCGTGCCCAGCTGGCTGATCATTTTGTCGCGCTGATCGCGGAACAGGGGATTGTTGAGTGAGACTTGCCCGATCAGCGAAAGCACCAAAGAGAAATCGTCGGAGTTGTCGATCGAGCGCGCTTCGATGATCCGGCGGAAGGCCTGATCGGCATGACCTTCAAGAACCGAAAGCTGGCTTTCCACTACGTTCGGATCGACGCCATCGATCTCCACACGGTTATAGTCCCGCCTCGACGCCACGTTCCGCGGCCTGGTGATGAAGCTCTTTCGATCCTTCAGATCGAAGACCGTCAGCCTACCGTCTTTCGACCGCGGCTTTGCAAAGCCCTTCAGGTAATATTGCGGCACGAAGTGATGATTGCGCGCGCCGGCGCTGGATTCGTTGCTCATCGGATCAACATAAGAGGTCGCAGCACATCATGGTCGTAAATCGGTGGCATTGCGGCGCCGCGTGGTGGCCGCGCATTTGGTAACCGGCTTGAGCTGCGCGATGCTGCCCTGCTGCAGGACCAGGCGAAAGATGCTCACCGCCAGACTGACGATATCGACGAGCAGGGCTGTCCCGGCGACCCCCAGTACAGTCGCGTCGTAACGATCAGGATGGAGGATGACGTAGGTGGATACCGCCGCGACGAGCGTCATCAGGACAATGCCGATATAGCCCATGCACAGGCGAAGTGCGAACCAGCGCGCGACGTGGGTTCGAGCCTGCTCGAAAGTCTCCCGCTCTTGACGGAGTTGCTCGCGGGCGCGATCGCTAGCCATCGTCGTCATCCATGCCGGCCGTCGGCGGTTGTGTCTCCAGCGATAGCATTGCTTCGACCGCGGTCGGCAGATGTCCTTCGTGCAGTGCCTCGATCTGGAGCAAGGTGCCGTTCACGATCTCCCCGAACGGAAAGATGAGAGCCGGCTCGGCATAGATCCCGGCCTTTGCGAGCGCTTCCCGGCGTCGCGGGTCGATCGGCCTGTCGTCGGTCCGCGTGCGTTTCCGCCGCCGGAAGACTGATTCCATGGGTTCGGTGAAGTGGGAGACGATCATCTCCCGCGCGTCCCCGACCATAGCTCCGTATTTGAGTGATAGGACGCTGTGTCCCGCCGATGCGACGATCTTAAAATCAATGTCCTTATGAGTGGCGTCCTGCATCTTGATCGAGAGGTGCAGCTCCCAAGGCACCTTACGCTCGGCGAGCAATTCGCGTTCGGCCTCGTCAGCCAAATCACGACCGATATTCAAATCGAGGCCCAGATCAGCGATCCGCCGCATCAGCCCGAGTTTTACGATGTCGATCGCCGAATAGAGCCGTCGTCGGCCGCTGCCCGGATTTTGCTCTCCAAGCTTCACTACCTCCCGGTTAATCCACGTCTGGAGCAATTCCTTCCGCAGACGCGTGATCGCCAAAACGTCCGGTTGCGTGAATCGCTGTTCGAAGAGATCCAGGGCCATGATTCAAAGTGGCATTGCTATTTCGAAAATGCAAATGTCAAAATAGCAATGCTACTTTGCCGGCCGGATTGGCAGCAGGGATTGCATTCGGCAACTGCGCTTATGGGTGGTCGCTGATGCTGAGTTGAATGCCATCGGCGCCGCCCCGATGGTTTCTCACGGCAGGCATGGTCGCGCCGTGGGAGCGAAGCGCCCGCGAGGAGGCCGGCGCAGCCGGCCGGGGGAAATCAGTTCGCCCGCGGTGGTTTCGCGGGGACCGCCCGCGGTGGTTTCGCGGGGACCGGCCGTCCCAGGTCATCCGCCCCCGGAGCCGGTTACCGGTCGGGAGCGCCAGCAAGGTGAGGATTGCACACGCTGTGGGTGCCTAGCGGCAGTTATCCGCAGCGTGGTTCGACTTCGCTTTTGCCCGCCGGGGGACCTGGCCTATAGAGGAGCAAGGGGGGCATGATGACGACGGTTCTCGACCAGGTGCGGGCATTGATCGAGCGGCTCTCGCCCGAGGCCATCTGCGACGACTGCATCACCGAGCGGCTCGGCCTATCGGTCCGCCAGCACGCCAATCACAAAACGCGCGAGCTGGCGGGAAGCAACGGCTTCGAACGCCAGCTGGAGCCCTGCGCGATCTGCGGCGCGACCAAGAAAGTTATCCGGCGCCGGGGCTGACCCCAAGCGATCAGGCCGCTTCGCAAAAGAGGGCCGGCTCGCTCAGCAACGAATGAAGGCGCCCGTGGAGACGGCCGACCCCGTCGGCGACGACGCTATCGAATGCCCCGATCTCTTCATCGAGCTCTACCTTGGCGACCATGCCGTCGCGGCGGCGGATATAGCGGCCGATGATATAGGTGGCGGCATCGGCGAGCTGCAGGCCGATGACCTGCTCCGAGGCTGCCAGGACGATGCCGCCGCCGATCAGATGGTTGCCGCCGTCGACCTTCGCGAGGCCGATCGACTTGCTGTTCTTGTCCTTGTCCGCGACGACCATCGCCGATGTGGAGGTGTCGAGCAGCGCGGCGATCGAGGCGCGAAAGCAGGCTTTTACGGCATCCTTATGATCCTCGGGCAGCGAGCCAGGCGGCAGCGCCGCCACAAGCCCGTCATATTGCTCCTTGGGGATCTGGACGTAATAGACATGCGCGCCGCTCGCATGGAGCGCGTCGCAGATCGTCGTCAGCGCGGCGAGGCGATCTTCCGGGCTGCGCTCGTACCAGACCGACTTCTTGCCGTTGTTGACGATGTCGACAGCGTGAAATTCCTCGACGCCGAAGGTGTCGAGCGCAGCGCCGAGCGACGCAGCAATCACGCCATAACCGCCCGACGGCAGCACGACGGCGGCGTGCAGATGGATGTCCGCGCGCATCGTCGCGGTCCCATCGTTACCGGTGAGATCGGTCTCGTCACAAAAGGCGAGAACACGGCCCGGGGCAGCCAGCTCGGCCGAGAGCGAGGACAGGGTTTCGATCATCCCGGGGGCTATAGCATTGCCCCGCGCCCGCAGAAAGAAAACGCCGTATGGCCGGCGCCGAAAGGCGCGGCCATACGGCGCGAGTTTTTAGGGTCGGGCGTAAGATATGGGCGGCGGTTCGCCGCCGCCCATGTAGATGCCAAGCTGCGAGCCGTTCCTACTCCTGCGGAAGCGCAGCGGCGGGCGGCGCGGTCGGGTCGGGCTCGTCCTCGGCGGAACGCGCCGCCTCGACCTTGGCGTGCGCGGCAACCGTGTCGACACCGCCGCGCACTGTGTAGGCGGCGGGCGGAAAGGCCATCCATTCGGCACCCGGCGCTCGACCCTGCGCCGCCCGTCCGCGCCGTCGAGATGATCGCACGATCTTCTTGAGGGTCTTGGACTTCTCCCCGGCATTGGCGCTGGCGACGGTTTCGCCCGCGACCTCGGCAACGATCCCCCCAGCACCTCCTTGTCGCGGATCGCCGCTGCACGCCGGGCGGCACCGGAAGCGCCGTCCGGCCTCGAGTTCGACATCAGCCAACGCTGTTGCCGTGGCGATGTCGGGTTGAGGGACATCGTCGTGCGTCACCGCCCAGACGCCATCGGTGCGCCGGCGCATCACGATCAGGCCGATGCTGCCGTCCTCGGCATGACGCGTGACGATTGCGTACGCCTTGCCATCTTTCGACTGCCACGCCTCGTAGGGCAAGCGCTCGCCGAAGCCGTGCCCGCGCGGCAGCGCCAGCGCGTAGACTCCGAACATGCTGCGGCCGAGGGTTCTCATCTTGCCTCGGCGATCGCGGCAACGACTTCGCCCGGCGGGAAATGGGCCAGATGATAGCCGCCGACATGGGAAATATACTGGCCGCGGTAGCCGATCGCAGTGAGCAGGAAGCGCACGACCAGCTCGCGCACGATCGTCATTTGACCCCATAGGTCGGGGCCGTCCTCGGTCGCCGGATGGTGACCGCTATGGACGATGGCGTTGCGCGCTTTGATCGCCTGGCCGATCTGCTCGTCGCCGATCCCGTCGAGCGGCACATTCCAGCGCGCCGCCAGCAGATGGAGTTTACGCCGCAGCGGGCGTCGATTGAGGTCGATCAGCTTTTCGCCCAGTTCCTCACGCGCCGCCGCTGCCCGGTCTGGCGACCATCGTTCGAGACAGGCCCGGATCACCGTGCGCAGCAGCTTTCGCGTCTTGTCGAACTCGCGCCGGGGCTCGATCAGGGCTTCCTCCTCGGTGAGGTTGGAATCGATCAGGTTCTCGAGCGCCGTCATCGCATTGACGAGCCGGACTTCGTTATAGGTCGTGGCCATCGCGAACCACTCGATCGCAAAGAACAGGTTCTTCACGTCGATCGGCGGATCGAAGAAACTGGTGATCGCCGCATCAAGCACCGGCTGCAGATTAAGCTTGTGGAACACGCGCATCACCGGTGCATGCTGGCGGGTTCGCGATAATATTTCGATGTCGTGCATGTCGCCGGCCGCAAGTTCGAGGATCGGCGCCTGCAGCATGGTCGACGCCGCGACCGACAGGATGCGGCGCAGATGCTCGACAAACTTCTCGGCCTCCGCGCGCCAGGCGTCGATATCGGCGGGCGGCTCGGCGGCCTCGATCACGATCGAGCCGGTGAGCCGATCGGGCTCGCCGAGCTTTGTCTCGCCGGCGACCTGGATCGCGCCGAGGGCGCATTTCGCGTGGAGCGCCGGGAAGCACTCGAAGCCCTTCAGCTGCAGCTTGAGCACGGGCCGGTCGCGCGCGGTATCGAGCGTCCTGAAATACTGGACCTTGCCGCATTCGCCGCGCGGCTTCGACCAATGCCGGTTGTGGATTCCGCTCCAACGTTCGCCGAGACTGTTAAACGAAAGGCTGTCGCTTGCGAAGCGCAGCCCATCGGCGGCAATGCCGCTCAGTACGAACTCGGCTACATCGCTCCGGTCCTGAAACCGCTCCCGGACGAACCAAGTGGCCTTGGTGATCCGGAACGCGTGAAGATCGAGTTCAACCTCGCCGTCGTCGCCGATGCGCGCCTTGAATCGCACCGGCATCGCCTTGTCGCCATCGCTGAGCGTCCCGCTGAACCGCTGAAAGCTGCGCAGGTCGTCCTTGTCCGGTTTTCTGGCCTTGCTGAGGCGGCGGGGCATCGCCGGATAGTGAGGGTTTTTCGCTCACCGGCCAAGCGCTTCCGGTGCACGGTGGTTGCCCAACCTTTGCTTCATGGCCGGGTGGCACCCGTTTATGAGGAGGCATGATCGAGGCAGTCCAACAGCTTGTGCAGCCGCCCCGTCCCGGTGGCCGGATGTTCGTCTACAAGGAGCAGGAGCGACCGGGCGGCGGTCCGCTACGCACAATCGCGTTTACCGATGTCGACATCAGGCCGCGAACCTATGAGGAACTCGCAGCGGCAAAGCTCCATGCCTGCATCACGATCCCACTCGAAATGTACAACGGACGGATTGTCGACACCGATGTCGAGGGCGTCGACACCAGCAAATACGCCCATGTCACTTCGACGCTGGTCAACCCGTTTACCTCGAAAGCGATCGGTCTGGTACGGGGCGGCTGGTTGCCTTCGGTCCTCGCGGCGACGCGGGAGACCGCGGTTATCCTCCCCGATCGCAATATCATCACCGAGATCGCGGGGCGGTTCGACGGCGGGAAGAAGGTCGGCCGCGAGCCGGATTTCCTCGACCTTTTCGAGGATGATCCCGTTCGCATCAATCCGCTGCTGTTCGCGATGGAAGGCAACAATCGGGCGCTGCCAGAACCGGATGCGGCACGCGCCCAGCTCGAAGAAGCAGTGGAGAAACTTCGCAAGGCGTTGCCCACGGCCACGCTGATGGTCGGGCCAGAGTCGATCGACGGTCTGCTGGGGCTGATTGAGGATGTTCGCCCGGGCATGGCGCGCAAGCAGGCATTCCTGCGCCGTGTCGCGCCGATCCTCGCCGAGCCCGTCGCGCGCCGCGATGTCGACCGGCGATGGGCGGAAATCCTGGGCGCCGCGCAGGATTTCGGCGTTGTGCAGGCCTCGCTTGTGGTACTCGCCGTGCTCAGCACCCTCGTGAACCCGGGGCGCTGCGCGGCGAAAAGCCTGTTCAAGTTTCACGCCGCCTATAGCGATGCCGACGCGTATAACGCGCTGTCGGATCTGCAGGCGCTGGATCTGCTGCTCTACAGCCTGGCCTACTTTCCGGACATGCATACCCAAGTCTGCACCGCCGATCGCAACTTGGCCTTGTTCTGGGTCGGCGCGGGCGCGTCGGACATCGCCCGCACCGGCGATGGGATTCGCTTCACGATGACGCCACACGAGGCCGTCCTTCCCGAAGGCTATGCCGAGCGCTGGGCCGCGGAGGTGGTCGCGGCAACGTGAAGGTATATTTGCCGCTGAGGTCGCTTCGAGGCAAAAAGCCGGCGTGGCGAACAGCACGGTCGCGTCGCTTCACGTCGCCAGATAGAGGCCGACATCCGAACAGGCGGAACGGGAACGGGACGTGGCAGGGACGATAGATTTGCGGGCGGTGGCGGCCGCACGGGCAGAAGCCCCCTTCCGCCCAAGCTCGCCGCCGCATGCGCGCCGGCACGTCGAGAAACTATGGCCGGGTACGCCGACCGAGATCATCGATCCCCTGGCGATCATCTGGGACGAGGTCCTGCACGAAATTATCGGTGCGATGATGCGGTTGGCGAACAACGCCGCGCCGCTGCACGTCAACGTCCGAGAGGAAATGATCCTCGAACTCGCGAAGATCCAACTCTATGTCGGAGAGCAGATCGTTCACAAGCGCCTCGCGGGGCGCGACCCGGCCACAGTCGATCCCGCACAGGAACGGATCGCCTGTTTCGGCGACGCCGGATGGGCCTCGATCAACGACACCGCCAGGGAGTTTTACAACCACCACTGGCGCGAGCGACTGGAAACACGCTGGATACCGAAATCGGCCGCCGCGGCGGCACGCGAGCGCAATCCGAAAGCCCGGCGCCTGGCGGTCAAGCGCGTTGACAAGAACCACTTCATCTCGCGCTGGTTCATCCGCGATCTCTGGGCGAGCGACGGAAAGATCATGCGATGGCACCGGACCGAGGAAGGATGGACATCCGCCCGACGCGGGTTTGGAAAATGGGGATATCGCCACAAGCTCTACAGCGACGGGCTCGAAGCCTATTTCGCGATGATTGAGGGAGACGCGAAAAAGCCGATCGAACATCTGATGCGGATGACGCCGCTCAACCAGCCCGATCGCATCGCGCTGGTCGCGTTTATGGTCATCCAGGTCCTGCGCAGTCCGTTCTTCATCGATCGGATAAAATCGCAGCTGGCGCCCAAGATCGTTGAGCTTGGCTATGGTCACGATCCAGACATGGCCGACAAGGCCTATGAGACTCTCTTTCAGAACGACGCCTTCTACAGCGCGCTGGCGAACCCGGTGATGTGGAGCCGCTGGGCGCTGGTCCATGCTTCGCGACCGATCTTCGTGTTGCCCGACACTTTCGGCGCGCGCCGGGAAATCAGCGAAGGCCTGCGCCTGATCGCGCCGCTGTCGCCAAGTCTGTGCTTCGTTACGCTGCCGCGAAGCGAGACCGATAAACGCATCGTGCCGTTGCACCACACTGCAAGCGATGCCCTGACGCGCCGTCTTTCCGGCGTGTTGGTCGGCAGCGCCGTCGACGAGTTTCTATCACATGCTGACTTCAGCATCGAAGACCCGCTGCCCGGATCGAGCGTCGCACAGATCCTTGCCGACATCGAGGCGGAGATTGGCGACAAGGAATAGGGTGATGGATCGCCTTGCGGTAACGGGTCTGGCACATGCCGATCCATGACACTTTCCATGGCCTGGATTCGTACGGTCGGCACCGCGCACGAGCTGGTTTTCGCGAGCGACAGCCGGCTTAGTGGCTGTCAGGCCTGGGACGGCTGTCCCAAGATCCTGACGTTGGCCCGCGGAGACAGCCTGATCGCCTTTGCCGGCGACACGCTGGACGCCTATCCGTTGATACTGCAATTCCGCAATTGGGTCGAAAGCGATCCCAGGGCACGCACGCGCGAACGCGACATCTCGGAATTGAAGAAACGCATGCGGCTCATGTTCATGGACATGCGCGCACACATCACCGCGTTGCCGCGTGGCGTGACGGCGCCGGATCCCTATGGCTGCGAGCTGATCTTCGGCGGCTGGTCATGGCGCTCGAACGCGTTTCGGCTCTGGCGATTTCATTGGGTCGAAGTCGAGGCGGCTTATAATTTCTCGTCGATCGGGTCACACTTCTCGGTCGGCCACCACCATCCGATCATTTTCGCCGGCAATCGTGACGCAGCCGCCATGGCCAAGGAACGTATCACGGCATTGCTCAAGGCACGGGGGCGATTCCGGACGCCCTATTTCGATATGGAGCCGTTCGAGGTGCTGCGCGATATCATCCGTGAACAGGCGTTTCACGATATCGGCGGCCCACCGCAGCTCGCCAAAGTCTGTCGCCACAGCAACAGCCAACCCTTCGCGGTGCGGTGGGATACACCGACATCCAAATCCGAGCTGACGATGTTGGGCCGGCCGCGTTTCCCGGGCGAGCGCACCTGGGCACCAGTCATCGATCCCGACAAGATCGAATTCCGCAACCCGAGGACCTTGGCGAAGCATGCACGCTCTGCAGCCAAAGGGTCCGACGGCGCGCGGACATGGCGGTGCCGTTCTGAGGGTTTCGACAATCCGCGACGTCAGCAAACACCGCGGCTGACATGCCTCACGCGACTGCACTAGGAGGGCGGGATGCGCGTTCACTCGATCTCATTGAAATATCTGGCAGAGGATGGTGGCCCGACCTTCCTGCACAATCGACGGCAGATGCCGGTCGGACAGGGCGGTCTTCACATCGGCGCCCTGAAGCTCTTCAGCTCCGGCGACCTCGAATATGTCGAGCCCGGCTTTTTCGGATTCGCGACCGGTATCCGGGCGTTTGGCCGGGCGGATCTACGTTATGTGTATGACTGCGGGTCTGAGCCGAAGCGGCTGGTCAACAGCGGCGTGAAAGAGTTGCGCAATGCTTGCCCGGATCGCCGTCTCGACATGCTCTTCCTGTCGCATTTCGACCGCGATCATATGAACGGCATTCCCGCGCTCCTGCATAAGACCAAGGGCTTTCAGGTCGACACGATCGTTCTTCCCTATCTGGACACGGCCGCTCGCGTGGCCGCGCTCGCCCGCGCTTTCGCGCAATCCGGTACATTCGGCGGGAGCGTCGACCGCTTTTTCATCGACATGATATTCGACCCCGGCGGGACGCTCGCCCAGTTTCGCCCGCGTCAGATCCTCTTCATCCGCAGCGATGGCGGCGACGTTCCTCCCGATGTCGACGGTGGACCCGAAATCCGGCCAGGATCCGGTCCCGAGGTGCGCGCCGAACGCGATACCGAGGCGATCAATTGGCTGATCAAACCGGCGTTTCCTGGCGACCCGCAGCGGCCGCTCTTGCTCAACATGATGGCGCAGGCGGCATCTTCGTCGCGGATTGAAGTGCGCAACGCGGCGATCGTCGCCCATGATCCTTCCTGGTCGCTTCTCTGGAAGTTCCTGCCTTACGTGCGAACGCCTGACCCGGCCGCGCTGGCGACGTTCTGCACACTGGTCGAAGGCTTGTTCAAATGGCCTGCGGGCAGCTTCGCGTTCCATATCGGTGATACAGGCGTGCGCCAGAAGATGGTCACCAAGTTCCGGGAGAAGATGGGTGCGATCTACAAATCGGCGTTCAAGGACAAGAATCTCGGGTCGATGAGTCTCTATTCTGGTCTGATGGAGCCCGACACGGTCGATGCCCTCGCGCACAGCCCCCAGCTTCCTACCCATGACCTGACCAAGATCGGCTGGATGGGAACCGGCGACGCCCATCTCGAGAAGCCTGTGGAACGTGGCGCATTCACCAGCTTTTACGGCAGTGACATCGACCACGTTGCTGGTTTCGCCCTGCCGCATCACGGAGCGATCAAGAACAGCGACCCGGTAAATCTGGTTGGTGATGCGGACACCTACATCGCCGCTGCTGATCCAATTCATGACTGGGAGCACCCGCACTGGTCGCTGCGAAAGGCGGTCTACGATAGGGGCAGCAGCTTCCGCCACGTCCGTGCCTGGCCGGCCACCGGATTCGACGAATCGTTCATCATCTCCCCCAAATAAGCCGCCGTGAAAGTCGTCAGCCGTTCGGATCGATACCGAGAAAATCGGGAAAGCGATCCCGTCGCTGTGGTCACGCTAAGCTGGTGGCTCGATTGCACGCGAATGGGCGGTTTCAACGTGAGCGGCCGTTCTGGCAAGAGACTTGAACAGTAAGACTTGGTCGACATCTGCCGACCGCAACGATCAGTGATCAGCGAGATCTTTCCCCATGTGCATCCGCGATGCCGACGAAAAATCTTCCAATATATCTATGGTTCAAGACGGTTTTGGGATGGAGGCAACGTCCGTCGAACTGTAGCTACTCGAGCTACGCAAATTCGTCGCCGTTCAAATGTGTCAAGGCTGGGTTAAGCTGCGTCATCGATCCTGGCGTGCGCTGCCGTGTCTGAGGGTCTGCTTCCGGCAGGTGCTGCCATTCACGGTGGATGCCTGGAATGGCTGCTACGTCCCACTTTTCGCCGATCCGCATCCGCGACACGTCGCTTCTGGCGAGCGGATCAGTATACATGAATGAACGACCGAAGCTGGGACGCGAGCAGGGCGGCCTGGACGTCCACTTGTGGGTCGAGCCGGCCCGTTCAGATTCCTGTTCGTTCCGAAAGCCTCAAGGCGTCCTCAATTTCAACGCCGAGGTACTGATTGGTGCTCTCGATCTCGGCATGGCCGAGGTGGCAAAGAAGGGCGTCGAAGGTCAATGCGGCCAATAGAGGCAAGATGCTTAAGTGGTTCGTCGGCGCCCATATAGACGGCGCCACAGGCCTTGCGGAGGTCGCGCGCTGGATGTGCTTCGCGCCGGAGGTGGTGGCCCCCACCAAAGGCGGAGGGGAAAACGAGGACTTGCTCGCCGCCTGACAGGCATGGAGCGATTGATCGGCCGCCCGGACCCCTCCAAAATGCGGGCCGCCTTCACGGATACCCGCACTTCAGGATCGCCGTGCCCTGGTACCGTCCAGCAATTCGAGGCGCGACACGACCGTGGTTCGTGATAGGTTCGCCAGAACGCACAAAGGAGATTTGCGATGACGGTGCTTCGCTACTTGCAGCCTCGCATTAAAGAGATGTCGAACGGCATGTTCGCCAACTGGATGCCGACCAATCAGGTTGAAGTCGGCGACTATGGCGTGGTTCGAAACGGCCAGTTCGAGAGGCTGGGATCGCTGCGCGACTACGGCGCCGACTTCGAAGTCGCGGATGCATCAGGCGGTCGCAACAAGATCGAGTATAAGGACCGCTTCGACATCAAGGTGAACGCCGGCGTCGGCGCGCACGCCCCCGGACAGAGCGCCAAGGTCAGCCTCAAATCGGGCGGCCGAGGGTCGTTCGTCTACCATCTCGCGAATGCCGTGCAGCGGCGGCCGGTCAACACCCGCGCCTTTAACGAGGAAGTCGCCCGGACCCTGCTCGACAGCGGCATCGACTTCCCGAAGAACGGCGTACTGATCACCGAGGTGCAGTTCGCCGACAAGGCCACCATCATCGTCAGCGATCAGGACAATGGCTCGCTGGAGCTCGAAACCTCCTTCAAGCCCGCCGGGGATGCGTTTCTCTCAGGCGCGAGCGGCAAGATCACCACGGTCGCCAGCACCGGCACGTTCCTGCAGTGGGTCGGGCAGGACAAGATGATCTCGCTCATCAAAATCGTGATCCCGAAGGTGTCGCCGCCCCGTGGCCCCGATAACAACCCCGGCCGGGTCGCCGCGACCATCGAGAAGGTGCGCGACTGGATTCAGGAGAAGCGCGTCGGCGCCGCCCAGTTGCGGATCAGCTATCAGGAAAACGTCACCCCCGTGACCGTCATCTCCATCCCGGGCGCGCCCGGCATGATCACGATGGAGCTGGAGGCCATGAGCGCCGCCGAGATAGTCATGACCATGGAAGAAGCCGAGGATAGCAGCTTCGAAATGGAGATCGAGGAGGAGGATTTCGGCGAACAGCAATCGGGCGTCGCCTACGGCTGACCGCCGCTCCTGCTCGCTAGCGTAAGCGGCGAGTGGGACCGGCATGTCCTTCATCGCACCCGACTTGCGGGCGAAGACCGCGGCCTGCGCCATGAAAAGCGGGTCGACCGCCTTGGCTGCCTCAAGAACGTCGGCAAGTTGCGTCTCGGCCGTGCCGTAGAAGTTGTCCGCGAGCGTGCCCGTCGCGGCGAGCTGCGCGAGCTTGGCGTTCGGCCCATAGGCATAGGCCGATGCGCCCTCGCGTTTCACGGCATCGGTGCACAGCAGCAAGAGCCAGCTCGCGCGACGGATCTTCGAGCTGAAGAAGCTCAAGCGGCAGGTGCAGGGTCCTTTGTCGAGGTGAACTGCGCCAAGAGGGGAACGGCAGCTCACCATCATATCAACCCGTTCCGGAATCAATTTAGAACGCCTGATATCGGACGTTCAAGCGTCATGAACGGGCGACCGGAATTGGGAAGCTAAAACGCGTCGCGGACGGCCAGAATCTAGTCATTTTGCCAATAGCAGGAGGCCCGCTGTTCACCGGAAGCGAACCGATAAAGGCCTGGTACGCGAACGGCAGCTGTTGTCAGAGACCGTCGTTTAGCGAGCCGTTTCGGAACGACCACTTCGTCCCAATCTCGGTCGTCCGGCTGGGCTTCGGCGTATGCCTGCTTTCGGGCGAAAGGGCTTCAGTCTCCAACGACAGCGATGGGGCGCATTGCAGAACGGCCGCATTTAGAACCTGCGGTCCGGCGAAGCCTGTTCCAACCGCCGATCGCTCCAAGTTGGCTCAGAAAAATCTCGTATTTTGTGGTAGGAAAAGTGGTGGGTAGATGCTTTCAAGCTCAAGGTTTTGGCATTAAAATCAACAGCTTATACGGAAAGTGCAACTACCTCCCGCGGATCTTTACGAGACCGGAGGGGCTAATTCGGCAATTTTCCGTATCTCTGCGATCGTCGTGATAATCACAGTTTGCCCGAAGGCCGGTAGCGCCTCAAGCTGCGCCATGAAATCCCACTGACTGTGGGACGGGAATGTGGGACGAGTTTACCGCCCACCCCCTAAGGGGTTGATTTTAAATCAAAGATTTTGCTGGCGTGGTGGAGCTGAGGGGAATCGAACCCCTGACCTCTGCAGTGCGATTGCAGCGCTCTCCCATCTGAGCTACAGCCCCGCCGCCGGCCCCGGCATCGCCGGGAGGCGATCCAGATAGCGGCGCTTCGGATGCGATGCAACTGGCTTGGCGCGCGTGCTGCGACTTGTTTTCCGCGTGCGGCGAACCGCTTGAACACGCTTCCCTTTTCCCGGAACCAACCTGCGTTTCATCCGCTGAATCGGCCA
This sequence comes from Sphingomonas rustica, assembly GCF_039652585.1. Classification (NCBI taxonomy): domain Bacteria; kingdom Pseudomonadati; phylum Pseudomonadota; class Alphaproteobacteria; order Sphingomonadales; family Sphingomonadaceae; genus Sphingomonas; species Sphingomonas rustica. Next base: position 109,154 of record NZ_JBDIZK010000008.1, on the reverse strand, counting down.
TTGGACGCCCGAGCGTCCCTGTGCCCATTGAGCAGGAGAGTGAGATGAACGACCGTTATCCCGGTTTCGACAACGGCGATCACAGCTATTACGGCCCGCACGATCAGGAGCATTTCCGCAGCCCCGGCACCGGCGGCAGCTATCGCGGTTCGAGCAGCGCGCGCGACTATGCCGCGGCCGGCTATCGCGGTGGCGAGCGCGACCGTTCGGACCGCGGCGATCGCGGCTATCGCGCCGGATATGACTCGCGCGGCGCCTATGGCGGACGCGACGAGGGTCGCGGCTATGATGGCGGTTATGGCGGCGGCTATAGCGGCTTCACCGGCAGCTATCGCCCGGACGACCGGTCGGACGATCGCGGCTATGGCGCGCGCGGCGGCGATCGCCAGGATCGCTATCGCGACGAGGGGCGTTCGCGCGGCGGCGGTCGCCGGCCCGAAGGCTATGGCAGCCATGACGATCGCGGCTTCCTTGCCCGCGCCGGGGACGAGGTCCGCTCGTGGTTCGGCGACGAGGAGGCGGAGCGCCGCCGCGAATATGACATGCGCCAGGACGAGGAGCGGATGCGCCGCGAACGGTTCGAGGACAGCCAGCGCGACGACCATTATCGCTCGTGGCGCAACGAGCGCGTGTCCGAACTGGACCGCGACTATGACGAATATCGCAACGAGCACCGCCAGCGCTTCCAGAGCGAGTTCACCAACTGGCGCACCGAGCGTCAGGGCCAGCGCGACAGCCTGGGCCGGGTGACCGAGCATATGGAAGTCGTCGGCTCGGACGGCGGCCATGTCGGCACTGTCGACAAGGTGCGCGGCGACCGGATCGTCCTGACCAAGAACGATACCGATGCGGGCGGCCATCATCATTCGATCCCGTCGCGCTGGATCCAGACCGTCGACGACAAGGTGACGATCCGCAAGACCGCGGACGAAGCCAAGGCGGCGTGGAAGGACGAGGAACGCGGCGCGATGTTCGGCAGCGATGACGACAAGCGCGGCAGCCACCGCGACCGCGGCAACGACTGGTCGAGCGACCACAACCTCAACAAGTCCTTCTCGGGCACCTATTGAGGCATGACAGCGCCGCCCGATCCGGGCGGATGCGAGGGAAAGCCCCGGCGCCGCGCGCGCCGGGGCTTTCCTGCATTCAGGACCCGCGCATCATTTCAGAAAGTCGTTCAGCGCCGTGCGAAACGCATCGGGCTCGTCGAGCATGATGAAATGATAGCTGCGGGGAAAGGCGACCAGGCTCGCCCTGGACCCGGCATAGGCCCCCTCCCAAAAGGGCTTGGCACGCGCCTCGCCCATGCCGGCGGCATAGAAGACGGTGAAGCGCGGCGGCGCGATCGCCTTCAGCCTGGGCCGCAGGTCGGTGGTCAGGTCCTCGTACATCGCCTGGGCGACGACGCGCGGATCGGCCTGGGTGCCCCACAGCGCAACCTTCATCCGCCCCTCCGGCGTGATCGACATGTTCCCGCCAGGATCCTTGGTCACCGCGGCGGCTGGCTTGCCATGGGTCGCGGCGATACCGTCGCGCATCTGGCCCGCGCGCGCCTCGATCGCATCGACGCTGTCCGCGCCGAAGATCGTGCCGATGAACGGCAGCGCGTCGACCACCAGCAGCCGGCCGATATCGTCCGGATGCCGCTCCGCCAGCATCATGCCGACCAGTCCGCCCATCGAATGGCCGACCACCGCGGCGCCCTGGAGCTTGTATTCGCGGATATAGGCGTGCAGCTCGGCGACCACGCCGTCGAGAATGCCGGGCTCGAGGTTGCTGCGCGGATCGTCGCCGCCAAAGCCGTTGACCTGCACCAGATAGACGCGGTGCGTCTTCGCCAGATCGGGGGCAACGCCGTCCCACACCGCGCGCGGGCTGGACAGGCCGGGGATCAGGATGACCGGCGGCCCGTTGCCGATCGCCTTGATCGACACATGGCCCATCTGCAGCGTCGCGGGCGCGGCCTGCACCCGTGCGGCGGCAGGGCCGGCCGCGGCATGAACCGGAGCAAGCGATGCGGCGAGGGATAGCGCCAGCGTCGCCGCCAGCCTCTTCGAGAATCGCGGGGTCATGATGCAGTCTCCTTGGACGGGTTCTGGAATATATCCTCGATCGGCATCGCGAACAGGTCGGCAATGCGAAAGGCGAGCGGCAGCGAGGGATCGTATTTGCCCGTCTCGATCGCATTCACGCTCTGGCGCGACACCTCCAGCCGGTCGGCCAGTTCCTGCTGGCTCCAGGCACGCTCGGCGCGCAGCACGCGCAGTCGGTTGATCATTCCGCCGACCCGCGCTCGCGCAGCGCCATCGCGCAATGCGCCATGCCCCAGAAGAAGCACCAGCCCGGAAAGGCCCAGAAGGTGCTGATCTCGCCGAGCAGTCCGTTCATCTGGAGAAAGCCGAGCACCGTCGCCACCGACATCACCCCGCCGAGCCCGATCAGCATCGCGGTAACCACCCGGCCGCGCAGATACTCGTCCCGCTCCTCGCGCAGATACAGGCCGATGATGACGAGCACCCCGATGATCGGGAGCGCCGGCAGGACCGAAAGGATGACGAGCCCCGCGCCCGTCGGATGCCAGGTCCGGACAGTCCAGGAGACCCCGAACAGCACCCCGACGTACAGGAGGATCGCCGGGAAAAAGCGTCGCAGATAGCGGTTCTGCGCCGGGTTTCGAGAGGCCATGCGTGGCGTCCTTGTCAGTTGGTAACGCGACCTTTACTCCCCTCGAATCGAGTGTCAAGCATCCTTGATAAAATGACCAGCGTGCTTGATCGCCGAAAAACCTTCATGTTATGCTATATTCTCGTTGCCCTACCGTTACGTTCATCTATGTGAAGCGTCGGGAATCGGCGCGGGGGCATCGATCCCGGGAGGGGAGCTTCAGCGATCCGGACCGGCACACGCCGGCCGGATCGACGGTCGGGCGATCGCCGAGAGGCAGGGCGAACGCATCATCGGTGTGCCAGGGGGCCTTATGAATTTTATGCAGTTGATGCGGTGCTTGAGGGGCAATCATCACCGCGACCACGCCCGGCGGTGGAAGGTCGGGGACAAGACCTATTCGGTCTGCACCGGCTGCGGGCGCACGATGACGCGCGTCTATGGCGACTGGCGGATCAGCCGGGAAAAGCTGCGGCCGCCGGTCGACGCCTGAACGATCAGCCCAGCCGCGAAACCATGTCCGCGGCGAGCAGGCTGAGCGTGTCGTCGCGCGCGCCCATCAGCACGATCCGGTCGCCCGGCCGCGCCTCGGCGATCAGCGCCGCGGCGGCATCGTCGCGCACCGGAATGTGACGCGCGCGGCCGCCGATATCGGCGACGATATCCGCGCTGGTCACGTCGCGGCTGGTGGTGCCGCCATGATAGACCGGATCGGGCAGCACCAGCAGGTCCTCGGCGCCCAGCCGCCGGCGGAACATCTCGACCAACTCGCGCCGCATTACCTTCAACGGGCCATAGCCGTGCGGCTGGAACAGGATCAGCAGCCGCCCGGGAAACGCGTGCAGCGTGTCGAGCGTCGCGGCGATCTTGTCGGGGTTATGCCCGAAATCGTCGATGACGGTCACGCCGCCGCCCTCGCCCACCCGTTCGAACCGGCGCTTCAGCCCGGCGAAGCCCTCGATCGCGGAGATCGCATCCGCCGCATCGACCCCGGCGGCCACCGACGCGGCGATCGCGGCCAGCGCGTTCGAGACATTGTGCCGCCCCGGCACCCCCAGCCGCACCCGCCGCGCCGCGCCGCGCGTGACCAGGTCGAAGGCGATGGCATAGGGTTCGGGGACCAGGTTCTGCGCCGACCAGTCGGCCTCGGCCTCGACCGCGAACGTGACGACCTGCCCTGCCCGCCCGGCCAGCGCCGCTGCCTCTTCATCGCCTGCGTTAACCACGGCGGTTCGCGCCTTGCCGACGAAATCGCCGAACAGGATGCGCAATTCCTCCATCGACTTGTGATCGAGGCTGACATTGTTGAGCACCGCGACCTGCGGCGAATAGAGCGCGATCGAGCCGTCGCTCTCGTCCACCTCGCTGACGAACGCATCGCCCCGCCCCACCAGCGCGCTGGCAAAGGGCGCGTCGGGCGAGGCGAAATTCTTCATCACCGCGCCGTTCATCACCGTCGGATCGCGGCCGCAGGCGTGCAGGATCCAGCCGATCATGCCGGTCACGGTCGACTTGCCGCTGGTGCCCGCGACGCCGATCGGCACGGCGGCCGCGTTGAACAGGCTGGCCAGCAGCTCCGCCCGCGACAGCCGCGCCGCACCGACCCGGTCGGCGGCGATCATGTCGGGCACCGTCGCCTCGATCGCGGCGCTGGCGACGACGATCTGGTCCGCGGACACGATGCCGCTGCCGTCCTGGGGGAACAGCGCGACGCCGCGCGACTTCAGGTCGTCGAACTTGGCGGGCAGCCGCGCCTGGTCGAGGCTGCGGTCCGATCCGGCGACGGTCGCGCCCTGTCCGGCCAGGATCATCGCCAGCGGCATCATGCCCGAACCGCCGATGCCGACGAAGAAGTAAGGTTTGCGATGATCCATGGCCTCGCGCTATCGCCGGTTCGCGCGGGGGGCAAGTTCCCTGCCGCCGCGATCGGCCCGATCGGGCCGAAGCGTTGGGTTCGCTGGGTGTCTCGGCGCCGGCTGTTTTGGAGTTGAGACGCAATGCGCATCGGAGTGGTCGCGCCGGCACGAACGGTCACGCAGGTATCGGCGCTGCGCATGTCCGCCTTCATGGCGCTGACCTACCCCGCGCACGAGATCGTCTTTCACCCGCAATGCTTCATGAACCAGGGCCATTTCGCCGGATCGGACGCGGTGCGCGCAAGTGCTTTCCTGGAATTCGCCAATGATCCGGCGTTCGATGCGATCTGGTTCGCGCGCGGCGGCTATGGCTCGAACCGCATCCTGCACGAGGTGATGCCGCAACTGGCCCCGGCGGCGCGCAACAAGACCTATATCGGCTATTCCGACATGGGGTTCATGCTGGGCGCCCTCTATGCGCGGCGGATCGGGCGCCAGGCGCATGGATCGATGGCGAGCAGCATGGGCGTGGACGACACCGGCGAGGATGCCGGCTGGGTGCTCGGCTGGCTGATCGACGGCGACAAGCGCGGGCTCGAGCCCAGCCTGCTGACCGATCGCCGCCCGGCCGCCGCGTTCAACCTGGCGATCCTGACCGCGATGATCGGCACGCCGTGGCTGCCCGACCTGACCGACCATGTGCTGATGATCGAGGAGGTAAGCGAGCAGTTCTACCGGATCGACCGGATGCTGTTCCAGCTTGCCCATTCGACCCAGTTGCGGGGGATCGCCGGCATCCGCCTGGGCCAGGTGACCGACGTGCCGTCGAACGACACCGAATTCGGCGAGACGCTGGAACAGATGATGACCCGCTGGTGCGCCGAAATGGGCGTTCCTTATCTGGGCCGCGCCGGGATCGGCCATGTCCGGGCGAATCACGTGGTGCCGTTCGGCGTGATCTGAGCCAGGGGGTCTTCCGGCATACGGAGGCAGGCTCGCCACGCGGCACTTCCTACCCCGTTCGGGCTGAGCTTGTCGAAGGCCGCCTTTCAACCCTTGGTGGCCAGCCTGGGGATATCCGCCCTTCGACGAGTTCAGGGCAACGGAAGACGAACAGCACGCTCTCCGAGCCCTTCATTCCATCATCCGAAGCGCGCCGCATCGCTGCGGCGCGTTCCGTCATCGCCTCACTGATAGCCGCCTTCCTTGCGCTCCTCGGCGGCTTCTTCCTGCGCCTCTTCCATCTCTTCGGCTTCGGTCTCGGTCTCCGGGGTGTCCTGTTCGGGGTCGATCATGTCGCTGCTCCGCGGTTCGGGGGAGGCCTCAACGGCGGGGACGCCGGCGGGTTTCACTGCCGCAGGGCGCGGAACGCACCGCGCCGGCATGGCGTTGAGCGGAACATACAGGGAGCCGATCGATGGAAACACAGGAACTGCACCGCGGCAGGCTGATCGACCATGTCCATCTGGTCGTGGCCGATCTCGACGCCAGCCGGCGCTTCTACACCGCCTTGTTCGACGTGCTCGATATCCCGATCGGCGGCAGCGGCGAGAGCTATTTCTGGGTCGACGAGCTGTTCGTCTCGACCGCCGACAGCGACGCCGCGGCCGGCAGGCTGACCGGCCGGCATCATCTGGCGTTCCAGGCACGCGACGAGGCAATGGTCCAGGCGTTCCACCGCGCCGGCCTGGCCGCGGGCGGCACCGACAATGGCGCGCCGGGGCTGCGGCCCTATCATCCGGGCTATTACGCCGCCTTCCTGCTCGATCCCGACGGCAACAATATCGAGGCGGTGTACCACGGCCCCGCCACGCGCAGCGCAGCGTCGGTGCACATCAGCTTCTAAGAAATGCGCCTGTCCGCGCATCGCGGCACCCGGTTAAAATCGCCCTTTCGCGATTTCCCAAACAGTCTCCGAAGTGCGCCGTCACTTCACCTTGACGCGGAAGCGCAAGGTGAAGCTCGACCCCGCGACCTGGGTACCGCTCAGCCGGACGCGGATATTGGTCACGTTCGCGTCGAATTCGCCGCTGGGGACATAGGTCCAGGTGGCGCCATTGTCGTTCGAGAAGTCCAGCCGGTCGGTCGTGCTGCCCAGGCCGGAGAAGGTGTAGCTGAGCAGGCTCGCCGGCAGCAGGCCGTCGGTGAACACCACCGGTCCCGACCCCGCCAGCAGGCCGAGATCGCCCACCCGCAGCACCGTATTGGCGGGGATCGCATCGCTCAGCGTCACGCCGGTGACCGGGCTCGCCACGCTGTTGGGATTGGACACCGTGATCGTATAGTCGATCAGCGCCCCCGGCACCCGTTTGGGCAACACGTTGCCCTGCGGATCGGAAACGACTGCCGACGTCTTCGAAATGTTCAGCGGGGCCATCGCCGCCGTCAGGAACAGCAGCAGCAACGGCGCAAGGTGGATCGGTTTCACCGGCGACCTCCCAGGATCGGACGAACCAGGCTGCCAAGCATGTCCTGGTCGAATTTCATGCGCACTGTCAGATAGGGGCCCTGGCGGGTCCAGCGGGCATCCTCGAAATCGCGGTCGCGATAGCCGGAGATGTTGTAGCCTGCGGTTACCCACAGATTCTTCGCGGGCGAGGCACCGGCCGAGGGGCCTGCCGACCAGGCGATCGTGCCACTGGTCAGCCCGTGCTGGACGCTGGCCTGCGCCCCGATGTCGAAGCGGGTGCCCAGGTCCTGGCGAAGCTCGACCCCGACGACATGGACGAACCCGTCGACGGTTTCGTCGGCATAGCGGCCGCGGACATATTTCGCGCCATAGTAGAGGCTCGCCTCGAACCCGTGGCCGTCGCCCTCGGCGCCGGTGCGGTAATTGACCGCGATGTTGTTGACCAGGCGGAAGGTGGCCAGCGTGCCGTTGGCGAAGGTCGGGATGCCCAGCGAATTGTTGGTGCTGGTCTGCGCACCCGCGCTGTCCTGGCGCAGCTGGAACCGCTCCAGCAGCGACCAGCGGCTGTCGACCGGGCGCAGCGCCAGCGCCAGGTCGGCGGTGATGCTGCTCGACACGGCACCGCTGCGCTCGCGCAGATGGCTGACGCGGACGCCGGAGGCCAGCGTGCTGCCCTGCCCCAGGCTGCGCAGCAGGTTCGAGGTCAGGCCCCAGCGGCGCTCCTCGCCGGCCAGGCGGATCTCGCCGCGGCCGTTCCAGCTCCAGCGATTGCCGCGATAGGTGGCACCCAGCGTCAGCGAGACGAAATCCTCTTCCAGTCCGCTGCCGCCCAGCGCGCCGCCCGACGAGACCGGGTGAAGCGGATTCACGATATCCGCCTCGGGAATATGGCCCGAAATCGTGCTGGCCGAGTCCAGCGTGGCGTCGATCGTCCAGCGCTTGCCCAGCGGCAGCGACTGGCTGAGGCCATATTGGGCATAGGTACGCGGGCCGTTCTCGCCGATGTCGCCGCGGTTGATCGTCGTCATCAGCCGGGCACCGCCCCAGGGTGCGACATCGAAGCCGATCCGGGCATTCTGCGCGGTGAATTCCTGGCCCTTGGCGATCTCGATATCGCCGACCAGCCGCAGCCAGTCCTTGAACCGCCAGGATGCGCCCAGCCGCTGGCGGGCGGGGAAGTCGACGCTGGCGTCCTCGCCGCCCAGCGGAACCTGCGCCTCGGCGTTCAGCTCGAGCCGGTTGGCGAACAGCTTCTGGGTGCCGCCCAGCGTCAGCAGCAGCGACCGGCGGTCGTCACCTGTGGTGCCGACGCCGCGATCCGATGCATAGCGCAGGCCGCCATACAGGGTCCCGGCGTCGCGGCGATATTCGGCGCGGACTTCGCCGGCAATGCGGTTCGCCGGGCCGTCCAGCTGGTCCTGATGCCATGCCGAGCCGACCAGGCTCAGCCGCTGGCCGATGCGCAGCCGCCCGTCGAAGCCGATCTTGCGCGTGCCCGCCTCGCCGCTGTTCTGCTGGCCGAAGCCATAGTCGCTGTCCTGCTGGCGGGCATAGGCCAGCACGTCGGCGGCCGGGCCATGATGCTCCGCCTCGACCAGCCAGGCCTTGCCCTGCTCGATGCCGAAGCGGCCGCCAAAGCCCATTTCGGCGCGCACCTCGGTGGTCCGCGACAGCGCGACCTTCGCATCGGCGGCGGCCAGCATCGCATCGCCGAAGCTCTCGTCGCGCAGCACGGTCGCCCCCAGCTCGGCGGGGCCGGCCTTCACCGATGCGCGGCCGCCGGCGACCAGCGTGTTGATCCCGCCGCGGGTCTCATATTCGGCGACGATGAAGATCGGGTTCAGTTCCGGATCGCGGCTCAGGATCGGCTCGCGGAAGCGCAGCGTGCCGGCCAGTGAATCGATGTCATAGTCGATGTGGCGGGTCAGCAACCGACTGTCGAGCACCAGCTCAGAGCGGAAGCGGTCGCGCACTTCGATGCGCAGCTTGTCGCTGCCCGGGATCAGGTCGCGCGCGGTCAGGCGGTACGGGCCGCTGAGGCCGTTGCCCTGGATCTCGTCGCGGCCGAACCGGCTGTCGTCGCGCGCCGCAAAGGCGGTGAAGTGCAGTGCCCGCCCGATATATTCCGCACGCACGCCGTTCAGCGTCCGGCTGAAGCGGCCCAGCCGCGTCTCGACCAGCCCGGTTTCGTAATCGCCGAACAGGGCGACGAATTCGGGGCGCTCCAGGCGGATGTACAGCTTGCGGCGGCTCGGGGCGTCCTGCCCCTGCAGCGTGCCGTCGCCATAGACGGTGTAATAGCGGTTCGGATCGATCGCGCCCAGCACGCCGCGGTCGCGCATCCGCTCTTCGTCGCGGTCGCTGTCATAGGCCAGCGTCAGCAGCCACTGGCCCTTGATCCGGCCCTTGGCATACAGCGCCAGCTGGCCGTCGGTCACGACATCGTGCCTCTTGCCCTTTTCCAGCTTCTCGGCGCCGGCCAGCGTATCGTACCCGATCGTGCCCTTGCCGAAGCCGACGACGACCCAGTCCTGCGCCGGCGCGGCCAGCCACGCCTTGATCTCGATCTTCTGCTCGCGGTCGCGCTCGGCGAGCGTCAGGGTCAGGTGGGCCATGCCCGCCTGGCGCGTCGGCTCCAGCGCGATGAAGGCCAGGCCCTCATCGCCGATGACGGCCGCGGTCGCCTGGGTCTTCTCGAGGCCGGCGAGCTGGCGGCCCTGCTCGGCCTCGACCTGCTGCGCCGCGCGATAGGGCTGATCGACGCGGAACGCGACCAGCGTGCCCTGGCGCACCGGACGACCGGCGCGATCGGTGACGCGCACCGCGATCAGCGGGCGGGTCAGGCCGTCGGCGCTCAGCCGCGACTTGTCCGCGACATAGGTCGCGCCGGTCGGCAGGCCCGAGAAATGGACCACCCGCTCCAGCGTCTGCGCCACGCTGCCATCGGCATTCAGGACGCGCGCTTCGAGCTTGTTCTCGCCCTCGACGATCGCCAGCCCGCTCCAGCGCGAGATCGCGACGCCGCGCGCCTCGTCGGCATCGCTGCCGTCGAAGGTCAGCGCGTCGACCAGCTTGCCGTTCAGCGACATCGCGACGCGCTGTCCCGGCAGGTGGCGGATGACGGCACGGACCGAGGGCGCGCGCGGGTTGTAGTCGATCTCCGGGAACAGCCAGCCGATGCCGGGCTCCGCACGGTCCAGCCAGTCGTCGCGGTTGCCCGCGGCTTCGGAAGGGGCGACCGGCGTGATCGGCAGCGCGTCCTTGGCCTCGGCGGTCAGGCCGGTCGGGCGCAGCTGGAAATCGACCCGCTGCAGGCTGCCGCCGCTGCCTTCGACAAAGCGCGAGATGCCGTTCCCGGCGCTGCGCGTGTCGCGGTCGCAGATCAGCGGCGCATGGGTCCGCGGAACGCTGGCGCGGTCGAGCTGGACGACATGAGTGCCCGGGGCCACGCCCTCGAAATGGTAATAGCCGTCCTTGTCGGTGACGACGAAGCTGCCGTCCTCGATCATCAGGCGGATTCCGGCGACGCCCTTGCGGCCGCGCTCGGGATCCATGCAGCCGCCTTCGGTGACGCGGCCGATCACGGTGAAGCTGTCGGTGAACAGCGGCGGGCGGATGCGCACCGGTGCGCTCGCCGCTCCGCTGACCTCGCCGCCCTGGCCGGGGGCAGTCGCGACCACGCGGTTGATCGCCTCTCCGGTGGGCGCTCCGGCCGGAATTTCCACCAGATAGGTGAATTCGATGCGCGCATCGACCGCCAGCGAGGGCAAGGTGAAGCGCAGCGTCTTGCCGTCGCCGCTCACGACCGGCTCGGTCGCGCCGCGGGTCGATCCGACCCGGTAATGCAGGCCGCGCGGCAGCGTGTCGGTCACCACGACCGGCTTGGCCGCGAGCGTGCCCTTGTTGCTGACGGAAACGCGGTACTGGACGAAATCGCCGATCTCGGCCTCGCGGCTCGACGCGATCTTCTCGACCACCAGCCGGGGCGAGGCATTGGGATCGACCCCGCCCGCGGCGGTGTCGATCGGAATGTCGATCGTCATCGGCTCCGGATCGACCAGGTCGAACGGCGTGCCATAGGAAGCCGCGCTGATCTGGTAGGGCAAGCCGTGCGGATTGCGCAGCCCGGTCATCTCCTCGGGCTTGCGCTTCGACGGCGCGGTGTAGCCGGCCGGCGGCGTCACGACCAGGCGATAGCGGCCCTTGGCAACCAGCGGAAAGCGGAAATCCCCGTCATCCAGGGTGTAACGCCAGCCACCGGCATCGACCACGTCCTGGCCGGTCACGACCTGGTTGGGATAGGCGCTCATGCCGTCGTCGCCGAACACCTGGGTCGCCGGCTGGCCGGTCGCCTCGTCGATCAGCGTGACGGTGGCGCCGTTGATCGGCTTGCCGGTCGCGGAATCGAACACATGGCCCAGCGGATCGATCAGCAGCGCGTTGGTCGACCCATAGCTGTCCTCGTCCTCGGCGAAGCTGAGCGTCAGCCAGCCGTCATTGTCCTGGGTGATGTCGCAGGCGACCGCCTCGAGCACATTGTCGTCCATGGTGCTGGGCGGGAAGGCGCCGGCGAACATGCCGGTGTCGGGACCGGTCTCGACCATGACGATCCGCGACGTGCGCGAACCCGAATTGGCCAGCATCTCGGTGCGCTCGATCCGGCTCGGGTCCTTGTTCTCGCCCTTTGCCTCCAGGACGATGATCAGCGGGTTGTGCAGATCGAGCGACGCCAGCGGCTCGGCCTTGGCGAGTTCGGCGGCGGTAACGGGCAGCGGGGTGAAGCGCAGCGGATCGGTTTCGCAGACCAGCTTGCTGTAGTCCGGCACGAAATCCGTCGGCAGGCGGCGAAAGCTGATGCGGGTGGGATATTTGGTGCGACCGAGCTCGACCGTGTTCGACGGGATCTGGCGGACGCCATCGGGGGTGCCGACGCTGAGCGTGGCGGTATTGGTGATGCGGGTGACTTCGGGCTGCCCCTGCGCCGCTGCGGCGACCGGCATGACCAGCGTCGCCAGCGGCGCCAGCACGGTCAGGGTCTTTTTCAGCAGGGAGCGGAGCGGGTTCATGCATCGGGATCCGGTTCCCGGCGCGCATCGCGGGGACGATGCGCGCCGGGTGGGGGACGTCAGGCTCAGTTGATCGTCACGCGGAACGCGACGTTGACGGTCGTGGACGGCAGGACGCTGCCCAGCGCGCCGCGCACGGTCTTCGTGCCGGTATCGAACGAGCCGCCGACGGGATCGCTCTCGTCCGCACCCGTCGCGTCGTCGTCTTCCGACGTGCCGAGCAGGATGCAGGTGCCGGTACCCGGCGTACCCACGACGATCGAGCCGGGGACATAGGTCGTGTTGGCGGGAACGATATCGCTCAGCGCCATGCCGGTGGCGATGCCGGGACCCGCGTTCGACACGCTGAGGCAATATTCCATGGTGGCGCCAGGGATCGCCTTCGGGTTGACGAGCAGGTTGTACGGATCGCTGATGACCCGCGACGTCTTGAGGACCGAGACGACGGCGGAGTCGATGACATAGGCGTTGAACGCCCAGTGCTTGCCGTCGCGCAGCTGGTCGAGCAGGTTCGCGTCATCGGCGAAGACGACATCGACCGTGGTCGGCGAGTCCGGCGTCAGGATCGAGGTGGCGACCAGGTCGGCGCCCAGAGAGCCGGCCGAGCCACCGGCGGCAACCGTGCCCTGCAGGCCGACGATCGCGGCCTTCACACCCGGGGTATTCGGGATGTTCGCGACGATGAACACGGTCACGCTGGCATCCGCCGCCAGTTCGTCCAGATAGGTGATCTGGGCGTCGCCCGCGTCCCACTGGCCGTTATTGTTGGTATCGCGGAAGATGCGCATGTTCGACACGTTGAAGTCGTCGGTGCCCAGCAGCGGGATCGAGACGTTCTGCTGGTCTGCGGTCAGGCGGATGTCCTGGGTCGAGTTGGTCAGGTTGGTCACGGTCCAGGTGGTCACCTGGTCGTTCGAACCGACCGCCACGCGGGTCGGGCCGCCGACGGCGACGACCGACAGGTTGACCTTCTTGTCGACCACGAACGTCGCGGTGTTCGAGGTCGCGGTTCCGTTGGTTCCACCGACGGTGAAGCTAACGGTTGCCTGGTTGTTGATGTTGGTACCGGCGGCAGTTTCCTGCTGCGCGAAAGCAGGCGTTGCGAAGATCGACAGGATCGCCGCGCCGCTCAGCAGCTTCAGCTTCGTATACATGGTGCTTTATCCCTCTGTTCTAGGAGTTTGATTTGAGATTACTTGGACGGTTACTTGATGACGGCGCGGAACGAGACGTTGGCAGTGCCTCCGGCGGGCACCGAGGCGATCCGCCAGCGGACGACGCGGACGTCGGCTGCCTTGGCGGCGCGCAGTTGACCGTTCGCGCCATGAGCGGTCAGCTGAGCGATGGGGGCGAAGCGCTTGCCGTCGGTCGACAGCTCGGGCGCGGGCGAGCCGGAAGCTGCGCCGACATAGGCGAGCTCCGCGGGTACGGGATTGGCGATCACCAGGTTCGTCGCGGCCTGCTTGCCGGAGTTGCGAACGGTGAGCTGGAAGACCACGTTGGTGCCGGGCGTCACGCGGCCGGCCGGTTCCAGGTCGGTGCGCACGGTGCCGTCGGACGCGGTCTTGCGAACCTCGGCGAGCACCCGGTTGGTGATCGTGATCGGGTCGATCGCCGCGCTCAGGGCGGCGGCAGGCAGGGCAATGGCGATCAGTGCCACGGCGGCACCGGATTTGATCAGAGCAGTCATGGTCATGGTCCTCACTTGATGGTCACTTGGAATTTGACGATGCGGGTGACGGGCCCGGCGATGTCGCCGAGTGCGATGCGGATGCCTCCGCCGTCGAAGCTGCCGGCGTCGTCGCCGTCAGCGTCGGTCAAGGCGGTACCGTCCAGCAGAAGGCTGCCCGGGACATAGTCCGTGCCGGCGGGGATGGGGTCGGCAAGCCGGGCATCCTGGACGGTACCGCTCCCGCCGAAGCGGGATTCGATGGTGTAGGTGACGATCGCGCCGCGCACCGGCGACGTGCCGCCGTCGGGCGAAGCGACGCTCTGCGACTTCACCACGTCGATCTGCGAGGGGTCGCCGCCGGCGATCGTCAGCGTGATGCTGGTGCGGGCGGCAGCGGTGGTCGCTCCGACGATCGCGTCGCAGCCATCGTCACCCTTGCCGCTGAAATCGGTGCCCGGCGTTCCCGATCCGGTCACTGCGCGGGCATCGACGATCAGTCGTCCGTTCGCGGCGGTGTTGCCCCGCACAAGGACAAGAAGCGGCAGGACGGTGCCCGGCGCGAGCCGCGGCGTGGCGCCGTTCAGTTCGATGCGCAGATCGACTGCCGGGTCGAACCGGCCATCCCCGTCGCGATCGATCGCGAATGCCTCGATGACGCCGTCGATGCCCTGAAGCTCGCCCGACAGGATGAAGGCTTCCTGCCCGTTGCCGGCATTGGTCAGCGTGAAGGGAACAGGGCTCAGCGCTCCACGCTCGATTGCCAGCTGGGAAGTCAGCGCGCCAAGATCGATATCCAGGACTTCATTGACCCGGACATTGACTGTGTTCGACGCCGTACCGCTCTGCTGACCATTGATGCTGTACGTTACGGAGGCAGTATTGGGCAGAATCTCGCCCGCCGGGGTCGCAGAGGCCAGCGCGGGAACGGTAGCAAAGCTACCCCACGCGCCGATCATTACTGCAAGACACCCCTTAAGCGAAAACATCGTCGCCACTCCCCCATTCCTGTTGATCAAGGAACTGGGAGTGGATTTATTTATTCTTCGATCGGGTGGCTAATAGGTACTTGTACCGCAGATTAATACATTTCAATCCAGAATGGATATTTAGTACCTGTAGTTTACCTTAGTCCTGTACGACGTTGTCATTACCAAGGTTATATTTATCTGTCGCTATCCTTAAGGAAGAATACCTAAGTATCTTTCTTCGGAATGACTAGAATCGTCGCAATGCGCGTGTCGGCGCATTGCCCTCGCGAATCGCTCTTTCGCGAAGGTTCAGACGGTCTTCCGGACCCGAATCGCGAGCAGCGCGAAGCTGGCCAGCCAGTGGCTGCCCATATAGCTGTCGTCGAGATGGCCCAGGCTGGCGTCGAGATGCGCCTGGGCGGTCGTCCGCGCCGCCGACGCGGCGGGATGGTCGCCCAGCGCCGCCGCCACGCTGCGCCAGCACCAGGCGCGGCTGAGGTTCAGCCCGTCGAGATGCGCGATCTTGCCGTCGTCGCGGTCGGAGACATGGGCCGGCACGAACAGGCTGGCCGGATTCCCCGACGCGGCGCGCGGCAGGAACGCGTCGAACCAGGCGGCGAAGTCCGCGCGGCCCAGCACCCGGCTCATCAGCAATGCCTCGCACAGCGCCGAGGACAGGAACTCGTCCCCGCCCGGCTCCCATGCCTGGCAGTCGCGGTCGCCGCCGAACCAGGCGCGCGCGCGCGCGTCGATCAGCGTCACCAGCGCGGGATCATGGGTCTCCGCCCAATCGCGCGCCAGCGTCAGCGCGAAGCTGGTGTTGAAATGCGTCCCCACCCGGATCGGATAGGTCAGCTTCGGCAGGAAGGCATGGAATCGCGCCGCGAATGCGCGCGCCAACGGCTCGAGCGCCGCGCCCCAGCCCGCGTCATGCCGCGCCGCCTCGCCGTGCAGCGCCAGCAGCCACGCCCAGCCATAGGGCCGCTCGAACCCCGCGCTCATCGGCCGGTCCAGAAAGGCGAGCTCGCCCGCCACCTTGTCGGGCACCAGCATCCGGTCGGCCTTCGCACGCACCTCTGCGGCCTCGGGCAGGTCGGGATAGAGGCGCGCGATCGTCAGCACCTGCCACCAGCCATGGACGCAGCTGTGCCAGTCGAAGCTGCCGTGAAAGATCGGGTGATGTTCGATCGGCAGCCGCACGTCGTGCGGGCCGTTCATCACCAGGTCCATCTTGTACGGCCATTGCTGTTCGAGATGGCCCAGCGTCAGTCGCGCGAAGCCGGCGGCGAGTTCGGGGGTGAGTTCGGTCATCGATAGGCCAGGAAATAGATGAGGAGGATGTTGACGCCCAGCAGCGGCAGCGCGGTCGCGACCTGCGCCTTGACCACCGCATTGCGGTCGCGCAGCTCGAGCAGCGCCGCGGGCACCAGGTTGAAGTTGGCCGCCATCGGCGTCATCAGCGTCCCGCAGAAACCGGCGAGCATGCCGATCGCGCCGATCACCGCGGGATCGCCGCCATAGTCGCGGATCAGCAGCGGGACGCCGATCCCCGCCGCCATCACCGGGAAGGCCGCGAAGGCATTGCCCATGATCATCGTGAACAGCGCCATGCCCAGCGCGAAGACCAGCACTGTCAGGAAGATGCTGCCGTCCGGAATCGCCGCGCGCGCCGTCTCTCCGACGATCGCGCCGACGCCGACACTGGCGAACACCGCGCCCAGCGCCGCCAGCATCTGAGGCAGCACCGCGGCCCAGCCGATCGCCTCGATCAGCCGGCTGCCCTCCTGCAATGGCGCGGCGGCGGGGGGCCGCAGCCATGCCCAGATCACCAGCACCGCCAGGATCGCGCCCAGGCACAGGAAGACATAGGTCTCGCGCTTCGCCTCGATCAGCCCCGACTGGCCGAGCGGGGTGTAGTTCCACACCACCGTGCCGATCAGCGCGGTGACCGGGATCACCAGCGCCGGCAGGAACACCCGGTTGCCCAGCCGCGCGCTGAAGCCCTCGCGCTCGGCATCGCTGGTCGTCGGCGGGGTGCCCCGGCCCAATGCACCGAAGCCGGCCAGCCCGGCCAGCCCCAGCACGATCAGCCCGTTGGCGAGATCGCCGATATGGGACCCGCCCAGCAGGCTCAGCGCCATCAGGCTCCAGAAGGCGGCATTGCCGAACCGCTTCCTGTTGCTGCGATCGATCACCGCGAAGATCGCGAAGGCGGCGAACAACAGCCCGAGCAGCGCATAGAGCGTCGCCATCGAGATCGGCGCAGCGCTCACGTGCCCCGCCTCCCCAGCGACCGGTCGAGCAGCATCAGGCGCAGGCTGTGGATCAGGAAGGCGGCGATCGCGGTCGGGATCGCCCAGATCGCAAGCTGGATCGGGGTCAGCTCGATCCGGTAGGTGGCCAGCGTCGCCTGGATCAGCACGATCGATCCGATCGCGAAGAAGATGTCCTCGCCGAAGAACAGCCCGACATTGTCGGTCGCCGCCGCGCTCGCCTTCACCCGGTCGATCGTATCGGCGTCGAGTTCGCCATGCGCCTTCTCCGCCGCGGCCAGCGCCATCGGCGCGACCAGCGGGCGGACCGTCTGCGCCGGGCCCGCGGTCGAATGCAGCCCGATCGCCGCGGTGATCTGGCGATAGAGAAGGTAGAGGACCAGCAGCCTGCCCACGGTCGCGCCGCGAAAGCCGAGGATCACCGCGCGGGCGCGCTGTTGCAGCCCATAGCGTTCGAGCATGCCGATCGCGGGCAGCACGATCCACACGATCGCCAGGATGCGATTGTCGTTGAACGCCTTGCCGAAGATCTGGGTGACTTCGACCGGGCTCTTCCCTGCGAGCAGTCCGGTGACATAGGCCGAGGCGACGACCACCAGCATCGGATTGAGCCGCAGCGCGAAGCCGGCGACGACGACCAGAATGCCGAGCAGCGGCAGATAATGGCTCATCGCCCGTACCCGCCGCCGCCGGGCGTCTGAATCACGAACATGTCGCCGGGCGCCATCTCGGCCGATGCGGTCGCGGGCAGGTCCTCGACACGGCCGTCGGCGCGCTCGATCCGGTTGATGCCGACCGCACCGTTGCCGCCGCCGCCCAGCCCGAACGGCGCGACGCGGCGATGGTTGGACAGGATGCCGGCGCGCATCGCCTCGCGGAAGCGGATGCGGCGCACCGCGCCGTCGCCGCCCCGCCAGCGCCCTTCCCCGCCGGACCCGCGCCGGATCGCGAAGGTCTCGACCAGCACCGGATAGCGCGCCTCCAGCACTTCGGGATCGGTCAGCCGGCTGTTGGTCATGTGCGTCTGCACCGCGTCGCACCCGGCAAAGCCCGGCCCCGCCCCCGCCCCGCCGGCGATCGTCTCGTAATATTGGTGGCGGTCATTGCCGAAGGTGAAGTTGTTCATCGTCCCCTGCGACCCCGCCAATGCGCCCAGCGCACCGAACAGGGCGTCGGTCACTGCCTGGCTGGTCTCGACATTGCCCGCGACCACCGCGGCGGGATAGCGCGGGTTGAGCATCGATCCCTCGGGCACGCGGATCGTCACCGCGCGCAGGAAACCGTCGTTCAGCGGCACATGGGTCTCGATCAGCGTGCGCATCACGTACAGCACCGCCGCGCGCACCACCGCCAGCGGCGCATTGAAATTGTCGGGCTGCTGCGCGCTGGTCCCGGCAAAGTCGAAGGTCAGCGCGGGCGCGCCGGCATCGACCGTCACCGCGACCTCGATCGCGGCGCCGCTGTCCATGTCGTAGCGAAAGCTGCCATCGGTCAGCGTCGGGATCAGCGCGCGCACCGCCTGCGCGGCATGATCCTGGACATGCGCCATATAGGCCTGGACGACATCGACGCCGTATTCGGCGGCGGTGGCGCGCAACCCGTCCGCGCCGCGCGCGCATGCCGCGACCTGCGCTGCCAGGTCGGCGATATTCTGGTCGATGTTGCGCGCCGGCCAGTCGCCCGCCCCCAGGAGCGCGCGGACCTCGTCCTCCAGCAGATGCCCGTGCTCGACCAGCAGGACATTGTCGAAGATGATCCCCTCTTCCTCGATGCTGCGGCTGTTCGGTGGCATCGATCCCGGGCTGATCCCGCCGATATCCGAATGATGGCCGCGCGCCGCGACGAAGAAGGCGGGGGCCGTGTCATCCTCCGCGACGAACACGGGCTGGATCACGGTGATGTCGGGCAGGTGCGTGCCGCCGTCATAGGGGGCGTTCAGCGCATAGACGTCGCCGGGCAGGATGCCGCGCCCGTCCTTGCCGCGTCGTGCCAATATGGTTCTGATGCTTTCCCCCATCGAACCGAGATGGACGGGGATGTGCGGGGCGTTGGCGATCAGGTTTCCGGCAGCATCGAACACCGCACAGGAGAAATCGAGCCGCTCGCGGATGTTCACCGACGATGCGCTGTGGCGCAGCGCAGCGCCCATTTCCTCGGCAATCGACATGAACAGGCCCGAGAATATCTCCAGCCGCACCGGGTCCAGCGCGGTGCCGAGCGCCGCGGTGGCGCGCGCGGTCGCCCGCGTCAGGATCAGGCAGCCATCGCCGTCCACGCTCGCGCGCCAGCCAGGCTCGATCACCGTCGTTGCAACCGGATCGGTGATCAGCGCCGGACCCTGGACGATCGCGCCCTGCGCCAGATGCGCCCGGTCGAACACCGGCGTCGCGTGGCGGTCGCCCGCCATGAACGTCTCGACCGTCGCGACCGGCGGATCGGTGCGCAGCGGGGCATCGGGCAGCGTCGTCGCCGCGTCGCTCTCGGCGATCGCCTCGGCCCGTAGCATGTCGACGATCAACGCGCTCGTCGCCTCATAGCCGAAGCGCTGGCGATAGGCGGCGGCGAAGGCCGTCCGCATCGCTTCCGGCGTGTCCAGCACCACGGGGATCGCGCTGTCGCTCCCCTGGGTGCGCAGATGCGCGGTCGTCTCGACCCGGTTCGCCTCGGGCAGCGCCGCCCGCGCCTCGGCCGCCAGCGCATCGGCGACCGCGCCCAGCCCGGCATCGTCCAACGGCAGCTCGACCGTCCGCTCGCGCACCTCGCGCCGTGCGGCGATGCCGATGCCATAGGCGGACAGGACCCCGGCCAGCGGGTGGATCATCACCGTCTCGATGCCCAGCGCATCGGCGACCGGGCAGGCATGCTGCCCGCCCGCCCCGCCGAAGCTGGCCAGCGCGAAGCGGGTGACGTCGTGCCCGCGCGCGATTGAGATCGACTTGATCGCATTGGCCATGTTGGCGACCGCGATCGCGATAAGCCCCTCGGCACAGGCGAGCGGTTCAAGCCCCGCCGCCGCCGCGACCTCGCCCAGTCGCGCCAGCGCCGCGTCGCGGTCCAGCCGCTGGTCGCCGCTCGCGCCGAACACGCCGGGGAAAAACTCCGGCTGCACCTTGCCCAGCGCGACGTTGCAATCGGTCACTGTCAGCGGCCCGCCACGGCGATAGGCGGCGGGGCCAGGCAGCGCGCCGGCCGATTCCGGCCCGACCTTCAGCCGCCCGCCCTCGAAACTGCACACTGATCCGCCGCCCGCCGCCACCGTATGGATGCGCAGCATCGGCGCGCGGATGCGGGCGCCCGCGACGATCGTCTCGTTGTCGCGCTCATACTGACCGGCGAACAGCGACACGTCGGTCGATGTGCCGCCCATGTCGAAGCCGATGACCCGGTCGAACCCGGCGCGCTTCGCCGTCTCGGCCATGCCGACGATGCCGCCGGCCGGGCCCGACAGGACCGCATCCTTGCCGCGAAAGCCGCGCCCCGGCGCCAGCCCGCCATTGGACTGCATGAACAAGGGCGAGGCGCCGTCCAGCGCATTCTCCAGCCGCTCGACATAGCGGCGCAGCACCGGCGACAGATAGGCGTCGACGACGCTGGTATCGCCGCGCCCGACCAGCTTGATCAGCGCGCCGACCTGATGGCTGGCGGACACCTGGGTAAAGCCGATCTCGCGCGCCAGACCGGCGAGCGCCGCCTCGTGCGCGCTGTGCCGGTAACCATGCATCAGCAGGATCGCGATGGCGCGAAGCCCGCGGTCATGGGCCGCCTGGAACGCGGTGCGCGCGGCCTCCAGGTCGAGTGGGCGCAGCACCTCGCCCTCATGGGTCACGCGCTCGTCGATCTCGACCGTCTCGGCATGGAGCGACGCGGGGCGGACGATCTGGCGGGCGAAGATGTCGGGCCGGTCCTGCGTCCCGATCACCAGCGCATCGGCAAAGCCGCGCGTGATCGCCAGCAGCACCGGCTCGCCCTTGCGCTCGAGCAGCGCGTTGGTGGCGATGGTGGTGCCGATGCGGATCTCGGCCGGGGGCAGCGGCCCCTCGGCGACGCCGGTCAGCTGCCGGATCGCGGCGACGGCGGCGTCGTCATAGCGTTCCGGATCCTCGGACAGCAATTTGGCGGTGACCATGTCCCCCGCCGGTGTCCGCGCAACGACGTCGGTAAAGGTGCCGCCGCGATCGACCCAGAAATGCCATGGCTCCATGCGCGAAGGGTTTCGGGGGGCGACGTGCCCGCGTCAAGCGCTGGCGGGCGCAATCAGGCCGCGGCGCGCAACTCGGGCGCCGGGCGGCGATGCGCCGCGATACAGCTGACCACGCCCGCAACCACCAGCGCGAAGGCGCCTGCCTCCGCGAGGCGGGGCAACCGCCCTTCCCAGGCAAAGCCGTAGATCAGCGCGAACAGCGTCTCGAACAGGATCATCTGCCCGACCAGAGTCAGCGGCAGCAGCCGGCTCATCCGGTTCCACAGCGCATTGCCCAGGATCGACGCGAACAGCGCGACGCCGACCGACACGCCGCCCAGCAACGCCCAGGCCGATGCGGCATGCGTCCCCGTGCCGATCGCCAGCGCCACCGGCACCAGCACCAGGCTCTGCGCGCCCGTGACGATCCCGGTCAGCAGGTTCCACTCGTCGGCCGAGACCTGATCGAGCCGGCCCAGCCAGCGCGCGTTGCCCACCGCGAAGGCTGTCCACGACGCCAGCGCCCCGACCGCGCAGGCAAGGCCGGTCAGTTGCGCCCCGACCGATCCCGACACCGGCATCGCGATCGCCTGCCACCCGATACAGACTGCCCCGCCGACGCACAGCAGCAACGACGGCGCCAGGCGCGCCAGCGGCACCGCGTCGCGGTCGCGGCTGCCGATGATGGTTACCGCCACGGGCAGGAAGCCGATCACCAGCGAGGTCATCGCGATCCCCCCGATCTGAACCGCGCTGGCGAGCAGGATGAAGTATGCGGTGTTTCCGGCCAGCGCGAGCCAGCCCAGCGCGATCCACTCGCGCCGCCCGATCGCCCCGCGAAGCCCCCGCCACCGCGGCGCGATCAGCCCGGCCGAGATCAGCCCATAGGCCAGATACCGTCCGATGGTGAGCTGCAAGGGACTGAAGTCGCGCGCCAGTTCGGGCGCCAGGAACACCAGCCCCCACAGCGCGCCGGCCCCCATGCCGCACAGGATGCCGAGCCCGATCGATCGGCTGGAGGCGTGGGGCTGAGTCATCGTGCGGTGCCGTGCCAGCCGGAGCCCCGCTTGTCATCGGGCGATCGACCCGCCGTCAGCAAAACTCCCGCACAACCTCGATCGCGCCGACGATCGCGTCGTTGAACGCCTCCAGTTCCTCCGCCGGAATCCAGTATTCGCGGTGGGCGCGGCCGCCCGCGTCCTGGATGTCATAGGCGCTGAGGAAGTCGCGGCGCACCTCGAAGCGGGTGACGAACCCCGCGCCGCTGTCGCGGACATTCCAGTCGCGCGCGATCTTCACCGCATAGTCCTCGGTCGTGACCGGGTAGAAAATCGGCTGGTCGGGCAGGCGCGGCGGGAAGCGCCGCATCCCGCTGTCGCGGATCAGCGCCAGTTCGGCCGGCCCCACCGGCCGCCACAGGATCGCCGTCTCGGTCATCTCCGCTGGCTATCCGCTTCGCACCCGCCGCTCAATGCGCGACCGAGGACGAGAACAGGTTCATCACCACCACGCCGCCGACGATCATCGCCATGCCGATCATCGCCGCCAGGTCGAGCTTCTGCCCCTGGAACAGCCAGGCGATCGTCGCGATCAGCACCACGCCGACCCCCGACCAGATCGCATAGGCAATGCCGGTCGGCACGGTGCGCAGGGTGAGCGAGAGGAAATAGAAGGCGACGAGATAGCCCAGCGCCATCCCCAGCGTGGGCAGCGGGCGGGTGAAGCCGTGCGACAGCTTGAGCAGCGAGGTCGCGACGACTTCGGCGACGATCGCGATGGCGAGGTAGAGATAGGGCACGGCGACGCGGCTCCGGTTGCAGGACGACCTTCGAGTAGAGACAGCGCCGCAAAACAAAAAGGGGCAGCCGAAGCTGCCCCTTTGTGACCCTCGATTTCCTGCTGGGAGGAAATGGCGCGCCCGGAACGATTCGAACTGATGCGTCACGTCACGACTTACGATCCTCCATAGCACGAGGCCAATCCTTCTCGGCGCAGTCACCGCAAGCCATAATCCGACGCTCGTCAGGCTGCGTGCGATTCCACAATTTCAACCTTTGGATCGAAGACCATGTCCTGGGATCTGCGCGTCACCGGCCTCGTCGCCTACCGGGATTTCGTTCTGCGCCGCAAATACGATAGATAGTCAATTATCGAAAGAAACCGACCCTCTCTCTCGTCGCGTGGCATACGTACGGGAACGGCAGGGCGCCTACCTTGGTCGGAACAAAGAGCCGCGGAGGAGTCAGCGCAGTGCATCATAGACTGGACGTTTCCGTGGTGACGTTATTATTTATCAGCGCGGTATCCGGGCTGATCCTTAACGTGCGGCCAATATCGGCAATGGCAATTCCCCTTTGGTTAGGTCTGGGAATAACCATCCTGCTTTTTGCAGGCGTTTTCGGAGTCGATTTTAGGGTTAAACATTCCGGCATCCTGGGATGGTGTGGAATAGCTCTTTTATTGATCGTCGGAATTCTGAGTGCATCTCCTTTGGAAGATGATGTTCACAGATGGGCGCGAGAAGGCGTCGCCACGCCCGTTATTGCCAGCAGGATGGCTATATATGGCAAGATAATCGCGATCATCACGATATCGGTTTCATGGACCTTGCTTTTTCGCAGGCTGATTGCCGAACGCAAGTGAGCGGTCATTTCCGGCGTTGCTTGTTTCGGGTCCAGCCGATGCGACGATCGCGGACGGAGGCGCCGCACCTCCGCCACCCAGTCGAAGGGTTCGCGGACAAACAAAAAGGGGCAGCCGAAGCTGCCCCTTTGTAACCCTCGATTTCCTGCTGGGAGGAAATGGCGCGCCCGGAACGATTCGAACGTCCGACCCTCAGATTCGTAGTCTGATGCTCTATCCAGCTGAGCTACGGGCGCTTGGGAGTGGCGCTGATAGAAGCGACTCCGGATTCGCGCAAGCCCTTTGTCGCCACTTTCGACAGCTTATTTTCGCGGCGGTTGCACGGCCCTCCTGCGCGGCATAGATCGAGGCCATGCGTCACGCCGTCTTTCCACTTCTCGCCCTGGCACTTGCCGGCTGTTCGGACACCGGCCGGACCTATCCCTCGCTGTTGCCGCGGCCGATCGAGGGGGTTGGCATCGCCGAACCCAAGCGGACGGTGCCCGTGGCGGAGACCGATGCGGCGCTGGACAAGCGGATCTCCGAACTGGTCGGCACGCTGGAGGCGCAGCAGCGCGCCTTCTCGACGCTGGCGGGCGAGACCGAGGCGAAGGTCGCGGTCGCCAGCGGGTTGCCGCGCGGATCGGACCGGTGGCTGGATGCACAGACCGCGCTGACCCAGCTGAGCGGGACGCGCGGGTCGGTGACCGATACGCTGCTGGCGCTCGAAGGGCTGGCGAGCGAGCGGGGCATGGCGGGCAAGGTGCCCTACCCCGCGCTGGACGCGGCGGTGGGGCGCGCGTCGCAGGTCGACGCGCAACAGGCGGCACGGCTGCGCAGCCTCGAAAGCGCGCTCGGCACCCCCTGATCGGCGGCGCGTCGGCGTAGGAAGCTTCCTACGCCAAGATATATCTCAGTCGCCCGCGCCCTTGTCCCACGGCATCGCCGCCGGGCGCAGCACCGGGATGATCGAGGCATAGTCGTCGGTCCAGCCGGTGAAGCCCGGCTTGCGCTCCAGCGGGGTCCAGCCGGGGGTCGCGTCGCCCAGCCGCTTGAGCACCGCCGGATCGGGTGACAGCGCGATCCAGTCGGACGCGGACGCCTCGGGCTCGGGCTCGGCGGTGACCGCGATCTTGCCGCGCGCATCGGGCGAGGCGGTGAAGGTCATCATCGGCTGGTAGCGGAACTCGGCGGCATGCCAGCCGCCGCGCGCAGCCGCCTCGGCGACGACGGGATCGAGCGCCATGTAGCGGTTGGAGATGTGCACCAGCAGCAGCCCGTTCGGGGCCAGCACGCGGCGATAGACGGCAAAGGCCTCATCGGTCATCAGGTGCATCGGCACCGCGTCGGACGAGAAGGCGTCGAGCGCCAGCAGGTCGAGGCTGCCGGCCGCCTGCTGCTCCAGCCGCACGCGGGCGTCGCCGACGACGATCTTCGCATCGGGCGCGCACTGGCTGAGATAGGTGAAGGCGCCCGAATCGCGTGCCAGCGTGACCACGGCCGGATCGATCTCGAAGAACTGCCAGTGCTGGCCGGGCCGCGCATAGCAGGCGAGCGTACCGGTCCCGAGACCGACGACGCCGATCCGCGCGCTGGGTCCGTAGAGGCCGGGGGCAGCGAGCATCGCCTGGCCTACGCCCGAACCCTGGACATAATAGGTGGTGGGCTGACGCGACCAGGCACCCTTGAGCTGGACGCCGTGCAGCGTGGTGCCGTGTGCCAGCCGTCGTAGATTTGGCAGATCGGTCATGGTGTAGACGCCGAAATAGCTGCGCATCCGCGTACCCGAGGCAGACACCTCAAGCGCCTGGTGCAGGCCCAGCAGGAACAGCGCGCCCATCAGCGCCGCGACGAAGACCGGGCGGCAGCCGATCGCCGCCACGCCGATCAGTGCCACGCCGAGAAAGGCGGTGCGGTCGGCGAAGTCGGAAGATTGCGCCCAGGCATTGAGGCCGAACAGGTCGCGAATGCCGATCAGCACGAGCAGCGAGATCAGGAAGATCGCCGCCAGCGCCTTGACCAGCGCGACCTGCGTCTCGCCGCGCCACAGCTTTTCGAGGATAGGCAACAGATAGCGCTGCGGCACCAGCAGTCCGGCGGCGATGATCAGCAGCGGATATTCATAGGTCCAGTCGAAGATGAGCGGCGCGATCAGCGCGGCGAACACGCCGCCAAGCATGCCGCCGACCGACATGGCGAGATAGAAGCCGGTCAGCCGGTCGGGCTCGGGCCGCAGCTCGTACATGCGGCGATGGCACGAGACCGCCACCAGCAGCAGCAGGAACAGGCCGATGCCCGCATTGACATAGGGATAGTCGTGGTTGCCGGTGATGAAGGTCGATCCGGCGATCAGCAGGAAGGCCGGGGTCAGCTTGGGCAGCAGCCAGTCGAGGAACGGGCTGTCGCGGAACGCCAGCGAGAAGCTGAGCAGATAAAGGCCGAGCGGCACCACCCACAGCAGCGGCACCGCGACGATGTCGGTGGTGAGGAAGGTGGTGGTCGCCAGCATCAGGCCCGAGGGGACCAGCGCCAGCACGATCCAGTGGACGATGCGGCGCCTGGTCGGCGCCTCGCTGCTGTGGCGGACATGCGGCACGTCGGGCGCACGCCTGGGCAGCAGCAGCGCGCAGCCGGCGATCAGCACGAAGACCAGGCCATAGCCCGCGGTCCACAGCCAGCTCTGGCTGCCCAGCGCCATGTTGGGTTCGACCAGCAATGGATAGGCGAGCAGCCCGCCGAAGCTGCCGATGTTGGACGCGGCATAGAGCGCATAGGGATCGCGCCCGCCGCTGGCGACCGAGAACCAGCGCTGGAGCAGGGGCGCCTGGGCGGAGATGGCGAAGAACAGCGGCCCGATCGAGGCGACCAGCAGCCCGGGCACCCAGATGCCCGGCTCGGCATCGGCGGGCAGGTCGATGTCCCACAGCCAGATCGGTAGCCACAGCGCGGCGACCGCGAGCACGCCGAGATGGATCAGCGCCTGGCGCCGCACCGGCACCCGGCCGAGCCAGTGTGCATAGGCATAGCCGCCCAGCAGCAGCGCCTGATAGACCAGCATCGCCGAGTTCCACACCGCCGGCGCCCCGCCCAGCCTGGGCAGCGCCATGCGCGCGATCATCGGTTGCACGAGGAACAGCAGGAAGGATCCGCCCAGGATCGCCGCGACGAACAGTCTGTGCGTGGCCGCGGGCGCGGGCGCCGCGTCCTTTTCCGCCTGGTCGGTCATGACAGAATTCTCTCCAGGCAAGGCGGCGTCAGGATCGATGCGCTGCCGCAGGCGCCGGCCGGTCGGCGGGCCGGGCGATGCGATAGGTGATGTGCGGGATCAGATGCCCCTGCGCCTTGGGATGATCGAAATCGTCCTGTGGCGCGCGGACCATGCCCAGCCGTTCCATCAGGCCCCAGCTGGCGCTGTTGCCCGGCGTGGTGATCGCGGCGACATGGTCGACCGCCAGATGGTCCCAGACCCAGTCGAGGCTGGCCTGCGCCGCCTCGCGGGCATAGCCCCTGCCCCAATGGTCATGGGCCAGCCGCCAGCCGATCTCGATCTCGCCCTCGATCGGCGTGTCCTCGGCACCCGGCTTCACCCCGCAAAAGCCGAGGAACGCGCCGTCCTCGCGCCGCTCGATCGCCCAGAAGCAATGGCCGTGCGCGGCGCGGACGCCCTCGATCCGCTCGATCAGCGCCGCCACCTCGTCGCGGGACATCAGCGGTCCCAAAGTCGCCATGACGCGCGGGTCCTGCCCCATCGCGGCGAAGGGGTCGAGATCGGCGGGCGTCCAGCCGCGCAGGATGAGGCGTTCGGTGAGAATCATGCCGGTCGGTCGATCGCATAGACGATCATCGCGCCCAAGGGATCCCCGGCTCGAAAATCGGGATGGGCGAAGTCGAGGTCGGTGCGCCGCCGCATGCCCAGCCGCTCCATCAGCCCCCAGGAGCGGCTATTGCCGATCACGGTCCAGGCGGCGATCCGCCGACGGCCGGTATTGGCCCAGCCCCAGGCGATGCTGGCCTCGGCCGCCTCGCGCGCGATGCCCTGCCCCCACCAGGCCTCGCCGATGCGCCAGCCGATCTCGAGCTCCTCGGGCACGGGCGTGCCGGCATGGCCGCCGATGCGCACCCCGCACACCCCGGCCAGCGCGCCGGTGTCGCGCAGCTCGACCGCCCACATGCAGTGCCCGTCGCGGGCCTGGAGCGCGATCTGGCGGTCGATGATCCGGTCGTGCGCCGCCTGATCGGGCGGGCCGCCGAAATGGGCCATCATCGCCGGCGTGTTGACCAGCGCGTGGAAGACCGGCTTGTCCGCCTGGCGCCACGGCCGCAGGATCAGGCGATCGGTCTCGATCACGCGCGCGCCCGGTCCGCCGGCCTCTGAATCGCGAAGGTGACCGTCGGCTGCAGCCGGTGGCCGTCGGGAAACAACGTGGTCAGATAATCGCCATCGGCCAGCCGGTGCATGCCCAGCCGGACCATCAGCTTCTGGCTCTTCTCGTTCACCGCCGAGGTGATGGCGACGATCCGGTCCGCGTCCAGCCAGTCCCAGGCATCGTCGATCACCGCGGCCATCGCCTCCTGCGCATAGCCCTGGCCCCACCAGGCCTGGCCAGTGATCCAGCCCGCCTCGACCATGCCGGCGATCGGCGAGTTCGGTGCGCCGGGCTTCAGTCCGCAAAAGCCGATGATCGCCCCGTCCTCGCGCCGTTCGAGCGCCAGGAAACCCAGCCCCTCGCCGCGATAGCCGTCATGCCGCGCCAGCGACGCTTCGGCCCCCGCCCGGTCCTGACCGGGGAACAGGTCGGCCATCACCGCCGGATCGCTGAGGATCGCGACCAGCGCCTCGCGGTCGCCCGGCCCGGGCGGGCGCAGGACCAGCCGCGCCGTCTCGATCATGGGTTCAGCAGCCGCGCGGCGTGCGGCGCGTGATAGGTGAGCACCCCCGAACAGCCGGCGCGCTTGAACGCCATCAGCGTCTCGATCACCAGCGCGTCGCGCTCGCCCGCGCCGGCGGCGACCGCGGCCTCGATCATCGCATATTCGCCGCTCACCTGATAGGCGAACACCGGCACCTGGAACTCGCTCTTCACGCGCAGGATGATGTCGAGATAGGGCAGGCCCGGCTTGACCATCACGCTGTCCGCGCCCTCGGCCAGGTCGAGCCCGACCTCGCGCAGCGCCTCCTCGGCATTGGCCGGGTCCATCTGATAGGTCTTCTTGTCGCCCTTCAGCAGCCCGCGCGAGCCGACGGCGTCGCGGAACGGACCATAGAAGCCCGAGGCATATTTGGCGGAATAGGCCATGATCTGGACATTGTGGTGCCCACCCTGCTCCAGCGCCTCGCGGATCAGCCCGATGCGGCCGTCCATCATGTCGCTGGGCGCGACGATGTCGGCCCCCGCCTCGGCCTGGACGCGCGCCTGGTCGACCAGCACGGCGGCGGTCGCGTCGTTCAGGACATAGCCGGCGGCGTCGACCAGCCCGTCATGGCCGTGGCTGGTATAGGGATCGAGCGCGACGTCGGTCAGCACGCCCAGGTCCGGCACCGCATCCTTGATCGCGCGAATCGTGCGGCACATCAGATTGTCGGGATTGAACGCCTCGCGCCCGTCGTCGCTGCGCAGCGCGCCGGGAGTGTTGGGGAACAGGGCGATGCAGGGAATGCCGAGCGACACCGCCTCGCGCGCGCGCTCGACGATCTTCGGGATAGAGCAGCGCGAGACGCCGGGCAGCGTGGCGATCGGCTCCTCGTCGGCGCCTTCGCTGACGAACAGCGGCCAGATCAGGTCAGCCGGGGTCAGCACGGTCTCGGCATGCATCCGCCGGCTCCAGGCCGTGGAACGGGTGCGGCGGAGGCGAAGCGCGGGATACTGGCTCATGGCCGGGCTTCTGCGCCTGTTGCCCGTCTCAGGCAAGCCGTCAGGCGGCGGGCTGCTGCCGCCCCGCCGGCTCGGCGTCGGACAGCGCCTGTTCCTCGAGATGCGCCGGCTCGGGCGGAACCGTCAGCTGGCCCTGGCGCCAGTTGCCCCAGCGATAATAGGCGGCGGCCATCAGCAGCGTCGCGGTCGACCCCAGCGGGAAGCTCCACCAGATCGCGTCCGCCCCCAGCCACGGCATCGCGGTCAGCGCGAAGCCGATGCGGACCGGATAGAGCGCCACGATCAGCGCGATCAGCGGCGCCCATACCGCGCCATTGGCGCGCACGGTCGAGAACAGCACCATCGTCATGCCGAACAGGACGAAGTTCCAGCTGGCGATCAGCTGGATATGCCGGCCGATCGGGATCGCCGGGCTGTCATGTCCGACGAACAGCGCCATCACCGGCCGGTCGAACAGGATCACCGCCGCCACCATCGCGCCGGTGATCAGGCAGTTATAGACCAGGCCCGACCGGGTGATCCGGGCGATCCGGTCCCAGCGGCCGGCGCCGATATTCTGCGCCGCCATCGCGCTGACCGCGGCGCCGATCGCCATCGCCGGCATCTGGATATAGGTCCACAGCTGCTGGCTGACGGCATAGGCGGCGGCGGTCTCGACGCCCTCGCGGTTGACCAGCCCGATCATGGTGAGCCCGGCAAAGGTCATCACCAGCATCTGAGCCCCCATCGGCAACCCCTTGGCGATGATGGTGCGCATCAGCGCGCGTTCGGGCAGCAGCCATTTCAGCTCCGCCCCGCGCAGCCGGATCGGCAGGTCGCGCCAGTACAGCGTCACCAGCAGGCCGATCGCCGCGACATGGTTGGCGATCAGCGTCGCCGTCGCCGATCCGGCGATGCCCATCCGCGGAAACGGCCCGATCCCGGCGATCAGCAGCGGGTTGAGCCCGGCATCGACGACCACCGAGAGCCCCATGAACCACAGCGGCGTCATCGCGTCGCCCGCGCCGCGCAGCCCCATCATCAGCAGCACCAGCAGCATCGCCGCGGGCAGCCCCAGGAAGATCACCCGCAGATAGGCCTGGGCCATCGCCATCGCCTCGGGCGGGGTCGCCAGCACCCGCAGGATCGCGGGCGAGAACAGCCAGCCGAGCAGCGATACGAAGATCGCCCCGCCCAGCACCAGCCCGACCGCCGACCCGAAGGCACGCCGCGCGCCCTCGACATCGTTGCGGCCCATGCTCTGCCCGACCAGGATCGTCGCCGCCATGCCGAAGCCGAACACGGCGGAAAACATCAGGAACATGATGATGTTGGCATTGCTGGTCGCCGCCAGCGCGCTCTCGCCCAGGAACCGCCCGACCCAGATCGAATTGATCGACCCGTTGAGCGACTGGAGGATGTTCGACCCCAGGGTGGGGAGCGCGAACAGCAGCAAGGTGCGGCCGACATCGCCCTGGGTCAGGTCGCGGCGCGGTTTGGGGGAGGATGCCATCGCCCGACACTACTGCGATGCGGGCGAGTTGTTCCAGTGGCGATACTGCCGCTGGTCGCGGCGCTGATTGCGATGCTGGTGCTGTTCGGCGCCGGGGCGATGGCGCGGCCGAAATGGTGACGGTTCAGCGGCTCGCGTCGATCGCCAGCTGCATCGTCATCGTGCCGTCGCCATAGGGCGGATCGCCGGGCACCTCGGCAAAGCCCTGTGTCCGCCAGAACCGGTCGGCGCCGTTGACCGCGATCAGCATGACCGCCCGCGCCCCCTCGGCCCGCGCCTGCGCCAGCACCCGCGCGACCGCGGCCTGCGCGGCACCCCGGCCGCGTGCCGCCGGCATCAGCGCGAGGTCGTGGAGATAATA
Organism: Sphingomonas rustica; assembly: GCF_039652585.1. Classification (NCBI taxonomy): domain Bacteria; kingdom Pseudomonadati; phylum Pseudomonadota; class Alphaproteobacteria; order Sphingomonadales; family Sphingomonadaceae; genus Sphingomonas; species Sphingomonas rustica. The sequence goes on along the minus strand of NZ_JBDIZK010000008.1, from coordinate 77,717 downwards.
GCCGTCGGCGCCCTCGGGGACCGCGCCGATCGGCTTGCCGATTGCGGGCAGCACCGCGCCGGCCGGCCAGGGATGGCCGATCAGATAGCCGATCGCCGCCTCGTTCTCTTGGGCGAGCACATGGCACCCCAGCGGATACAGCGCCAGCCGCTCGGCATAGACCGCCGCAGGCTCGGTGAACGCGCCATGCACCGCGTCGGAAATGGCCGCGACCGCGGACAGGTCGTCCGCCCGCATCGGCCGCCAGGCGGCGGATCCGCTCATGGCCTCACGCCGCCGGGAACGCCGCGCCCACCCGCCACTCCAGCACGGTCAGCGGCACCCGCCCGGCGCCCAGCACCGTGTCGTGGAACTTCGCCTGGGTGAAGCCCGGCCGCGACGCCACCTCGTCGCGCAGCCGGCTGATCGCGATCTGCCCGATCTTGTAGGCGCATGCCTGGCCCGGATAGACGATATAGCGGTCGATCTCGGTCTGCGCCGCGCTGATCTTCGACGAGGTCGCCGCCAGATACTCGACTGCCTTGTCGCGGCTCCACCCCTTGGCGTGCATGCCGGTATCGACCACCAGCCGGGCCGCGCGGAACGCGAACGAGGCGAGATAGCCGATCTTGCCCAGCGGATCGTCGTCATACATGCCCAGCTCGTCGGCGACCTGCTCGGCATACAGGCCCCAGCCTTCGCCATAGGCCGTCACCGATGCGGTCTGGCGGTAAATCGGGAGCCCCGCATCCTCGTACTTCAGCGCGCCCTCGAACAGGTGCCCCGGCGCGCCCTCGTGATAGGCGAGCGTGGGCAGGGTATAGCGCGGCCATTCGCCGGTATCGCGCAGGTTGATGAAGAAGATTCCCGGCCGCGACCCGTCGGGCGTGCCCGCCTGGGCCGACCCGCCCGGCGCGCCGATCTCGATCTCGGGCGGCACCCGGCGGATCTCGTACGGCGCCTTGGGCAGGCGGCTGAACACCCGCGGCAGCCGCTCGCGCACCGCGACCAGCCGGCCGTTGAGATAGGCGAGCAGCTCGGCGCGGCCCTCATCGGTATTGGCGAAGGCCTGGCCCGGCGCATTGCCCAGCGCCGCCAGCCGGTCGCGGATGCTCCCGTCGCGATAGCCCTGCGCCTTCAGCAGCGTATCCATCCGCGCATTCAGGTCGGCGACCTGCTCCAGCCCTAGCCGGTGGATCTCGTCCGCGGTCATCGTCGTCGTCGTATGCTGCGCCAGCGCGGCGGCATAATAGGCCTCGCCCTCGGGCAGGCCCGACACGCCCGGCGCATCGCCGGCGCGCGGCAGCAGCGCGGTCAGCGCCTCGATCTGCCGGGTCAGCGCGGCGCGGATCGGCCCGGCGAAGATCGCCGCCGCGCGATCGCCATAGCCGCTCAGGCCGATCTCGCCGCTGCGCCGCGCGATCGACGAGACCAAAGTCTTCGACGCCGGCTCGCCGTCGCGCAGCCGCGCCAGCTGCTGCAACGCCTTGTCCAGGATGAAGCGCGGCGCGATCACCCCGGCCGCGGCATTCTTCTTCACCAGCGCGGTATCGGCATCGATCAGCGCCGGCACCGCCGCCAGCCGCGCCATATAGGCATCGGCATCGGCGCGGGTCTTCACCGGATGCTGGCTGTCCAGGAAGGTGCCGACCCCGGTATAGAATCCGCCCAGCTGGGTGACGGCATAGGGCCCCGGCCGATGGCAGAAGCCGCCGGTGTGATAGCGGAACCGATTCAGACGCTGCCGCGCGAGCAGGTCGAACTCGGCACAGTCCCAGGCAAGCCCCGCCTGGTCGCCGAGCCCCGAGCGTCCGATCGCGCGCAGCTCGGCAAGGTTCCGGTCCACCCGCTTCGCCTTCGCCGCCCGCCCGGCCGCGCTCCAGTCGGGAAAGCGACTGCGCAACGCCGCACGCGCGCCGGTATCGAGCGCCAGGCTGGTCGCCCCGGTCGGATCCTCGACCAGCCCCGCCTCGAACTGCCGCATCAACAGCGCATCGAGCCGTGCGTCCTTGTCGGGCGCGACGAAGGCGGCGGCACCGGAGGGCAGGCCGGCAGCAACGGCGGCGGTGCCGATTCCGGCAAGCAACTGGCGGCGGTCGAAACTGGCGGTCATGGTCATCGGTCCCCTTTGCGTAGCCCAACCCTAACCAGCCCACCCGCCCCGGTCGAGGCCGCGCATCCCGCAACCTCAAGCCGCCCCTACCGATCCCACCGCGCCGGGATCAGCCCGATCCGCACCGGCGCCATCGCCGTCCATCCCCGCGCGGCGATCACGTCGTTGCTTTCCTTCGCCTTGCGATCCGGTCCCAGCGACCAGGTGATGTGGAAATGGCTGCCGTCGCCGCGCTCGGTCGTGCCGGCGATGCGCACCACCAGCGCCTGCACGCCGTCGCCATCGTCCGCAACGCCGATCACCTCGCCCTCGGTCTCGACCGGTATCGGCGTGCCGTCGCCGGTGTCGAAGCGCAGCGTCACATGATCGGCCACCACGCGGCCGTAGCGCGGTGGCACGCGGCCGAGCAGCATCTCGCGCGCCGCCGGCGGCAGCTTCCACCCCGTGACCCGATGCGTCACCTGCGGCAGCTCACTCGGCCAGCGCCTCCTCGGCATCGTCCGCCCTCGCGGTGCGGGCCGGGCTGCGGGGCGACACCTGCGCTACCGCCTGGCCCAGCTGCGCGCCGTCATAGGGCTTGGCCAGGATCACCGCGCCGTCGACCGCGCCCGCCGCCGGGGCGTGGCGGTCGCCGGTGGCGAAGACCACCCCGATGCTCGGCCGGATCGCCCGCGCGCGCTCGGCCAGCTCGGGGCCGTTCATGCTCGGCAGGTTCACGTCGCTGACCAGCACGTCGATCCCGGTGGTCTGCAGCGCGACCAGCGCATCCTCGGCGCTGCCCGCGTCGATCACCAGATAGCCCGCCTCCTGCAGCATGTCCGACGTGCTCGCCCGGATCAGGTCGTCATCCTCGACCAGCAGAACCGTCGCCGGTGCGACCGGTCGCGCGGCGACGCGGGTCGCCGGCACGGGCGCGGGCACGCCCTCGACCGGCAGGATCGGCGGCGCCGCCTCGATCGGGCGCGTGCCCGCGACGCCGCGCTGCTGCTGGTTGGCGACCACATGGCGCAGCCGCCGCGCCAGCTGCTCGCGCGTATAGGGCTTGGACAACAGCTCGACGCCGGGATCCAGCCGCCCGCCATGGACGATCGAATTCTCGGTATAGCCCGAGGTGAACAGCACCGCGACATGGGGCAGCCGCTCGCGCGCCATCCGCGCCAGCTCGGGGCTCTTCAGCCGGCCGGGCATCACCACGTCGGTGAAGATGATGTCGATCGGAATGCCGCTCTCGATCACGCTCAGCGCGTTGGTCGCGTCGACCGCCTTCAGCACGCGGTAGCCCAGGTCGGTCAGCAGCTCGATCGCGGTCGCGCGGACCTCGTCGTCGTCCTCGACGACCAGCACCGTCTCGGTCCCGCCGACGATCGGGCCGGAATCGACCATCACCTCGACATCCTCGGGCGCGGTCGATCGCGGCAGGTACAGCTTGACCGTCGTGCCTTCGCCCGGCTCCGAATAGATCTTCACATGGCCGCCCGACTGCTTGACGAAGCCATAGACCATCGACAGCCCCAGGCCCGATCCCTTGCCCTCGCTCTTGGTCGAGAAGAACGGCTCGAACACCTTCTCCAGCACCTCGGCCGTCATGCCCGATCCGGTGTCGCTGACCGCCAGCATGACATATTGCCCCGGCGTCACCTCGGCATGGGTCCGCGCATAGGCGTCGTCCAGGCTGGCATTGCCCAGCTCGATCGTCAGCTTGCCGGTGCCCTCCATCGCGTCGCGCGCGTTGATCGCCAGGTTCAGCAGCGCATTTTCCAGCTGCGCCGGATCGATGAAGCTGTTCCACAGCCCGCCGGCGACGATCGTCTCGACCTCGATCCCCTCGCCGATCGCGCGGCGCAGCATGTCGTCCATGTCGCGCACCAGCCGCGTCGAGTTGACCACTCGCGGCTCCAGCGCCTGGCGCCGGCCGAAGGCGAGCAACTGTGCCGCCAGCTTCGCGCCGCGCGACACGCCCGACAGCGCATTGGCGACCCGCGCCTCGGCACGGTCGTTGCCGGCGACGTCCTTGGCCAGCAGCTGGAGATTGCCCGAGACGACCTGCAGCAGGTTGTTGAAATCGTGCGCGACGCCGCCGGTCAGCTTGCCGACCGTCTCCATCTTCTGCGACTGGATCAGCACCGCCTCGGCATGGCGGCGCTCGGCGATCTCCTCGATCACGCGCGCCTCCAGCGTCTCGTTGAGCTGGCGCAACTGCTGCTCGGCGCGGGTGCGGTGGCGCACCTGGCGCGCCAGGTCGGCCTCGCGGTCGACGCGGTCCTGGATATCGAACACCAGCACATGGAACCCGATCACCCGGCCGTCCTGCTCGCGCGGCAGGTAATGGACCTCGCAGGCGCGCTTGACGCCGTCCTGGTGCGGCATGGTGGTGTCGGCGATCACCGTCTCGCCCTTCAGCGCGCGCTCGATCAGCGGCCGGCGCTCGGCAAAGGTCTCCTCGCCGACGATCTCGCGCACGCTGCGGCCGACGACGTCCTCCGCCCGCACGCCCAGCCAGTTCTCGTAGAAGCGGTTGGCGAAGCGATAGGTCAGGTCGCTGTCGATATACGAGATCAGCACCGGCAGCGCGTCGGCGATCGTGCGCAGCTCATATTCGCGATGCTCGGCGCGGCGGCGCACCTCGACCCGCTCGGTGATGTCGACCACGGTGCACAGCACGCCGCCCACCTTCCCGCCTTCATGGACGGGGGTGTAGAACAGGTCGAACACCATCTCCTCGGGCGTGCCGTTGCGGTTGAGGACCAATGTCTGTTCCAGCGCGGACATCGTCTCGCCGCGGAACCCGGCCTCCAGCACCTTGCGGTTGAAGTCCCAGATCTCCGGCCAGATCCCCGGCACCGTCCCGCCCAGCGCGGCGGGATGATTGGCGCCGGCGATCAGGCTGTAATTGTCGTTGTAGATCATGACATGGTCGGGGCCCCACATCAGCACCTTGGGCACCGGCGAGTTGACCACGTTGCTGACGGTCGTCTTCAGCTCGGGCGACCAGAGGCCGATCGGGCCCAGCGGATTGAGCGACCAGTCCATGTTGCGGATGATCCGCGCGCACGCGCTGGTGCCGATCAGCCAGCCATGATCGGTCGGATCGACCGGGGCGGCAGGGGTGCCGCCGTCGCGCAGCAGCTTGATCGCGGTGCGCACGACCTCGCTGGCATTGCCATATTCGCCGATGGCGAGCTGGTCGTCGATATACTGGTCGAGCTCGGGGGTGAGCGAAACGTTGCGCGTCTGTCGGGATGCCATGTCGCGGCGACAGATGGTAAAGCGGCGACTTTGTGTCAACCAATGCTACATCGCCGCTACTCGCTATGGCGATCCGCCTGCCGGGTCGATCCGCTCAACCCCGCCCGCGCGCTGCCACCCCGATCGCCTGCACGCCGGTCGCCAGTGCCGAAGCTGCGGCGCCGAACGCGACCACCCCGGTCCAGCCCCAGCCGCTCCACAGCGCCGTGGCCGCTGCCGATCCCGCCGCGCCGCCCACGAACATCGCGCCCATGAACAGCGTGTTGAGCCGCGCGCGCGCCTCGGGCCGCAGCGCATAGACGATATGCTGGTTCGACACGAGCACGCCCTGGATCGCGAAGTCGAGCAGGATCACCCCGGCCACCAGGCCCGCGATCGAGGTCCACAGCCCGAAGATCGCCCAGGACAGCAAGGCCAGCGCCGCGCCCGACACGATCACCAGCTGCGGCCCGCGCGCGTCCGCCACGCGCCCGGCCAGCGGCGCCGCGGCAATGCCCACCGCGCCGACCACCCCGAACAGCCCGGCAATGTCCGCCCCGAGGCCGAAGCGCGGTTCCTGCAGCCGGAACGCCAGCACCGTCCAGAAGGCGGTGAACCCCGCGAACAACAGCGCCTGGGTGATCGCCGCGCGGCGAAGGGCGGGAAACTCGCGCCACAGATGGACCAGCGAGGCGAGCAGCGCGCCATAGCCGATCCGCGCATCGGGCCGGCTGCGCGGCAGGCGCAGCGCCATCCACCCGCCCATCGCCAGCGCGATCGGCGCGGCCAGCAGGAACATCTCGCGCCACCCGCCATGGGTCGCGACGAACCCGGCGACCGTCCGGCTGAGCAGGATCCCGCCCAGCAACCCGGCCATCACCGTCCCCACCACCGCGCCGCGCCGCTCGGGAACCGCCAGATGCGCCGCCAGCGGAACGACCTGCTGCGCCACCGTCGCGAAGATGCCGATCCCCAGCGATGCCGCCAGCAGCGACCAGGCGCCGCCGGCGATCCCCGCGAACACCAGCGAGACCGCAAGCAGCACGAACTGCGCCACGATCAGCCGCTTGCGCTCGACCAGGTCGCCCAGCGGCACCAGCAGGAACAGTCCGGCGGCATAGCCGATCTGGGTCACGGTCGGCACGAACGCGGTCAGCCTGCCGGGAAGCTCGCCTTCCATCACCGCCAGCATCGGCTGATTATAATAGATGTTGGCGACCCCGACGCCGGCAGCCGCCGCCATCGCGAGCACGAGGCCGCGGGACAGTGCGGGGGTGGTGGTTCCGTGCATGGCGTGCCCTTCCGATAGAGCCGCGATCTAGGTGCGCCGACACTCCCCGAAAAGGCAAACCAAGGTTTGGGTGTGCAACACAGCCGCACCCTCCCCGTCACCCCGGCATTCCAGCCACTGCGGCCGGGGGACGGTTGGGGGCGGGCCCGCCCCGCTTTGCTCAGTCGGGCTTCTTGGCCACGCCGACCAGCGCGGGGCGCAGGAGGCGGTCCTTGATCATGTAGCCGGACTGGATTTCCTGGACGACGGTGCCGGGTTCGGCGTCCGCGCTGGGGATTTCCATCATCGCCTGGTGCCGATTGGGGTCGAGCGCTTCGCCCATCGCGACGATCTTCGTGATGCCATGGCGCGAGAAGACCGAGTCGATCTCGCGCCCGGTTGCCTCGAGACCCACGACCAGGCCCTTGAACTTGTCATCCTCGCGCAGTTCGGCGGGGATAGTGGTCAGCGCGCGGCTCAGATTGTCGGCGACCGACAGCACGTCGCGGGCAAAGGCGGTGGCGGCATAGGTGCGTGCGTCCGCTGCCTCGCGCTCGGCGCGGCGGCGGACATTCTGGGTTTCGGCCTGGGCATAAAGGACCGCTGCCTTCGCCTCGGCAAGGTCGGCCTCCAGCGTGGTCAGCCGGTCATGCTCGGCGACTTCGGGCGCTTCCGCGGCAGTCTCGTCGCGCAGCGTCTCGCTCTCGTTCGCATTCGCTTCGGCAGTGTCCATCGTCTCGTCTTTCGCCATATCGTCCTGTCACTTTACCCCAAGAGGCGCGCCATCGTCGCAGCCGTGAAATCCACCATGGGCACGACACGCGCATAGTTCAACCGCGTCGGGCCGATCACGCCGACCACCCCGACCACCCGCCCGTCGAGCGCGCGGACCGGTTTCGCGATGACCGACGACCCGGACAACGCAAACAGCTTGTTTTCCGATCCGATGAAGATTCGCGTCGCCTCGCCGTCGCGCGCGCTGTCGAGCAGCCGGGCAATCTCCTCCTTGCCCTCCAGCTCGTCGAGCAGCTGGCGGACGCGGTCGAGATCCTCGGCCGCCGCCGTGTCGATCAGCCGCGCCTGGCCGCGAACGATCAGCACCGGGCGGTGGCCGCTATCCTCGCTCCACAGCGCCAGGCCGCGCTCCACCAGGGTGCGGGCCGCACTGTCCAGCGCGGCGCGTTCGGCGCGGATCTCGCGATCGATCCGCGCGCGCGCCTCGCCAAGCGTCAGGCCCGACAGGGTCGCGCTGAGATAATTGGCGGCCTGTTGCAGCGAGGCGGGGTCCATCCCCGCGGGCAGGTCGACGACGCGGTTCTCGATCGACCCGTCGGTGCCGACCAGCACCGCCAGCGCGCGGTCGCCGCCCAGCGGGGCGAAGCCGAACTGGCGCACCACCGGCTCCCGCTTGGGCACCAGCACCATGCCGGCGCAGGCCGAAAGGCCCGACAATGCGGAAGCGGTATTGGCCAGCGCCTCCTCGATCGGGCCGCCCTCGCCCGCGCGCGCCTCGATCGCGGCGCGTTCCTCCGCCGAGGGCTCGTTCGCCTGCATCATCCCGTCGACGAACAGGCGCAGGCCGATCTCGGTCGGCATCCGCCCGGCGCTGGTGTGCGGCGCGGCGAGCAGGCCCAGTTCCTCGAGATCCTGCATGACGTTGCGGATCGACGCTGGCGACAGGTTGAGGCCGGAAATCCTGGAGATGGTGCGCGAACCGACCGGCGCACCGCTGTCGAGATAGGATTCGACGAGGATGCGGAACACGCCCCGCGCGCGGTCGGTCAGTTCGTGGATCGGCGGGCTGTTCATGCCAGCGATGTAGGACGCATCCGGCGCTGCCTCAACGGGCTTGCGTGCGGCATCGCCGGGTTCGGGGCCGGGTCCGGGGCTATTCGATCGCGCTGCTGCGGCGCGTGAGGCCGATCCACTCGATCACCGGCAGCTTCGCCAGCGCCGAGTTGATCGAGCGCTGGATCGGCGCATAGCGCGGTTCGACGCAGCCGGTCGCCCAGTGCAGCGCATCCGACCGGCCCGCCTCGCCCGCCCAGGCGATCGAGCGGGAGGCGCCGTCGGGAATATGGTCCGCGCATTCGCCGGGCTCGTTCTCGACGATCATCCGCCGGCCCGACGGGCGCACCGGTTCCAGCGCCGCGACCACCTCGCGATAGGTCTGGGGCGACACCTTGAAGGTGCGCGACCCGACCAGCGTCGTCGTGTCCATGTCGGTGAACGGCCCGGCACCCTTGCCGTCGAAGATGCCGCGGCCATCGGCGAACAGGGTGATGGTGAATACCGGGCACTGGCCCTCGCACGGGCCATAGCCGATTTCGATCGAGCTCGGATCGAACCGGGGCCCCGCCGGCGCCGGCGATGCGAGCGACGTCGGCAGGGAGACAGGCGACGGCGCGCCGGTCGCGACACCGCCCGGCATCGGCCGCTGGCGCCCACGCTTGGCGGGCACGTCGTCGCCGCACCCTGACAACAGCAGAATCAGCGCGGCAAGTGCCGCCGTTCGAAATCCTCGCATTCGTCCCCCGGCGAATCGTCGATCAGGGCCGCTCGCCGATCAGCGCTTCCAGCTCGGGAATCGCCTCGGGCGCGTTGCCCAGTGCGTCGGCCATTGCCCGGTTCTTCTCCAGATTGCAGCCGAAATAATAATAGAGCTGCTGGCTGTCGCCGATCATCCGCGTCCAGCTGATGTCGACGCTGGGCATGTCGGTGACCGGCTGCTCGCACCCCGCGCTGCCCCGTTCGTAGCGCCGGACACCGCTTTCCGGGCGATAGGGCTGGAGCCGGGCGAGGAATGCCTGATAGGCGGCCGGCGTCGTCCTGAAGGGGCGTTCGCCCTCGACCCTGGTGAAGCGCTTGCCGGTGAACACGCCGCTGCCGTCGGGGCGCAGCGTCACCGAATAGACCGGGCAGGCGCCGAAACAGGGCCCGGTCGCATAGGTCACCGAATCGCCCTCGATCGCGACCGGCCGGTCGCTGCGGGGGACGCAGCCCGCCAGTGCCAGCGCCGCCACGCCCAGGATCATCCACCGCATCGTCATTCTCCCTTGAATCGCCCAACCCCCGAGGCCGGCTCTGGTTGCCGTCGGGCAAGCTGCGGGCTGGCGCCGCCCCCGACAAACGCTTAGGTGCCGCGTCGAACCTTGCAGGAGACTGAAGCACATGCGCCCTTCCGGCCGCGCCCCCGACCAGATGCGAACGATCTCGATCGAGCCCAACTTCACCCGCCATGCGGAAGGGTCGGTGCTGATCGGCTTCGGCGACACCCGCGTGCTGGTGACCGCCAGCATCGAGGAGCGCGTGCCGCCGTTCCTGCGCGGCAAGGGCGAAGGCTGGGTGACGGCGGAATATGGCATGCTGCCCCGCGCCACCCACACCCGCGGCAGCCGCGAGGCGGCCAAGGGCAAGCAGTCGGGCCGCACCCAGGAGATCCAGCGGCTGATCGGCCGGTCGCTGCGCTCGGTCACCGACCTCAAGGCGCTGGGCGAACGCCAGATCACGCTCGACTGCGACGTGATCCAGGCGGACGGCGGCACCCGTACCGCCGCGATCTCGGGCGCGTGGGTCGCGCTGCGGCTGGCGGTGAACAAACTGATCGCTGGCGGCCAGCTGACCAGGGATCCGATCCGGCAGCAGGTCGCGGCGGTCAGCTGCGGCATCTACCAGGGCACGCCGGTGCTCGACCTGGACTATGACGAGGACAGCGCGGCGGACGCCGACGGCAATTTCGTGCTGCTGTCCGACGGCAAGATGGCCGAGGTCCAGGCGACCGCCGAGGGCGCCTGCTATGACGAGGAAGCGCTGCTTCGCCTGCTGCGGCTTGCGCGGATCGGCGCGAAGGATATCTTCGCCGCTCAGTTGAAGGCGGTTGGATGATGATCGACGAGAGCGACCAGGAACGCGCGGCACCGCGCCAGGCGATCCGCCAGCTTGCCCCCGGCAAGCTGGTGATCGCCAGCCACAATGAAGGCAAGGTGCGCGAGATCCGCGAGTTGCTCGGCCCCTATGGCATCGAGCCGGTCTCGGCCGCCGAGCTCGACCTGCCCGAGCCCGAGGAGACCGGCACGACCTTCGTCGCCAATGCCGAACTGAAGGCGTTGCAGGCGGCCGACCTGTCGGGCCTGCCCGCGCTGGCCGACGACAGCGGGCTGTGCGTCGAGGCGCTGGGCGATGCGCCCGGCATCTTCTCGGCGCGCTGGGGCATGGCCGATCCGGGGCTGCCGGGCGTCGATCCGGTCGCGGGCGGCGCGGCGCGCGACTTCGACCTGGCGATGCGCCGGGTCGAGGACAAGCTGGCGGCGCTGCCCGAGGGCACGTCGCGCAGCGCGCACTTCGTCTGCGCGCTGGCGCTCGCCTGGCCCGACGGCCATGTCGAATGGTTCGAGGGGCGGGTCGACGGCACGCTCGTCTGGCCGCCGCGCGGCGAGCGCGGCTTCGGCTATGACCCGATGTTCCTGCCGCTGGACGGCGAGCAGACATTCGGCGAGATGGACCCCGACGCCAAGCACGCGATCAGCCACCGGGCGGACGCGTTCCGCCAGCTGGTGGATGCCGTCTTCACGGGCTGAGCCCAGCCAGCCAGATCAATCCCGGTTCGTCCGGACGATGGGACCGCATCGTCCGGACGAACGACGGCCGTGCCGTCCGGCGCGCAGCGCCGACTTTGCCGCCAACCCGCTGGAATCGTTTCCGGCCGCGCGAACCGCCCCCGCAAATCAGTCGTTTCGCAGTCGCAACAAACCACCATTCTCGACTGGATCGCGGCTATCGGCCAACCGATCCATGCCCTAGCCCTAGCCTGCCGCGCCCCGAGACTCATGTCCGGCCGCTTGCGGCCGTTGCTGTCCGGGGAGAGCATATGAGCCGGCAATTTCTTGGCGAGATCCGCCTGTTTTCCTTCGATTTCGCGCCGAGCACATGGGCCTATTGCGCGGGCCAGTTGCTCAACAGGTCGCAGAACCAGCGATTGTTCGCGCTGATCGGCACGACCTATGGTGGGGACGGAATCACCAATTTTGCCCTGCCCGACATGCGTGGTCGCGCGCTGATCCATTCGGGGACCGGTCGCGGCGCGACCTATTTGATCGGGCAGCAGGGGGGCCTGGAGAGCGTCACGCTGGTCCAGGACCAGATACCGTCGCACAGCCACCTGTGGCAGGTGACGCGTGATACGGGCGACAAGGCATCGCCTGCGTCGAATTACTTCGCCGGAGGCCGATCGAACGCGCAGCCAGCCGCCGCCTATGCCGCTGCACTCACGAACCCGGTCCTGATGGCGGCGACGACGATCGGGCCCGGTGGGGAATCGCGGCCGCACACGAACATGCAGCCCTATCTCGCGCTGGCCTATTGCATCGCGCTCCAGGGCGCCGATCCGCAGCGCAACTGAGCCCACGCATCCACCGCATTTGCGAGGATATCGACATGAGCAATCCCTTCATCGGCGAGATCCGGCCCTTTGCCGGCAATTACGCCCCCCGGAACTGGCATTTCTGCGACGGATCCCTGCTGGAGATTGCCGAGTATGAGCTGCTCCACACGCTGCTGGGCACGTCCTATGGCGGGGATGGTCGGGCCACGTTCGGCGTGCCCGACCTGCGCAGTCGCATTCCGATCGGCCAGGGCCGCGGCACCGGACTGACCAACCGCCCGCTCGCCGAAACGGGGGGCACCGAGAACGTGACGCTGACCGCGCAACAGGTCGCCGCGCACAGCCACGGCGTCATCGTCTCGGCCGATGCCGGCAGGTCGCCCCAGCCCGGGCAACATGTTCCCGGAGCACCGGCGAACGAGGCCCTGTTCTACCTGGCGCCCGGTGCCGGCATTCAGATCGACGCGGTGCTGGCCGCGGACAGCATCGTGCCGACGGGCGGGCGCCAGGCGCACGAGAACCGCATGCCGATCACCGCCCTGAACTTCATCATCGCGCTGACGGGCATCTACCCGTCACGCAACTGACGCGAGGGAACCACCATGAATCCGTTCATCGGCGAAGTCCGCGCCATCAGCTTCCCCTTTGCGCCGCTCGGCTGGCTACGCTGTGACGGCACCGTCCACTCCGTCGTGCAATATCGCCGGCTGTTCGACGTGATCGGCAGCACCTATGGCGGCAACGGGACGACGACCTTCGCCGTCCCCGACCTTCAGGGCGCTGCCGTGGCGGGCCAGGGCCAGGGACGCGGCCTGACCCGCTATGCGCTGAACGAGAGCGCCGGCGAGATCGCCGTGACACTGACGCTGGATCAGCTTGCCGCGCATAACCACCCGGCGGTTGCCAGGGTCGAGCGGAGCGGGACCACCAACATGCACGGCGTGCCTGCCGCGGGGGATCATCTGTCCCGCTTTGCTGGCGCAGCCGCTCCGGGCTCGGCCTTCAACGATCCGCCCCTGGTCGACCCCGACACCTTCCTGCCCGATATGATCCAGCCGACCGGCGCGGGCGAGGCGCATGAGAACCGGCAGCCCTTTCTCGCGATGGTCTATTGCATCGCGACGCAGGGCCTTTTCCCGCAGCGCAGTTGACGGGTGCACCGCAACCGACGCTGCGCGGGTCGCTACGGTGAGACCGCGCCATGGCCGCCGGGAGATACACCCATAATCGACGGAATCGGGGCTATCGGCCCCCCGCCCCATCGGTTAGCCCTCTCGTCGTCCGCGTTCAGACCGGACGATGAAGCGATGATCGCTGCTCTGGGGGAGGGCATATGAGCCAGCAATATGTGGGCGAGATCCGCCTGTTTCCATATTCGTTCGCTCCCAAGACCTGGGCCTATTGTTCGGGCCAGATCCTGACGATACAGCAGAACCAGGTGCTGTTCGCGTTGCTAGGCACGACCTATGGCGGCAACGGCACCACGACTTTCGCCCTGCCCGACATGCGCGGACGTACCGTGGTCGGCATGGGTACCGGGCCCCTGGGCAGCTATGCCTGGGGTCAGCAGGCCGGCAGCGAAACCGTGACGCTGATCCCGTCGCAGATGCCGTCGCACACCCATTTGTGGCAGGTGACGCGGGATGCGGGCGACACGACTGCGCCCACCGGCAATTATTTCGCGGCAAGCCGGGCGGGCGGACAGCCGGCCGCGGCCTATGGCGCGCAGACCACGCCGGTCATGCTGGCGCCGACCACGATCGGCATCGGCGGCGGCTCCCTGCCCCATGAGAATATGCAGCCCTACACCGCGCTTGCCTATTGCATCGCGCTGCAGGGGCTTTTCCCGTCACGCAACTGAGCGCCGCGCGGCCGCATTCTGCGAGGATATCGATATGAGCGATCCCTATCTGGGCGAGATCAGACCGTTTGCGGGCACCTATGCCCCGCGCAACTGGCGCTTGTGCGACGGATCGATCATCAGCATCGCCGACAATCAGGCGCTGTTCACGCTGCTGGGAACGACCTTCGGCGGCGATGGGCAGACGACATTCGGCCTGCCTGACCTTCGCGGCCGGCTGCCGGTGGGCGTCGGCCAGGGGCGGGGCCTGACCAACCGCTTCCTCAGCCAGATGGGCGGTAGCGAAAGCGTGACGCTGACCCAGGCGCAGATTCCGGGGCACACGCACGCGGTCGTGGTCTCCGGCGACGCGGCCGAATCGCCCCAACCCGCCAACCAGGTGCCCGCAGCACCCGTCAATGGCGGCGTCTTCTATCTGCCGCCGAACATCGGCTCGCAAGTGGATGCCCCCCTTGCCGGGGACTGTCTGACCGCAGCCGGCAACAGCCAGCCGCACGAGAACCGCATGCCCGGCACGGCCATCACCTACATCATCTCGGCCGCCGGCATTTTTCCGCAGCGCAACTGACGAGCGAAGGGAAGTTCAATCGTGGCTCCATTCATCGGCGAGATCCGGGTCGTCGCCTTCAGCTATCCGCCGGCCGGCTGGATCCCCTGCGACGGGCGCATGCTCTCGATCTCGGTGTACAGCATCCTGTATTCGGTCATCGGCCTCACCTATGGCGGAAACGGAACGACGATGTTCGCCGTCCCCGACCTGCGCGGTTCGGCGACCATCGGCCAGGGCGCCGGGCCAGGCCTGACCGACTATTCGATCGGCGATATCTTCGGCACCGTCGCAGTCACGCTGAATTCCGACCAATTGCCGAGCCACACCCACCTGACCGATGCGAAGGTCAACCAGTCGGGAACGGCGAACATGCACAATGTACCCGTCACCGGCGACCAGCTGTCGCGCTTCGCCCCGTCGGGCGGGATCGGGTCGGCCTATAACAACCCGCCGCTGAACAACCCGGCGACGTTCGCCCCGACCATGGTGCAGCCGACCGGCGGGAGCGACTCCCATTCGAACCAGCAGCCCTATCTTTCGATGATGTATTGCATCGCAACCCAGGGGGTTTTTCCGGCACGGAGCTGACGCGGAAGCGGCGGCGCGCAGCACGCCGTCACGGTTGGCTTCGCGTGTGCAGCATACACCCATTTCCGACGGAATCGGGGCTATCGGGGGCCAAGGCCTTGCTCTAGCCCTAGCCGGACTGCCCGCTGCGCCACCACGGCGTCGTGCGCTGTTCGGGGGAGGGCCTATGAGCCAGCAGTTTGTCGGCGAGATTCGCCTGTTTCCCTATACTTTCGCACCGCGAACCTGGGCTTATTGTTTCGGCCAGCTCCTTGCGATCCAGCAGAATGCCGCCCTGTTTTCCCTGCTCGGCACCACTTATGGCGGGAACGGCAGCACGACCTTCGCCCTGCCCGACATGCGCGGCCGGGCGCTGGTCGCGACGGGAACCCGCGACGACCTGACCTATATGCCGGGCCAGGTAGCGGGGACCGAAACCATCTCCCTGACCCAGTCCCAGATGCCGGGTCACACCCACGGGTGGCAGGTCACGCGCGCTGCGGGCGACACCGCCGCGCCCGCCGGCAATTATTTTGCAGGAAGCCGCGCCGGCGGCCAGCCGGCCGCCGCCTTCGGAGCGCTCACGACCCCGGTTCCGATGGCGCCCGCGATCATCGGCCTGGCCGGCGGGTCCCAGCCGCACAACAACATGCAGCCGTCGCTCGTGATGACCTACTGCATCGCGCTCCAGGGCATATTTCCGTCGCGCAATTAAGCGCCCGCATCCACCGCATCCGCGAGGATATCGACAATGAGCAATCCCTTCATGGGCGAAATCCGGCCTTTTGCCGGCACCTTCGCTCCGCGCGACTGGCATTTCTGCGACGGCACGCTGCTCCAGATCGCCCAATATGATGCCCTATATACCTTGCTGGGCACCATTTACGGCGGGGACGGGCAGACCACCTTCGGGCTGCCCGATCTGCGCGGACGCCTTGCCATCGGGCAGGGCACGGGGCCGGGCCTCAGCCCCCGTACGGTCGGCCAGGTGTTCGGAACCGAAAGCGTTACGCTGACCACGCCGCAAATGCCCGGCCACAGCCATACGGTCGTCGTCAGCGCTGCCGCCGCCACCTCGCCCCAGCCCGGCGACAATGTGCCGGCGGCGCCGACCAACAACAATCTGCTCTACCTGCCGGTCAATGTCGGAACCCAGGTCGATGCGGTCCTGGCCCCCGACAGCCTGTTGCCCGCCGGCGGAAGCCAGCCGCACGAGAACCGCATGCCGATGACCGCCATCAACTTCATCATCGCGTTGTCGGGTGTCTACCCGTCGCGCAACTGACACGCGAAGGAACGACCATGGATCCATTCATCGGCGAAATCCGCGCCATCGCGTTCAGCTTCCCGCCCCGCGGCTGGATCCCCTGCGATGGACGCCTGCTATCGGTCAGCCAGTATAGCCCGCTATTCGCCATCATCGGCATCACCTATGGCGGAAACGGGACGACGACCTTCGCCGTCCCGAATCTTCAGGGTCTGGCGCTGACCGGTCAGGGAACCGGCCCCGGCCTGAGCCCCTATGCGCTCGCCGACGTGGTCGGAGAGACAAGTGTCCAGCTCACGACCGACCAGTTGCCGGCGCATACGCACCCCGCGGTGATACGGGTCAACTCGACCGGAATCGCCAACATGCATACCGTGCCGCAGCTCGGCGACCAGTTGTCGCGCTTCGCGACGCCAACCGGGCCAGGTTCGGCATTCAACACGCCACCGCTCGAGAACCCGGACACCTTCGCACCGGGAATGGTCATGGGTACCGGCAGCGACCTGGCGCATGACAACCAGCAGCCCTATCTGTCGATGACCTATTGCATCGCCGCGCAGGGCATCTTTCCGTCGCGCAACTGACGCCCCGTGCCATCGCGCCGACGGCCGGCCTCGATCGATCGAACCGCCTATCCGTCCCGTACGACCCGGCCCGACCGACTTCGCCCCGCTCGCGATGCGCACAGCGCGCGCCGCACCCCGTTCCTCTGACCGGAATCGCATATGTCCCAGCAGTTCATCGGCGAAATCCGCCTGTTCCCCTATAATTTCGCGCCCAAGGGATGGGCCTTCTGCATGGGGCAGATCGTGCCCACCCAGCAGAATTACCCCCTCTTCTCGTTGATCGGCAGCATCTATGGCGGGAACGGGACGACGACCTTCGCCCTGCCCGACATGCGCGGCCGTGCGCTCGTCGGCAGCGGGACCGGGAATGGCGGCACCTATGTGGTCGGCCAGGAGTCGGGGGTCGAGAACGTCGTCCTGATCTTGCCACAGATGCCGAGCCACAACCACCTGTGGACGGTCACGCAGGACACCGGGGACACCGCCCTGCCCGGCGGCAATTATTTCGCGGGAAGCCGCTCCGGCGGACAGCCGGCTGCCGCCTATGGCGCGCCCGGGTTCCCCCAGTCGATGGCAGCCACGACGATCGGGATCACCGGCGGTACGCAATCGCACAACAACATGCAGCCCTTCACGACGCTTTGCTATTGCATCGCGCTGACCGGCATCTTTCCGGCGCGCAACTGAGCGCAGACATTCACCGCCTCCTGCAGGGATATCGACATGAGCGCTCCTTTCCTGGGCGAAATCCGTCCCTTCGCCGGTGACTTCGCTCCGCGCGACTGGCATTTATGCGACGGCTCGCTGCTTTCGATCGCGCAAAACAGCGCGCTCTATGCGCTGCTGGGCGTCGTCTATGGGGGCGACGGCATCACGACCTTCGGCCTGCCCGACCTCCGCGGGCGGATTCCGATCAGCCAGGGACAGGGCCCCGGACTGTCCCCAAGATCAATCGGCGACCAGGGCGGCACCGAAAGCGTCACGCTGACCACGCAGGAGATTCCTGCGCACACGCACAGCGCCTCCGCCACGGTGACCTCCGCAACCTCGTCCCAGCCCGCGCAACTGGTCCCCGCGGCACCGGCGAACAACGGCGTCTTCTATCTGCCGCCCAATGTCGGAAACCAGGTCGAAGCGGTGCTGGCGGCGGACAGCCTGACACAGAGCGGCGGCGGCGAAGCGCACGAGAACCGGATGCCGATCGCCGCCATCAGCTTCATCATCGCGCTGTCGGGTATCTACCCGTCGCGGAACTGACCGGGAGGCAAGCATCATGGACCCATTTATCGGCGAAATCCGCGCCTTCGCCTTCGCATTCGTACCGTTCGGGTGGACGCCGTGCGACGGGCGCCTGGTGCAGATCAGCCAGAACGGTGCGCTCTATGCCGTCCTCGGCACGCGGTACGGCGGCGACGGCATCGAGACCTTCGCCCTGCCCAATCTTCAGGGTGCAGCACTGGTCGGCCAGGGATCCGGCCCCGGCCTGACGCCCTATCAGACCGGCGACACGGCCGGCGAAACCACGGTGGTGCTCACGCTCGAAGAGCTCCCCGCCCATACGCACACGGCAACTGCCAAGATCGACACGACCGGCACCGCCAACATGCACAGCGTCCCGCAATTCGGCGATCAATTGTCGCGGTTCGCCGGCGCGGATGCTCCGGGATCCGCGTTCAATACCCCGCCGCTCACCAATGCCGCCACATTCGCACCCGGCATGGTGCAACCGACAGGCGCGCCTCCCGGAATGACCTCGGCGCATGCCAATCAGCAGCCCTATCTGTCGATGATCTATTGCATCGCCACCCGCGGGATATACCCGGCGCGCAACTGAGGCGGAGCGCGCAGGAGGCGGTGCCTCCCCCCTTCACCCCGGCCGCAGCGCCGGGGGCCACCGGACGGCACAGCCCGGAGGTGAGATTCTTGCGCCACCGGGTCGCGCCGGGCGGTCGGAGCGCGCCATTGCGGGTCCGGGATGGAGGAAGGGTGGACCCCGGCACTCCGGCCGGGGTGACGGGGGGTATGGGTGACGAGGTTACGGGTAATCAGCGCAGGTCGATCAGCAGCAGTTCCGCCTCGGTGTCCGCCTCCAGTTCGAGCATCGTCTCCCCGGTCAGCGCGGCGCCGTCGCCTTCGCGCATCTCGGTGCCGTTCAGCCCGATGATCCCGCCGATCACCTGCACCCAATAGCCGCGCGCCGAGTCGAGTTGGCGGGCGATGCTGCGGCCCTCGTCGAGGCGCAGCATCTCCATCCGCGCATCCTGGTTGAGGCGCAGCGATCCGTCGCGGCCATCGGGGCTGGCGATCAGGACGAAGGCGTTGCGGCCCTCCTCGGGCGCGAAGCGGCGCTGTTCGTAGGAGGGCGTGACGCCGGGCTCGGCCGGGAGGATCCAGATCTGCAGCGCATGGGCGCGCTCGTCCGGGCTGGGGTTCATCTCGCTGTGACGGATGCCGGTGCCGGCGCTCATCCGCTGGACGTCGCCGGCGTTCAGCGTGACGACATTGCCCATGCTGTCGCGGTGGGCGATCGCCCCTTTCAGGACGAGGGTGACGATCTCCATGTCCTCATGGCCATGTTCGGCAAAGCCGGCGCCGGGGACGACGCGGTCCTCGTTCAGCACGCGCAGGTCGCGAAAGCCCATATGGCGCGGATCTTCATAGTCGCCGAACGAGAAGCTGTGCCATGCGTCGACAAAGGCGCCGCGGTGCATGCCGCGGGCGCCGCGGTCGCGAAAGCTGATCATCGTGCCTGTCCCTGTAAGATGCGGATACCGCGCCGCCGGTGACGGCGCGGTATCGCTTGCGTGTCAGGCCGCGTCGACCATCACGATCTCGCTGTCCTCGATCGCGGTGACGCTCAGCACGTCGAGGTCGCTGATCGCCACGCCGTCGCGGGCATTGGCCTGGACGTCGTCGATCCGGATGCTGCCGGTCGCCGGGACCAGATAGGCCTTGCGATCCTTGCCGATCTTGTAGGTCGCGGTCTCGCCGGCCTTCAGCGTGGCGGCGACGATCCGGGCGTCGGTGCGGATCGGCAGGGCGTCGCCATCCTCGGCATAGCCCGAGGCGAGCGTGACGAACTGGCCCGAGCGCTCGCCCCTGGGGAAGGGCTTGGCGCCCCATTGCGGCGCGTCGCCGGTGCGGGTCGGCACGATCCAGATCTGGAAGATGCGGGTCGTCACATCCTCGCGATTATATTCCGAATGGCGCACGCCGGTGCCCGCCGACATCACCTGGACGTCGCCCGCCTCGGTCCGGCCGCTATTGCCCAGGCTGTCCTGATGGGTGATCGCGCCTTCGCGGACATAGGTGATGATCTCCATGTCGCGGTGCGGGTGCGGGGGAAAACCGGTGCCCGGTGCGATGGTGTCGTCGTTCCAGACGCGCAGATTGCCCCAGTTCATCCGGGCCGGATCATAATAGTCGGCGAACGAGAAATGATGCTTGGCGTCGAGCCAGCCATGATTGGCGCCGCCGAGGCTGTCGAAGGGACGAAGTTCGATCATCTGAAGTCTCCCGAAATGCGCGGCGGGGTCGCCGTCTCGAGAACTCATCTAGGTCTTGCCGATCGTTTCGATCAGAGAGATAAAATCGTCCATCTTGTTCGAGAAAGTTGAATAGTGAGCGATCCCGGCACCCCTACCCTGGACCAGTTGCACCTCTTCCTGGCGATCGTCGACGAGGGCAGCTTCGCCGCCGCGGCGCGCAGGCTGAACCGGGCGGTGTCGGTGGTCAGCTACGGGATTGCCAATCTGGAGGCGCAGCTGGGCCTGACGCTGTTCGAGCGCGAGGGCACCCGCAAGCCGCGGCTGACCGATGCCGGGCGCGCGGTGCTGAGCGAGGCGCGATCGGTGAGCGAGGGGATCGATGGGCTGAGGGCGACGGCGCGCGGGCTGCTCCAGGGGCTGGAGGCGGAGGTCGATCTGGCGGTGGACGTGATGCTGCCGACCGAGCGGCTGGGCCGGGTGCTGCGTGCCTTTTCGCGCGAATTCCCGACGGTGTCGTTGCGCCTTCATGCCGAGGCGCTGGGCGCGGTGACGGCGATGGTGCTCGACCGCACCGCAGCGGTCGGCCTGTCCGGCCCGCTGTCCGCCGGGGTGGAGGGGCTCGAGTCGATGGCGGCGGGATCGGTGACGATGGTGCCGGTCGCCGCGCCGGATCACCCGCTGGGGCGGATGACGGCGATCCCGCCGGGCGCCGGCCGGGGTTTCACCCAGATCGTGCTGACCGACCGGTCGCGCTTCACCGAGGGGCGCGACTATTCGGTGATGAGCCACAAGACCTGGCGGCTCGCCGACCTGGGCGCCAAGCACGCGCTGCTGCGCGAGGGGATCGGATGGGGCAACATGCCGCTGCCGATGATCGAGGCGGACCTGGTCGCGGGCACGCTGGTGCGGCTGGCCATGCCCGACCATGTCGGCGGCACCTATCGCTTCGCCGCGATCTGGCGCCGCGATACGCCGCCGGGGCCGGCGGCGTCGTGGCTCCGCGATCAGTTCGTCGGGATGGGGCGCGATAATGTGGAACAGGAGGGGCTGGGGGATATCTGAATTTTGAAACCACAGCACACATTTGCAGTACGCAGACAAGTTGCTGTCGCATTACCAGCTGTTACGCTTCATGCAGCGGATCTAAACGGATCAGCGCAAACCGCATTGAATAAGCACACAATATAATTGCTAAATTGTATTATAGTGTCGGAAATATCTGAAAAGCTCAAGTCAAGAGCGTCGTCATTATGGTGAACTATCAAGTTTCTTTTCTCCACCCTCATAACTATTATATCTTTAAAGTTATCTACGCCCGATCCTTCTAATCTTATCCCAACCCTTTCAAACGCTTTAATAGTCTTCCAGTAGTTCGGAGAAATTAGATCGGAAATATCTTTTCTACTCTTATTAGCGTGGACAGCCTTGAATTCCATTTTCGCTTTCTCATGATCGGTAATCCAAGACATTAAATTATGGGGTAGGTTTGCAGAATTTACACGCTCTTGTATCTCATCGATATACGCCGTAGCCAGATCTTGGATGAACGCCTCTAGCATTGAGCAGGCGCTTACCAAATATGACTTAACAAAAATATTCTGATTCTCGTAGAAAAGCATATCAGGAGGATCAGCTATCGATCGGCTATGTGACTGCTGCACCACTTGGTTAAGGCCACTCAATTGGCCTAGGTAGCCATCTAACAATTCTAACGAAATCATGAGAGCGCAGCCTCCAACTTCTCAGCCCACAGACGATTACGTCTTGCGATTGAGGTTTTACGTTGCAGGCCACCGGCCGTTAAGCGAGTAAACTCTTCTGATGCACATAACTTTCTAAAAGCATCACGAATTTCATCTCGACGACTAATAAGAGTTTCTTGCGGAATATTCCCGAGAGAACCCATAAGCAGATCGTAGTACACCACCCCCTGCCGACGCCGATTGCTACTTATATCAGTGAATATTTCATCTTGATCAAATATGATCGAACAGGCACTAACACTTCTTATGAACTCATCTCTTAATTCTTCGATACGATTATCGTCAAACTGTAAAGATTGCTCCATAAATCTATCAAGAAACTTAGTAAGATTATCGCTATAATCACCACCAGTTTCCCGAAATGCAAAATATCTTAGTACCAGCTCTTCCGACTCCCGAGAATTTTTATCTGATTTACCCTTCTTGCCAACTTTAAAATTAGCAATAATGGAGTTATCGGATAACTCGATAAGCAAGTCATCAAACGGACCAGCAAATAGAGCGTGCCTTATTTCTTGGTCAGAAAGCTCAACCGCCCCCTTATTAAGTCTAGAGAATATTTCAGCTATTAACTCTCGAGGATTCTCATTTCTAAGAACCACACAACGAATCGTTGTTGATTCAAAATCGGCAGCAAGAGCACCTAGTTGAGAAAACCGCTTTCCTTCTAGATCCGGGAAAACTGTCATTCCTTCCAGAGCGAATTCGTCATTCATAAATTTTATGATCGTCGTAATTCGCTGAACTCCATCGATTACCAAGTGAGCTCTATTATCGTTTTCGGCGAAATAGCATGAGGGTAGCGGTATCCTCATCAAGCACGATTCGATAAATTTCGAAGCCCTACCCCACCCATCTTTGTCCCACTTATACTTCCGCTGGAAATCGGGATCGAGAATTAACTTCGGCGGCTTCGCGCCCGCTCTCTGCGCCAAGGTTTCGAATGGGTAATCGATGGTGTGGAGACTCAAGGTCGCAGATTGGCTCATTTTTTCCATCCAAAGCATCTTGCAGATTTTGTGCACGACCCTCGTAAAATCGCAACGACAATATCTCGCGAAGAAATTCAATTTCCAAACATGGCATCCCGCCAACTCGACGTCCCGCTCAGATTCAAACGCACACGAAATATTAGTCAGCGAGCTTCGCTGCGCCGATGACACGCAACTGCCTATCCCGCTTGCTTACTAGAGTCGGTCGGCATGCCATTGCACCGCGGAATTCGATCGGATTAGGTGGTATTCTAAAACGCCATCATAGCGCGTACCATCGATGGTGAAGCCGATCTCGACGCCGTGCAGCCGCGCGTCGCGGAAGGGGCGGTCGTCTAGGGTGCCGGTGATCGCGCTGTAGCGTTGTTCGATCGTCAGACGCGACACGGTCCCGTCGGCGCGGGTCAGGCGCCAGTCGCCGCCGGCGGTCGCGGGGATGGTCCACAGATAGACCTGGCGCTCGGCGATCGAACGCGCGACGTCGGGCGGCCAGTCGCCCATGTCGAAGGCGTGGCTGACGACGCGCGCGCCGGGACGCAGTTCGTTCAGAAGCTTGGGCTTCAGCTTCTCGTTCACATCGGGCAGCAGATACAGCGTCACGACATCGGCATCGCGTAGCGACACGGTGAACAGGTCGGCGCGCAGGAAGCGGGCGCGGGCGGACTGATCGGCGATCTGCGCCAGGCTGCGCGCGCGCGTCACCAGCCGGTGATCGATCTCGACGCCGAGCGCGGTCGCGCCGCGCCGGGCGGCCGCGATCGGGATGCGGCCGTCGCCCGACCCCAGGTCGACCAGCCGCTCGCCCGCCTTCAGCTCGGCGAGGTCGAGCATGCCGGCGACCACCTCGGGCGGGGTCGGGACATAGGGGACGTCCAGGTCCTGCGCGGTAGCCCGCGCGACCATGGGCAGCAGCGCCGCGCCTGCCGCGCCGAGCAGGAAGGCGCGTCGATCGTGTCCATCCACCATGATTGCGACTGTGACGGGCGCGCCGCCGAGGCACAAGCGGGGTGGCGCCGGGACATCCAATTGGTATCATACGGTCCGCCCCACCACCCCCGTCACCCGGGCTGAAATGCCGGGGTCCACCCATCCTCCATCCCGGAGCCGATGGTGCGCGCGTCGGCTGCCCCGCGGCGGCGCATGCGTTCGAAGCCTCGCGTCCGGGATGTGCTGCACGGTGGACCCCGGCATTTCAGCCGGGGTGACGGGCAAGTCCGGGGATTGGTGTCGAAACACCGCCAGCTTTTCAGGCCTTCGTGTCTTCGTGTGAGACTTCCTGAAGTGACCGCATGTGGAAGCCGGGCCTGGGGAGCACACAAAGACACGAAGGCACAAAGGGAAGCCAGCCGGGGTGACGAGTGGTCGTGCGGGTGTCCAGTCACTCACCACCATGCGCCACGCGGAACATCGGCACCGTTCCGGCGTCTATCCCTGGATGACGAGAGTTGCGTTCGGCGAACGCGTCCCGTCCATGCCATCGAACCAGGATCAACGATCATGAGCGACGCCATTTCCGACACCAGCGATACCGCAGCTGCAGTGCCCGCGGCCGATCTGCCCAATCTGCTGATCGCATCGAACAAGATCGACGGGACCAAGGTGGCGACGCGGGACGGCGACTCCCTGGGGTCGGTGTACAGCTTCATGATCAACAAGCGCACCGGCGGGGCGACCTATGCCGTGCTGCGGCTGGGCGGGTTCCTGGGCATGGGCAAGAGCTATTACCCGCTGCCGTTCGAGATGCTGTCCTACGACCCCGCGACCGATCGCTATGTCGTGACGATCGACCGCCGCCTGCTGGAAGGCGGGCCGAGCTGGGCGAACAATCCGCCCGAATTCAACCAGGCCTATGCCGACCGCGTGTCCAACTATTATGGCGTCGCGCCGGTCGACCTGTCGCTGAGTTGAGCGCGACGGGCAAGGGGGCGGCGATGCCCTGCCCCCTTGCCCGGCGCCGATCAGCGCAGTTGCGAGATGCGGTTGCCCGCGCCGACGATCGAGGTGCGCGGCTTTGCGGTGCCCGGCGCGCGCCAGCGGATCTGGTTCCCCGCGCCTTCGACCCGGATCGAGGATGCCGCGGCCAGTTCGACGGTGATCCGGTTGCTGGCGCCGCTGACGGTCAGACGGGTGCAGTCGCCGGTGATGGTCAGCGTGTTGCTGGCACCCTCGACGCTGACCGCGCCGCCGTCGCAATCAAGCTCGGACTCCTCGCCCGCGCCGGTGAACACGGTCTGCGCCTGGGCGGGCAGCGCGAGAAAAACTGCCGCCGCGCCAAGGCCTCCCAGCACGACGTTCCGCAAATTGAGCATAGGTCCCTCTTCCTCGTTACGCACTCGCAAGGATACGCGGAACGAGGGGACGGGGTTCCTTCACATCGGTGAACCGACAGGCGCCAGCGCCGTGCCGAAGCCTATTCGTCGCGCTCCGCCGCGATCGGCAGCCGGACCGTCGCCATCAGTCCGCCGCCCTCGGCGCGGGCAAGCGTCAGCCCGCCGCGATACAGTTCCGACAATTCGCGTGCGATCGCCAGGCCGAAGCCATGCCCCTCGCCGCGCTCGTCCAGCCGAACCCCGGGCTGGATCGCGCGCGCCATCTGGTCGGGCGCGATGCCGGGGCCGTCATCGGTGACGGCGATCGACACCTCGGCACCGATTCGCGCGGCGGTGACCGCCACCTTCCCCTCGGCATGGCGCACCGCATTTTCGAGGAGGTTGCCGACGATCTCGTCGAAATCGGCCGGATCGACCGCGACCGCCAGGCTCGGCGCGACCGTCGTTGCGATGTCGACCGGCGGACCGGCGTTCAGTCGCGACACGGTTCGTGCCAGATCGGCCACCGCCGGCGCGACCAGGACGCGCGCGTGGCGATCGGTGACGCGTTCGCGCGCGCGCGACAGATGGTGGCGGATCGTCGCGTCGATCCGCTCGACCTGACGGGCATGTTCCGGGTGATCGCGCAGCTCGATCGCCAGCGTGGCGACCGGCGTCTTCAGTGCGTGAGCCAGATTTGCGGCGGAGGCCCGTGCGGTTTCGAGCGCGGCCTGGTTATCGCGGCCCAGCGCGTTGAGTTCCTGGGCCAGCGGCTGCAATTCGGCGGGCTGATCCTCGGGCACCGCACGCATGCGCCCGGCGCGGATATCGGCGACCGCATCGCGCAGCGCGCGCAGCGGGCGCAGGCCATAGCGGATCTGGACCAGCGCCGCCGCCGCGAGCAGCAGCGACAGGAGCGCGAGCAGGCCGAGCAGCGGCACCGCGGCCTCGCGGATCGGGCGCTGGATCACCGAATTGGGTGCGGACGCGCTGAGCGTCACGGCGCCGGCGGGTGTCGACAGCGTCACCTGGCGGGCATGGACCGGGGTGCCGTCCGCCTCGCTGCCCTCGCGCGGGCGCGGCGGGCCGCCGCGATCCCCGCGTTCGCCATGCGGTCCCGGCGGGCCGAGCTCCAATGCCGGGAAATCGGCCGAGCCCAGGGTGCGATCGGGCGTCACGATCTGCCAGCGCCAGCCGGGCCCCGCCTCCAGCGCACCGCGAAGCCCGTCAAGCCGGGTGCGGTCGATGCTGCCATCGTCGCCGACCGCGGTCGCGAGCAGCGCGATCTGGGCGTCGAGACGCCGGTCGACGCCCTGGGTCACCACCCGCCCCAGCACCGCGGCGATCAGGAAACCGGCGACGAGCAGCGCGACGAGCGTCGCCACCGCCGACAGCGCGAGCATCCGCCCGCGGATCGATCCCGGCATCAGCCGCATGCCGCCTCGCCCGCGGTCAGCCGGTAGCCGCGACCGCGCACCGTCTCGATCAGGCTGGCGCCGATCTTCTTGCGCAATCGGCCGACGATCACCTCGAGGCTGTTCGAGTCGGTATCGGCATCGCCTTCATAGACGCGCTCGAGCAGCGCCAGCCGCTCGATCACCATCTCCTTCGCCAGGATCAGCGCGGACAGGACGCGCCATTCCAGCGCGGTCAGGCGCAGCGGGAAGCCGTCCAGCTCGAACTGGCCGCTCTGGCTGTCGAAGGACAGCGGGCCGCAGTCGATCCGGGTCGCGGCATGGCCGGCCGAGCGGCGGACGATCGCGCGCAGCCGCATCACCAGTTCCTCGACCCGGAACGGCTTGGTCAGGAAATCGTCGGCGCCCGCCTTGAACCCCGCAACCTTGTCGGACCAGGCATCGCGCGCGGTCAGGATCAGCACCGGCAGCGGCCGATCGGCATCGCGCCATGCCTTCAGCACCGACAGCCCGTCCATCTGGGGCAGGCCCAGGTCGAGCACGGCGGCGTCATAGCTTTCGGTGTCGCCCAGATGCGCGGCATCGACACCGTTGGTCGCCAGGTCGACGGCGAAGTTCTCGCCGCGCAGCGCCTTGGCGATCGACTGGCCGAGATCGGCATCATCTTCAACGAGCAGGATCCGCATGGGCCGTCGCTACCTTTCCCACCTAAACCGAATCTGAACCGCCGGGTTCAGCGTGCCGTGGGTGCGACTCGCTAGAACAGCATCATCAACCCAAGGAGTATGACAATGTCCCGGCTGAACGAACGACTCACCAATATGTCCAAGGGCGCACGCATCGCCGCCGCCGCAATGCTGCTGGCCGCCGGCGCGGCAGGCGGTGCCGGCGCCGCATCGTTGACCCGCCCCTCGATCGAGATGGCGCCGACCAATGCGACGCCGATCGCCAAGCTGGCCGACAGCAGCGGCATCGTGACGGTCAAGGGGCGGATCGCCGAACTCTATGGCGACCGCGCCGTGATCGCCGACGGCAGCGGCCGGACGATGGTCGACCTGGGCCGCGAGGGCAGCGCGCGCGTGGCGGTCGGCAACGACGTGCAGGTGCAGGGCCGCTATGACGATGGCCAGCTGCGCGCATCCTATCTGGTCGGCCCGAACGGGCAGGTCGAGGCGATCGGGCCGGGCCCGCGCGGCCCCGGCGGTCCTGGCGGTCCTGGCGGTCCGAAGGGTCCCGGCCCCGACGGTCCTGGTGGCCCCGGTGGCCCCGGTGGCCCAGGTGGTCCCGGCGCCTGCCCGCCGCCCCCGCCGCCGCCGGCACCCGGCACCGATGTCCCGCCGGCGCCTGGCGCGCCGGGCGCGCCCGCCCCGGGTGTCGTCCCGCCGCCGGCCCCGGGCACGGCACCGGCTGCGCCCCAGGGTGCCCCGGTCCCCGCACCGGCTGCGGGCCAGCCTGCCCCCCAGACAGCGCCCGCCGCGCGCACCGCACGCTGACGAACAGGGGCGGCCCGTCTTCGGACGGGCCGCCCGCCCCCGGTCCCCGAACCCTGCGGCGGGCAAGGAAGGGGGTTGGACGGTCTGGTGTTCGGGTGGCGCACGGCAGTGTTCAGCATGGCGATCGCCCAGTTGCTGGCGATCGCCATCGCCTTGACCCGGCCGATCGCCAACCGCACCGCCAATCGCACGCTGGCCGCCTTGCTGGTGGTGCTGGCCGGGATCGTCACCCCCTGGGCGATCGGTTTCGCCGGCTTTTACGACCGGTGGCAGTGGCTGACCTTCGCACCCTTTGCCATCACCCTCGCGGTCGGCCCGCTGCTCTGGCTCTATGGCCATGCGCTGATCGAGGGCAGCTGGCCGCGGCGGGGCTGGCGCCATCTGGTCCCAGCGATGGCACAATTGCTGTTCCTGACCGCCGGCTTCCTGTTGCCGCTGCCGCTCAAGTCGGATTGGGCATCTGTCGCATTGCCGCCCTATGGCATCGTCACTAATCTGGGCACCGTGATCGGACTGGTGCTGTACGGCGCCGCCGGGCTTCGGCTCCTCGCCCGCTACCGCGTCCGCCTGGCAGAGCAGCGCAGCGACGATGGCCGCTTCGCCTCGCGCTGGCTCAGCCGGTCGATCGGCGCGACCCTCGTGCTGGTGCCGGTCTGGGCGGGCTATGCGCTGTACGATGCGATCCAGCCGCTGGGCTATCTCCGGCTGATGGGGCTTCATCTCGCGATCGCGGGCTTCGCGCTGTATCTGGCGATCGAGGGCTGGCGCCATGCCGCGCTGCCCTTTCCGCGGCTGGCGGAGGCCCCGGCCGAGCCCGAGCCCGTGCCGCTGCGCGACTGGCGCGCGCTGGGCGAACAATGGGCCGAGCAGACCCGCGCCGCGGGCTGGGCGTCGGACCCGGAACTGACGCTGGCGCGGCTGGCGCGGCATCTGGGCACCAACAGCAGCTATCTCTCGCGCGCCCTGAACGAGGGGCTGGGCCTGGGCTTCTCCGCCTTTGTCAACCAGCTGCGCAGCGCGACCGTGGCCGAGGCGTTGAAGGCCGGCGATCGCCGCGACCTGCTCGAACTGGCGTTCGATGCGGGCTTCGCGTCCAAGGCGAGCTTCAACCGCGCCTTCCGTGCCGAATATGGCATGAGCCCGAGCGCCTATCGCCGCGCCTCAGAAGCGGAATCATCGCCCGACGCGTGAATTTGAGGCGCGCCGCCCGGGCGGTCGCGGCAAGCGCAGCGCCATGAACCGACGACACGCCATGGCCGCCATGACCGCCTGGGCAGCCCTGCCCGCCGCCGCCCCCGCGGCCACTGCCGTCACGGCCGGCGACCTGCGCGACGACATCGCCATCCTCCGCCAGGCGCTGGCGCTGCATCCGGGCCTCTATCGCTATGCGTCGCCGCGCGAGGTGGCGGAGCGGATCGACCGGCTGGAGCAGGTCTTCCTCGCCGCGCGCTCGATCGAGGCGCGCTATCTGGCGCTCTCGCGCTTCCTCGCCACGATCCGTTGCGGCCACAGCTATTGCAACTTCTTCAACCAGTCCGACGCGGCGGCGCGGACGCTGTTCGACCGGCCGACGCGGCTGCCCTTCCGGTTCGAGTGGATCGGCGGGCGGATGATCGTGACCGACGCGTCCGCAGCCGACCTGCCCGCTGGCAGCGAGGTCGTGACGGTCAACGGCCTGCCCGCCGGCCGGATGCTGGAGGCGCTGATCGGCTATGCCCGGGCGGACGGGCATAATGATGCCAAGCGGATCGCGCTGCTCGGCGTGTCGGGCAGCGACCGGATCGAATATTTCGACGTGTTCCACGGCCTGGTGTTCGGGGCGCCGCGGGACGGCGTGCATCGGCTCGACGTGCGGATGCCCGACGGGCGCGAGCGGACGGTTGCGGCACCGGCGATCGGCCTCGCCCAGCGGCAGGCGCGAATGGCGATTCCCGCCGAGCGCGGCGATCGTCCGGCCTGGACCTGGTCGATGGGCGCCGACGGCATCGCCGTGCTGACCATGCCGGACTGGGCATTGTACGACAGCGCATGGGACTGGCGCGCTTGGCTGGACGAACGGCTCGGCACGCTTGGCGGGGCGCGCGGCCTGATCGTGGATCTTCGGGCGAACGAGGGGGGGCTGGATTGCGGCGACGCGCTGCTCGCCCGGCTGAGCGACCAGCCGATCGTCGATCCGCGCGAACGGCGGCTCGTCCGATTTACCCGCACGCCCGAGGCGATCCGGCCCCATCTCGACACCTGGGATCACAGCTTCCACAGCCTGGGCGTCGGTGCCCGGCCGGTCGGCAACGGGTTTCTCCAGCTGGTCGGCGATCGCGGCGAGGACGTGATCGCGCCCGTCGGGCCACGCATCACCGTGCCGGTGGCGGCGCTGATCGGTCCGGTCAACAGTTCGGCGACCTTCCAGTTCGCGCAGAAGGCCAGGCGCACGGGGCTGGTGCGGCTGTTCGGCGAGACCAGCGGCGGCAACCGGCGCGGCATCAACGGCGGCTGCTTCTTCTTCGTCCGGCTGCCGGCCAGCGGGATCGAGTTCGACCTGCCGCTGATCGGCTATTTTCCGCCCGGCCTGCCGCCCGATGCGGGGATCGAGCCCGACGTGCGGGTCCTGCGCAGCGCCGCCGACATCGCCGCGGGCCGCGATCCCGCGCGGGAGGCGGCGGCGGCCTGGATTCGGCGGGCGTGATCCGGTGGGTGGGTTTGCGCGCCGCACACACCAACGCTCGCGGGAGGGTGCGGGGGGGGGGGCAAGCGCGCCTGTCCCACTCACACCCGTTCGCCCTGAGCTTGTCGAAGGGCACCTGTCCCCACGGGCCGAATCTCGCGTGGGCAGGCGGGCTTCGACAGGCTCAGCCCGAACGGGGATGAAGGCAGGCACGGTTTCCCGCGCCCCTCACGGCAGCTTCGCCAGCACCCTCTCCGCGACCTTCTGGGCGATGGCGCGCTTTTCGTCCTTCCCGACCAGCGGATAGCCCGAATGGCTGGCGGGATCGTGCATCAGCGGGGGCACGACCTCGACAAAGGCGTCGCCCTTGCGGACCGACAGGGTGGTGTTCATGCCCCAGGCCGCCTCGTCGCCCAGTTTCGGCACGGCGGTCTTGTCCTTCTTCGTCAGCACCGCGACGTCGGCGCCCGCGCCGCCCTTGTCCGCGACCGATGCGCCCATGCCGCCCAGCACCTCGGCGGTGCGGTGGACGACCTGCATCTGCTTGGCGCCGCCGCTGGCCATCACGGTCAGCTGCACCCCGTCATCGGGATCGCTGTGATAGGTGCAGACCTGGCCGTCGCGGCTGGTGCGCTTGACCGTGTCAGTAGTGATCGCGCTCATCTCCTGCGCGCTGATCAGGCTGCACGGATCGATTCCGGCAGCTTCGGCCGCGGCCGTTTCGCCCTGTTCCGCCGCGCCGCCCGCCGCAGCATCATTGCCGCCGCCACCGCCACATCCCGCCAGCATCAGCGCCACCGCGACGCCCGCCACGCTCATCATTCGCATTGTCCGCCTCCCATGATCTCGCATCGGGAAGAAAGACGACAAACCGGTGCGAAACCGGACAGACGCCAATAGAATGGGGGGAAATGGCGGGAAGTTCAGCGTCTTGCGAAGAACTTCCCGAGCGGGCTTGCGTGGTGGACAGGGCTGGATTCGAACCAGCGTACGGGAAACCCGGGCAGATTTACAGTCTGCTGCCTTTAACCACTCGGCCACCTGTCCGTAGGCAGGCCCGCTCGGGGAGCGGGTCCATTGCCGATCCGAACCCGACCTGTCAACGCCTTGCGCGCAGCATTCGCGCCGCATAGCGTCACTTTCATCCAATCTCCGAGAAAAGAGGCACCATGCGCGCGCCGACACCCCATGCCTTCTCCCTTGCCGTCGCCCTGTCGCTGGTCGCCGCCGCGCCGCTATCGGCGCAGACCACGCCCGCTCCGGCGCCTGCGCCTGCGGCCGCTCCAGCCGCCAACGGCCCGATCGACCGGATCATCGCCGAGGGCACGCAGAAGTCGGAAGTGATGCGCTTTGCCGCGCACCTGACCGACCGGATCGGATCGCGGCTGACCAACTCGCCCGGCATGCGCCAGGCCGAGGCCTGGACCCAGGACCAGTTCCGCGCGCTGGGCCTGACCAATGTCCACAAGGAAGGGTTCGATTTCGGCCGCGGCTGGTGGGTCGAGCGCGCCAGCGTGCGCATGGTCAGCCCGCGACCGATCCAGCTGACCGCGATCCCGATCGCGTGGACGCCGGCCACCCAGGGCACGCTGACCGCCCCGGTGATCGTCGCGCCGATCCGCAGCGCGGACGATTTCGCCGCATGGCACGGCAAGCTGAAGGGCCGCATCGTCCTGCTGAGCGCGCCGGGCGAAGGCAGCGAGCCGCGCACGCCCGCCTTTCGCCGCTGGACCGAGGAAGAGTTGCAGGCCTTCGACACGTTCCGGCCCGAGCGCTACGACCCCGACGGCACGCGCCGCGAGCTTGCGAAGCTCGACTTCCCCCGCCAGCTCGACGCGTTCCTGAAGGCCGAGGGCGCGGTCGCCACGGCGACCCAGTCGGTGCGCGACGGCAAGCTGCTGCACGGCAGCGCCTATCGCTTTGCCCGGGGCGACACGCCCAGCCTGCCCGGCGTCGAGATCGCAGCGGAAGATTATCGCCGGCTGGCGCGGCTGGCCGCGGCGGGCGACGCGCCGGTGCTCGAGATCCAGTCCGACACCCGCTATGACGACAGCGACGTGAAGGCGTACAATGTCATCGCCGACATCGCGGGAAGCGACCGGTCGGGCGCCTATGTCATGGCCGGTGCGCATCTCGACAGCTGGGCGGCGGGCGACGGCGCGGTCGACAATGCTGCAGGCGTGGCGATGGTCATCGAAGCGGCGCGCATCCTGTCGAAGATGCCCAAGCCAAAGCGCACGATCCGTTTCGCGCTGTGGAACGGCGAGGAGCAGGGCCTGCTCGGATCGCTCGATTATGTCGAGCGCCACATCGCCACCCGGCCGACGCCCAATCCGCCGCGCACCGGCCTGGCGCGCTTCATCGGCTGGGACCTCGACTGGCCGATCAAGCCATTGCCGGACCATGCGAAGCTGGTCGCCTATTTCAACCTCGACAATGGCTCCGGCCGGGTGCGCGGCATCAATGCCGAAGGCAACACCGCCGCGGTGCCGATCTTCAAGCAATGGTTCGCCCCCTTCGCATCGATGGACGCGACGATGGTGGCCAACCGCAAGGTGGGCGGCACCGACCATCTGTTCTTCAGCGCGGTCGGCGTGCCTGCCTTCCAGTTTATTCAGGACCCGCTGGACTATGGCAGCCGCCTGCACCACACGAGCATCGACACCTATGATCACCTGAAGGCCGGCGACATGCAGCAGGGCGCGACGATCCTGGCGGCGTTCCTGTGGAATGCAGCCAATTCGGATGCGCCGCTGCCGCGCCAGCCGATCCCCACCGAACCCAAGACGGAGACACCGAAATAATGGCACGCCGCGGACATCGCCCGAGCCAGGCCCCCAGCAACCGGCCGCGCTTCTACGGCCGGCATGCGGTCTATGCCGCGCTCGACAATCCCGAGCGCAGGGTGCGCAAGATCTGGGGCACCCACGAGGCGCTGGGCGAGATCGTGCTGCCGGCCGACATCCCGGTGACCTATGCCAATGCCGCCGACCTGGGCCGGCTCGTCCCCAACGATGCGCCGCACCAGGGGCTGGTGATCGAGGTCGATCCGCTGGAGGACATCTGGCTGGCCGACCTGCTGGCGCAGGGCGAGGGCGACCAGCGCCCGTTGCTCGTGCTCGACCAGGTCACCGACCCGCACAATGTCGGCGCGATCCTGCGATCGGCGGCGGCATTCGATGCGCTGGGCATCGTCACCCAGGACCGGCACTCGCCGCCCGAATCGGGCAGCCTTGCGCGATCCGCCTCGGGCACGCTGGAAACCGTGCCCTGGGTGCGGGTGGTGAACCTGGCCCGCGCGCTGGAGGAGATTGCCGAGGCCGGCTTCTGGCGGATCGGCCTGACCGGCCATGCCGACAAGACGCTTGCCGAGACGATGGGCAGCGAGCGGATCGCGCTGGTGCTCGGTGCCGAAGGCGAAGGCATGCGCCAGAATACCGAGGCGCATTGCGACCTGCTGGCGAAGCTGCCGATCAGTTCCAAGGTCGAGAGCCTGAACGTCTCCAACGCGACCGCGATCGGGCTGTACGCGATCACCACGCGCGGCTGACACTTACATAAAGGG
The DNA here is from genome assembly GCF_039652585.1 of Sphingomonas rustica. NCBI lineage: Bacteria > Pseudomonadati > Pseudomonadota > Alphaproteobacteria > Sphingomonadales > Sphingomonadaceae > Sphingomonas > Sphingomonas rustica. Next base: position 43,252 of record NZ_JBDIZK010000008.1, on the reverse strand, counting down.
ACTTTGAGCGATGATGCACTGGATCCGGAATCTCGCGCTGCTGATCGCCGCGCCGCTGATCCTCACCGGCTGCCTGTTCACGCCGGGGCAGTTCGTCTCGACGCTGACGATTGGCAAGGACCGCAGCTTCACCTTCACCTACAAGGGCGAGGTGCTTGCCATCGACCTGGAAGGCATGAGCGACGGCCTGGGCGGGATGGCCGAGGGCGATACGGTCAAGGACGCCGCCGACGCCGATAGCACCGACGACGACGTCAAGCCCGGCGATGCACCCCAGGAAAGTCCGGCCGAGAAGGCGCAGGAGACCGCCGAGAAGAAGGCGAAGCGCGATGCCCAGCTGCGCGAGATCGCGACCCAGCTGGCCAAGGAGCCGGGCTATAACAGCGTCCAGTATCTCGGCGACAACAAGTTCGTCGTGGACTATTCGATCTCGGGCACGCTGACGCACAATTTCGTCTATCCGTTCAACCAGGATGCGGCGATGGTCCTGCCCTGGATCGCGATCGAACTGCGCGGCAAGGACACGATCCGCGTCAAGGCGCCCGGTTTCGCCAAGCAGGAAAATGTGGGCGGCGAGATGACCGGCAGCCGCGAGAGCAAGGCCAGCGGCACCTTCACGCTGACCACCGACGCCGAGATCGTCAGCCAGAACAACGAGGACGGTTCGAAGACCGCCGGCGGCAAGCGCGTGATCCAGTGGAACGTGACGCCGATCAGCAAGGAAGCGCCAACCGCGGTCCTGCGCCTCAACGCCCGCTGAGGGCGGAGGGTCGGACTGCCGGCGATCGATGGGCGCGGGGGTGGTGCGAGGGCGCTGCCCTGGCGACCGCCCTCCCCGCTCGGGCTGAGCTTGTCCAAGCCCGGATTTCGGTCTGCATGCCTACCTGACCCGTGGCGTCAGGTTGAAGGCGGGCTTTGCTCGCACAAAGACACGAAGGCACAAAGAAAGTAGTTTTGCGCTGACGCAGACCTGCTCTCCTCCCGCTCGCGGGAGGGGGAGGTTCGCTGAGGGTCGCGCAGCGCCCTTCGACGAGCTCAGGGCGAACGGGGCGTGGGTTAGGCGCGCCCGTTGACCGTTCGGGCTATCGAAGCGCGTGCACCGTGGGCCGACACGCGCGCTCCCGATCAATCCTCGGCGGCGATCGTCACGCGCAGCCCGTCGAGGTCGGGGCCGAACGGGATCTGGCACGAGAGACGCGAGCGATCGTCGCGCTCCGACGAACTGTCGAGCAGGTCGTTCTCGTCCTCGCTCATCGGCGGCAGTTTGGCCGCAAATTCCGGATCGACATGGACGTGACAGGTGGCGCAGGAGCAGCAGCCGCCGCACAGGGCCAGCAACTCGTCGAAGCCGTTGTCGCGGATCACTTCCATTACCGAAAGCCCCGATTCCCCCGTGACTTCGCGCTCTTCACCTTCCCGGGTCACGACGATAAGCTTCGGCATGGTCTTCTCCTGTTCGACCGGTCCCATGCCGCCGATCCGGCTTCAATTCAAGGCGGACGCCCGATGGGACTGAGCAAGGATGCGATCCGAAGCGGGCTGGACGCGCTCGCCGCGCGCGAACCCGCCTTTGCCCGCGCGATCGAACGCGCCGGCTATCCCGAGCCGCGGATCCGCGATCGCGGCCATGCCACCCTGTTGCGCACGATCATCGGCCAGCAGGTGAGCGTGGCGGCGGCGCAGTCGATCTGGGTGCGGATGGAAGCGGCGTTCGGCAGCCTGGAGGACCCCGCCGGGATCGCCGCGGCAACGCCCGAGGAACTGCGCGCCCTGGGCCTGTCGCGACAAAAGGCAGCCTATGCGCACAGCCTGGCGGAGGAAGTGTCGAGCAGGCGACTGGATTTCGACGCGCTGCCCGCGGACGACGAGGACGCGATCGCCGCGCTGACCCGGATCAAGGGCATCGGCCGCTGGTCCGCCGAAATCTACCTGCTGTTCGCGGAAGGGCGGCCCGACATCTGGCCCGCCGGCGACCTGGCGGTGCAGATCGAGGTCGGCAGGATCCTGGGCCAGGAGGCGCGGCCCAGCGAGAAGCTGACCCGCGACCTGGCCGAGCCCTGGCGACCCTATCGCGGTGCGGCGGCGATCCTTGCCTGGCACCATTACCGCGTCGACATGGACGTGATCTGATCGCGCGCGACGGACCAGCGCGATCGCGCTGGCAAATCGTCATGATCCGCCGTTAATGGCCACCGAGATGACGCGGAAGATCTGGATCCTGCTGGCCGCCGCGACCGTCGCGGGCGCGGTTTTCGCCCTTGGCCTGCACAAGCTGGTGTCGTTCGACACGCTCAAGTCGAACCATGCCGCGCTGATCGCCAGCTATCGCGCCGATCCGCTGCCCTTCGCGCTGGGCTTCGTCCTGCTTCTGGCGAGCGCGCTGGCGCTGTGCATCCCGGGGTCGCTGGCGACGCTGGGCATCGCCGGCGGCGCGATCTTCGGCCTGGCCCTGGGCGCGCCGCTGGTGCTGCTGGGGGTCGTGCTGGGCGATTCGATCGCCTTCCTGCTGGCGCGATACCTGCTGCGCGACTGGGTGCGTGCGCGCTTCGGGGCGCAGTTCGACCGGATCGATCGCGGGTTCAACCGCCACGGGGCGCTGTATCTCCTGTCGCTGCGGCTGGCGGCGATCATCCCCTTCTTCGTCGTCAACCTGACCATGGGGCTGACGCGGATGCGGCTGGCGGTGTTCGCGCCGGTCAGCTTTGTCGGGCTGGTCCCCGCCACGCTGCTGCACGTCGCGATCGGCACCGAACTGGGCGAGCTCTCGGATCCCGGCGACATCCTGTCCTGGCCGCTGCTGCTCGCCTTCGTGGCGCTGGGCCTGTCGCCGCTGTTCTTCCGGTTCGTGCTGGGCCGAAGGCTGTTCGCCGATCAGCGGTCCAGTGCGGACAATCCCATCGCGATCGCACCCATCGGTCCCGCCATATCGCCCAATCCGGGCGGACCGACCGCGATTCCGAGCCCGCCGAACGCACCGTAACCGGCGATGCTTTCGTCCAGCGCCTTGCGGATGCGGGGGAACAGATGCTGGCGCGAAGCGATGACTCCTCCTCCGATCGAGATGCGTTGCGGGGCAAATCCGGTGACGAGGTTATGAAGGAGCCCGACGAGGTCGTGCACGAACAGGTCCCATTCCGGCCCGTCCTGCGGCAACGCCTCTCCCGTGATTCCGAAGCGCGCCGCCAGCGCGGGGCCGGAGATCAGACCCTCGACGCAATCCCGGTGGAACGTGCACGCGCCGGCAAAGCCGTCGCCGCGGCGGCGGGGGATCCGCATATGCCCCGCCTCGGCATGCGCGACGCCCTGGACCGGACGACCGCCGACGATGGTCCCCACCCCCACGCCCGTGCCGATGGTGATATAGATATGGGTCGACATGCCGCGCGCCGCGCCCCATCGCGCCTCGGCCAGCGCGGCGCCGTTGACGTCGGTCTGGATCGCCAGCGGCTTGCCATAGCGATCGGCAAAGCGGCGCGAGACGTCGACGCCGGTCCAGCCCGGCTTGGTGGTGGCGGTCAGCGCGCCATAGGCGGCATGATCCGGATCGAGTTCGAGCGGACCGAAGCTCGCGACCCCGATCGCATCGAACGACCAGCGATCCAGCGCAGCCTCGAGCGCCGCCAGCGTTTCGGCCGGCGTGGTCGTCGGCACCGTCAGCCGGTCGCGGACATCGCCCGGCCCGCTCGCCAGCAGCGCCACGCATTTGGTGCCGCCCAGTTCAAGACCGGCGATGAGGGGAGGGTGCGCCATGCCCTTCGCTAACCCGTTCGCCGGGGCACGAAAAGCCGTCCCGGAAACACCCTTACTGGAAAAACGGCCGCATACCCGCCACAAGCGCCTTCCGGGCCAGCTTGCCCGCGACCATGAGCGCGAGATCCAATGAGAAAACGGACCAGCGACGACGATGCCGCGCTGACCCTGTTCGTCGAGGGGGATGCGGACCGCGCGCTGTTCGTGCTGGACGATGCCGGAATCGTGATGACGTGGAATGCCGGCGCCCAGCTGACCACCGGCTGGCTTGCGGCGGATATCGTCGGCAAGTCGGCCGAACTGATCTATCCCGACAGCGAGCGCGAGGCGGGCCAGCTTCGCACCGACATGCAGGTCGCCGAGAAGCGCGGGCGGCTGAGAAACGAGGCGTGGCGGCTGCGCAAGGACGGCACCGAGTTCCTGGCCGATTTCCGCATCACCGTCATGCCCGGGGCGTTCGGATCGCTTCCCCGGTTCGGCGTGGCGATGAGCGACATCACCGACCGCAAGGCGAGCGAACGGGCGCTGGAGCGCAGCGCGCTCCATCTGCGGTCGATCCTTGCCGCGGTGCCCGACGCGATGATCGTCATCGACGAACGCGGCATGATCCTGTCCTTCTCCGCCGCGGCGATCGCGCTGTTCGGATATCCGGAGCCGGAGGTGCTCGGCCGCAACATCGGCATGCTGATCCCCCAGCCCGACCGGATCATGCTGGACGGCAATGCGGTGAGCGGCGAGAAGCTGCTCGCCTGCGCGGGCAGGATCGTGCGCGGATTGCGCCGCGACGGCACCGAATTCCCGATCGAACTGCAGATGGGCGAGGCGGATACCGAAGGGCATCGCATCTTCACCGCCTTCATCCGCGACCTGACCGATCGCCAGCGCGCGGAGCTGAAGCTGGAGGAACTCCAGTCCGATCTGATCCATGTCGCGCGCCTGTCCGCCATGGGGACGATGGCGTCGACCCTGGCGCATGAGCTCAACCAGCCGCTGACCGCGATCGCCAATTATCTCGAGGCCGGCCGCGACCTGTTGAAGCGCGACCATCTCAGCCCCGAACTGGAGGCGATGCTGCACGAGGCCGTCGAGGAATCGGCGCGCGAAGCGCTGCGCGCCGGCGGCATCGTCCGCCGGCTGCGCGACTTCGTGTCGCGCGGCGAGGTCGACAAGCATGTCGAGGACCTGCCGCGGATGATCGACGAGGCCAGCCGCCTGGCGTTGATCGGCGCGCGCGAGCGGGGCGTCTCGGCGGACTTCATCATCAACACCCGTGTCGGCCTGGTGCTGGTCGACCGGATCCAGATCCAGCAGGTGCTGGTCAACCTGATCCGCAACGCGGTGGAGGCGATGGCCGACAGCCCGGTGCGCGAACTGGTGATCGCGGCGCGTCCCGCGGCCAACAACATGGTCCGCGTCTCGGTATCCGATACCGGGTCGGGGATCGATCCGCGCGTCGGCGAGAGGTTGTTCCAGGCCTTTGCCACCGGCAAGGAGGACGGCATGGGCCTTGGCCTGTCGATCTGCCGCACGATCATCGAGGCGCATGGCGGGCGGATCTGGGCCGAACCGCGGATGGGCGGCGGGACGATCTTTCAATTCACCATCATGGGTGCCAAAACAGAGGACCTGGAATGACCGAGCACCGCCTGATCCATATCGTCGACGACGAGGAGACGATCCGCAAATCGGCAAGCTTCATGCTCAGCACGTCGGGCTTCGAGGTCGAGAGCTATGAGGACGGCGTGGCGTTTCTGGAGGCCGCCTCGACCGCGAAGCCGGGCTGCATCCTGCTCGACGTCCGCATGCCGCAGATGGGCGGGCTCGAGGTCCAGGCCGAACTGAACCGGCGCGGGATCGACCTGCCGGTGATCGTACTGACCGGCCATGGCGACATCTCCACCGCGGTCGCGGCGATGAAGGGTGGCGCGGTCGACTTCATCGAGAAGCCGTTCGAAAAGGCGAAGCTGCTCGACGCGATCGACCGCGCCTTCGAACGGCTCGACCAGATCGGGGAGGCGACATCGGGCGAGCATGAGGCGCGCAACCGCCTTTCCGTCCTCACCGGCCGCGAGGTCGATGTGCTGCGCGGGCTGGTGCGCGGCCACCCCAACAAGACGATCGCGTTCGACCTGGGCATCAGCCCGCGCACCGTCGAGGTGCATCGCGCGAACCTGATGGCCAAGCTGGGGGTGCGAAGCCTTTCGGAAGCGCTGCGGATCGCCTTTGCCGCGAGACTGGAGGACGACGAGGAATGACCGGAGCGGCCGGCAGCGATGGCGCGCCGGCCGGAGACAGGGCGCGGATCCTCACCCTGGCGCTGCTGGACGCACGCGCCGAAGACGCGACGATCTGTCCCAGCGAGGTTGCCCGGGCGCTCACCACAGGCGCCAAGGACGAGAGCATGTGGCGCAATGCGATGCCGGCGGTTCATGCGGCAGTGGACGCGCTGGTCAACGAAGGTCGCGTTCAGCTCAGCTGGAAGGGCAACCTGCTGGCTGCACGAGGTGGCCCTTATCGCATCGGCCGGGCCCGCGGCACCGATACTCGCCGATAGATGGCCGATCGGCTCAAGATCTTCTTCGATGGCGGCAGCCGCCCGATGCCGGGCGGCATGGAAATCGCGATCGTCGCCTGCGGCATCCCGACGCTTCGGCTCGGCCTGGGGGCGGGCAGCAGCATGGATGCCGAATGGCTGGCGCTGATCGAGGCGATGGCCGAGGCGGTCCGCCGGAATGCGCCCGACACGCTGCTGCTCGGCGACGCCGCCGCGGTGATCGCCCAGGCCAATGGCACCGTCCGCTGCCCCGCCTCGTGCCGCGCCCATCTGGACCGCTTCCACGCCCTGCCCCGCCCCGCCGGCCGCCTGACGATACGCCATATCGGACGCGGCCAGAACCTGGCCGGCATCGCGCTGGCGAGGCTGCACGGGCGCTAGAAGGCGCCGGTGTCGGCGACCACCTGCCCGAGTGCCCATCGCCCTGGCGTGGGCGGGGCGGCCGGGTCAGCAGTAGAATTACTGATTTCAATTGAAGCCCGAGCGATCGCTTTCCTAGGACCATCACGTAACGACTTGCCTCCGGCTTTGCGTCAGGTTCCGCCGCGGAGATGCAGATGGCAACCCTCGATCCCCAGACGGCGCAACCGGAGCGCCCGCGCATCCTTCTCGTCGAGGAGGATGACGGCGTGCGGCGTTCGACGCACCTGATGCTCCAGGCTCAGGGATTCGATGTCCGTTCGTTCGCGACGCCCGAGGGGCTGATCGCCGATGCGGCGCTCCATGACTCGGAATGGCTGATCGCCGATTACCGGCTCGCCGATAGTGACGGGCTGCAGTTGCTGGCCGCGCTGCGCCGGCTCGACTGGGGTGGCCGCGCGCTGCTGATCACCGCCTTCTCGTCGATCGTGCTGCGCGAGGCGGCGGCCGCCTGCGGGTATGAAGGCGTGATCGAGAAGCCCGTGCGTCCGCACGACCTGTTCGCGCTGCTGGGATCGCCCGCCCTTCCCGAATGACGGAAACGCGGCGTCGGTGGCCCGCCAGTATCGCGGCGCGATCGACTCGCAATTCGGGACAAAAAACTTCTTGCCCGGCCATTGAACCGGGACGGCGCAGAACACATTTGTCTGTTGCCGCCCGCGACCCTCCCCCCCCCCAGCGGGCGGCACCCCCTTCCAGATCGATTATCGCAACAGGCTCGGCGTCCCAGTTCGGGCTGAGGCTGTCGACGCCTGTTTACGCATGTCTGTCGCAAGGCGCCCTTCGACGAGCTCAGGGCGAACGGGTTAGAGGGGGAGTTCTCTCTCCGTTCGGGCTGAGCCTGTCGAAGCCCGCTTGCACCGCGACCGGCACGCCTGTGGTCAAGCGCCCTTCGACACGCGCAGGGCGAAGGGTGGCGCCAGCGCGCCCGGACCGCCCATCCTCAATCCCCGGCGGCCTCGCGCTTCAGCAGGGCGCGCTTGCGGTCGAGGCCATAGGCATAGCCGCCGATGCCGCCGTCCGCGCGCAATGCCCGGTGGCACGGCACCAGGACCGCGACCGGATTGGCACCGCAGGCCGTTCCGACAGCGCGCACTGCCCGCGCCTTGCCTGCGGTCGCCGCGATCTGGGCATAGCTGCGGCTTTCGCCGGGCGGGATTGCGCGCAGCGCCTGCCACACCGCTTCCTGGAACGCGGTGCCGCGCACGTCGATCGGCAAGTCGTGATCGCGTCCCGGCGACTCCACCTCGCGCACGACCCGCGCGGCCAGTTCGGCCAGGGCTGCACCGCCCTCGACGATCTCCGCCGCGGGGAAGCGCCGCGCGAGCGCGAAACGATCCTCGTCGAAGGCGACGCGGCACAATCCCTTGTCGGTCGCAGCGATCAGCAGCGGGCCCAGGCTGGTCTCCGCCACCGTCCAGCGGATCGTCACCCCCGCCCCGCCCCGTTTCCAGGCCGACGGGGTCATGCCCAGCCGGGCATTGGCGGTTTCGTAGAAGCGGCTGGGCGCCGAATAGCCCGCCTCGTAGATCGCGCTCGTCACGCTGTCGTCGCCGGCCAGCGCCTGCGCCGCGCGCGTGGCCTTCAGGCCGCGGACGTAGGCGGCGGGGGTTACCCCGGTCGCCCGCTTGAACAACCGGTGGAAATGATGCGGCGCATAGCCGACCGACTCGGCCAGCGCTTCCAGCCCGATCGGATCCGCGGCTGCCTCCAGCAGCGCAACCGCGCGGGCGACGGCGATGCGGTCGCGGCCGACCTCGTCGGGCTTGCAGCGCAGGCAGGCGCGGAACCCGGCGGCGCGGGCCGACGCCGCATCGGGGTGAAAGACGACATTCTCGCGCCGGGGCCGCCGCGCCGGGCAGCTGGGCTTGCAATAGATGCCGGTGGTCAGGACGGCGCCGACGACGCGACCGTCGAATGCGCGATTGCGCGCCTCGAACGCGGCCCAGGCTTCGTCGTCGGAAAGGCGATGCTGAAGTTCCATGCCGTCCATCTAGGCCCCGCCGTCCGCAACCGCACCCCGCAGCTTGCGGTCAAACCATGCGCGATCCGGTCGGCGCCTGGAAGCACAGCAGATAGCCGTCGGGATCGTGCAGCCAGATCTGGCGCATGCCGTGGCCGCTATCCTCGGGCGCGGTAACCTCGAGCCCGCGGGCGCGCAGCGACAGATGCGCCGCCTCGATATCGACGCAGCCGAAGTACAGGCCGGTATCGGCATGCGCCGACTGGCGCCATGCCTCGCGCGTCGGCGGCCGGTCGCCCACGTCGTAGCCGGTGTTCAGCATCAGGTTGGCAGGGCCCAGCCGCAGCCAGCACCATTGGAAATAGCGCCCCTCGGGCGCCTCGACCTCGGCCGAGGCCTGGACCACTTCGAAGCCGAGCAGTTCGCAATAGAAGCGCACCGAGGCGGGCATGTCGAAGACCTGGATCAACGGACACAGCCCGGTCACCTGCAGCGGCATCGTCGCTCTCCCTTCACCCCAGTGTCGCCTGACCGGGCGGGCCGCGCAATCCCGATCGGGATCGCAAGACCGTAAAAGCGTGAGGCCCGGACGAACGTTCCAACCGCATTGCAATTAACTCCGACAACAGTAACGTTACCGCTAACAAGGCCTGGATCGGACCGGGCGGGGAGAGGTGGATGACGTTCTGGCAACGCACACGGGCGCTGCGATGGTGGATCATCGTGATCGTCATGCTGGGCACGGTCGTGAACTATCTGACCCGCAACACGCTGGGCTTCGCCGCGCCGATCATGCTGAAGGACCTCGGCATCAGCGAACGCGAATATGCCTGGGTCATCAACGTGTTCCAGGCCGGGATCATGATGCAGCCGCTGGTCGGCTATATCCTCGACCGGATCGGATTGCGCTACGGTTTCGCGATCTTCGCCACCGCCTGGGGCCTGATCACCATGGCGCACGGCGCCGTGTCGACCTGGCAGGGGCTGGCGGTGGTGCGCGGCGCGCTGGGCTTCGCCGAGGGGACGGCGCACACCGGCGGGCTGAAGGTCGTGTCCGAATGGTTTCCGGCCAGGGAGCGCGGCATCGCCGGCGGCATCTACAATATGGGCGCGTCGCTGGGCGCGGCCGCGGCGCCGCTGCTGGTGCTGTGGGCGTCGTCGGTCTGGAACTGGCGGGGGGCGTTCGTCATCGCCGGCGCCATCGCGCTGCTGTGGGTACTGCTGTGGCTGGCCTTTTTCCACCCGCTGGACCGCCACCCTTCGGTGTCGGACGAGGAGCGCGACTATATCCGCGCCGGACAGGAGAGCCATGTCCAGGCGACCGGCAATGGGCCCTCGATCCTGTCCATCCTGGCGCAGCGCAATTTCTGGGGCATCGCCCTGCCGCGGATGCTCGCCGATCCGGTCTGGGGCACGCTGACCTTCTGGCTGCCGCTCTATCTCACCTCGCGCGGGTTCAGCCTGGGCGAGACGGCATTGTCGACCTTCCTGCCCTTCCTGGCGGGCGAGCTGGGCTGCCTGTTCGGCCCGACCGTGACCTTCTGGCTCCAGAAAAAGGGCGTGAACCTGGTCAACGCACGGCGCTGGACCTTCACCCTGGGCGCGGTGCTGATGATGGGCATGGCATTTGTCGGATCGGTGGAAAGCGCGGTCGCCGCGGTGATCCTGCTCAGCCTTGGCGGTTTCGCCCACCAGACGCTGTCGGTGACCTGCATCACCCTGGCCAGCGACCTGTTCCGCAAGGACGAGCTGGGCACGGTCGCGGGCATGGCGGGCTTCTGCGCCAATCTGGGCGTGGCGCTATTCTCGACCGCCATGGGCCTGCTGGTCAAGAAGATCGGCTATGATCCGTTCTTCATCGCGCTTGCCGTGCTCGACCTGATCGCCGCAGCCATCCTGTGGACGCTCATCCGGGCGCCGCGCGACACCAGGGGCATCCAGCCCGTATCGGAGCTGCCCGCCGCATGATCCGCAACCCGATCCTTCCCGGATTCAATCCCGATCCGTCGATCTGCCGGGTGGGCGACGATTATTACATCGCCACCTCGACCTTCGAATGGTTTCCCGGAGTCCAGATCCATCACAGCCGCGACCTGGTCCATTGGCGGCTGCTCGCGCGGCCGCTGGTGCGGGCAAGCCAGCTTGACATGCGCGGCGATCCCGACAGCTGCGGCGTGTGGGCGCCGTGCCTCAGCCATGACGGGGCGCGCTTCCACCTGATCTATACCGATGTGAAGCGATACGGCCGCACCACCATGGGCGGGGCGTCGGGCGCCAGCCTGCGCGATTTCCACAATTACCTGGTCACCGCCGACCGGATCGACGGCGACTGGTCCGACCCGGTCCACCTGAATTCCAGCGGCTTCGATCCGTCGCTGTTCCATGACGAGGACGGGCGGAAATATTTCCTGAACCAGCTGTGGGACCATCGGCCCGGCCGCAACCGCTTCGCCGGGATCGTCCTGCAGGAATATGATCCGAAGGAGCAGCGGCTGACCGGCGAGCGGCACCTGATCTTCCCCGGAACCGCGCTCGGCCTGACCGAGGCGCCGCATCTGTATCGCCGCGACGGCTGGTACCACCTGATCGTGGCCGAGGGCGGGACCGGGTGGAACCATGCGGTAACGATGGCGCGCAGCCGCGACCTGCTGGGCCCGTACGAGGTCCACCCCGACGGCCCGGTGCTGACCAGCCGCGACCGGCCCGACGCGCCGCTGATGCGTGCCGGCCATGCCGACCTGGTCGAGACGCCCGACGGCGAGACCTATATGGCCTATCTGTGCGGACGGCCGCTGCCCAATCGCGGGCGGTGCGTGCTGGGACGCGAGACCGCGATCCAGCCGATGCGCTGGGGCGAGGACGGCTGGCTGCGGACGATCGACGGCGATGCGATGCCGGTCGCCAAGGCCCCTGCCCCGGCCCTGCCGACGCATCCCTGGCCGGAGGTGCCGCCGCGCGCCGACTTTGACGACGCGGCGCTGCCGATCGACTTCCAGTGGCTGCGCACGCCCGATCCCGATGCGATCTTCAGCCTGGCCGCGCGGCCGGGGCACCTGCGCCTGCACGGCCGCGAGACGATCGGCAGCCTGTTCACCCAAGCACTCGTCGCGCGGCGCCAGCAGGCGTTTCACTATTCCGCCCGCTGCAGGATGGATTTCGCCCCGCACCATTTCCAGCAGGCCGCCGGACTGGTCGCCTATTATAACGGGTCCAAGTTCCACTATCTGCACGTCAGCCATGACGAGACTGTCGGGCGCCACATCCGGGTGATGTCGGCGCTGCCCGACAGCCCGCAGGCGGACGCCTTCACCGTCCCGGTACCCATCCCCGACGGGCCGATCGAGCTGCGTGCGGAGGTCGACGAGGAACGGCTGCGCTTCGCATGGCGAATCGGCGACGGGGACTGGCAGTGGCTGCCCGAACGGTTCGACGCCTCGATCCTGTCGGACGAGGCGACGGCGCCGGGCGCGCCGAACTTCACCGGCGCATTCATCGGCATGGCGTGCCAGGACATGTCGGGTGCCGGGCTCCACGCCGATTTCGACTGGTTCGACTATCGCGAGCGCGACTATGCGCCCGACCCGGAGGGGCTGCCCTGACGCGCCGCTAGCGCTCCTGCTCCGCCCTGGCCCGGCGCAGGAGCGCCGCCTCCAGTTCGGCCATGACATGCTTCTGGCCGCGGAACGCCTTGGCCATCTGCTCGGTCGCCAGCGGTTCGCGGAACCGGCAGCCATGGCAGCTTTCGTCGATCCAGATGACCTCCGCCTCGCGCAGGCCCGATCCCGCAAGGCCGATCGACACGATCGTCCCCAGCGGCACGTCGAAATCGCCGACGAACGAGAAGCCGGTGCGGGAGAAATCGATGACGATCACGTCGAACGGCTCGCCGTCCAGCCGGCGCACGGTGCTGGCGGCATTGACCGGATGACGCACGTCCGATCGGCGGTCGCCATGTCCCACAAGTTCCAGCCTCGCCACCAGCATCGTCGACCGCCCTGCCGTTTTCACCGGCGCTAGCGATCAGGGGTTAACGAAGTGCTGAGGGAGCGTTCGGAGATGCGCGTGTCCGCGCATTGCAGCACCGGCCCGCTCCCCACCTTTCGTCGCTCGTCTTGACTTAGGACATCGTCGCTGCCATATCGCGGCGCATCGAGGCATCATGCAGCGTGATCGGCGGTTTCCGCCTGGCTCTGCCTCGGTCCATTTTCCAGGCTTCCCATATCACGCGGGGCGTCATTCTTGACCCCGCTTTCGCGCGTCGATTCGACGTGCGCGAGCCGCATAAAGGTTTTCCAATGCAGTTTTCCGAACTCGGCCTCTCGCAGACCGTTCTCTCGGCGCTCGTCGCCAAGGGCTATGACACCGCTACCCCGATCCAGGCACAGGCTATTCCGCCGCTGCTCGAGGGGGCCGACCTGCTCGGCATCGCCCAGACCGGCACCGGCAAGACCGCGGCATTCATGCTGCCGTCGATCGACCGCCTGATCGCATCGGGCAAGCGTCCCCAGCCGCGCGGTTGCCGCATGCTGGTGCTGGCGCCGACCCGCGAGCTGGCCAGCCAGATCGCCGAGAGCGCGCGCCAATATTCGGCGGGCACCAAGCTGAGCGTCGCCACCGTCTTCGGCGGCACCTCGATCGCGAAGAACAAGACCGATCTCGCCCGCGGCGTCGACATCCTGGTCGCCACGCCGGGCCGCCTGGTCGACCTGATCGACCAGTGCTGGGCGATCCTGCTGGGCATCGAGATCTTCGTGCTCGACGAGGCCGACCAGATGATGGACCTCGGCTTCATCCACGCGTTGCGCCGTATCGTCCGCGAGCTGCCGAGCAAGCGTCAGTCGCTGTTCTTCTCGGCCACCATGCCCAAGACGATCCGCGAGCTGGCCAGCCAGTTCCTGCGGTCGGACCCGGTCGAGGTGAAGGTGGCGCCGGTCGCCACCACCGCCGAGCGCGTCGACCAGTCGGTGACGTTCGTCACCCAGCAGGAGAAGCAGTCGCTGCTGACGATCCAGCTGCGCACGCTCGACATCGATCGCGCGCTGGTATTCACCCGCACCAAGCACGGCGCCGACCGCGTCGTGAAGCTGCTGGCGGGCAACGGCATCGCGTCGAACGCGATCCACGGCAACAAGTCGCAGCCGCAGCGCGAGCGTGCGCTGGGCGAGTTCCGCGCGGGCAAGGTGAAGATCCTGGTCGCGACCGACATCGCCGCGCGCGGCATCGACGTGTCGGGCGTCAGCCACGTCTTCAACTTCGAGCTGCCGAACGTGCCGGAGCAATATGTCCACCGCATCGGCCGCACCGCGCGCGCCGGCGCCGACGGCATCGCCATCAGCTATTGCGCCGATGACGAGCGGCCGTACCTGAAGGACATCGAGAAGCTGACGCGCCAGAAGGTGTCGGTGGTTCCGCTGCCCGAGGGCTTCGTCAACGAAGCGGCGAAGATCAAGTCGACCCGCGCGCCCGTCGCGATGGGCCGCGACGAGCAGAATGGCCGCAACGGCCGCTCGATGCAGGGCCAGCGCCCCGGCGGCGGCCGCGGCCAGCCGCCGCGCAAGCCGCGCCCGCAGTTCGAGGCGCGTCCGGCCGGCGAGCGCCGCGACGACAGCCGCCGCGAGGCACCGCGTGGCGACGCCCGCCCCGACAACCGCCAGCAGAACGCGCCGCGCCGCGCCGACGCACCGCGTTCGGATCAGCCGCGTCGCGCCGAAGGCGGTGCCGGTCGCAATGACTGGAGCCGTCTCGACGGGTCGGCGCGCGCCGATGCGCCCCGGGGCGACCAGCCCCGCCGCGCCGACGCGCCGCGTGGCGATCGTCCGCAGGGCGAGCAGCCGCAGCGCGATTATGCCCGCAAGAACAAGTGGCAGGGCCGCCCGTCACAGGGCCCCGGCGGCAATGGCGGCGGTCGCCGGACCAGCGCCGGCCGGTCACGCTGATCGATCCAGTATAATGAAAAAGGAAAGGGTCGGAGCATTCTCCGGCCCTTTTCGTTTATGGTTCGACGAGCACCCGAGATGTTCACGAATTTGAGGGCCTGATGGCACCTCCGATCGCCAATTCGGGGACAGTCGACTTGTGCCTTGCGTGCGCTTATCTGGCCGAATCCGGCGTCCGGTGATAGTGAATGCCCCCTCAATCAAACCAATAACAGGGTCCATATGGCTAGAATGCTCGTCGCGGAGGACGATCCGCTCACCCTCGCTGGCATCGAAATCCTGCTCGACAAGACCAATTTCGAGATCGTCGCCAAGGTGAACAGCGGCGCCGCCGCGCTCGAGATTCTGGCCAGCGCGCGGCCGGACATGCTGATCCTCGACAACTCGATGCCCGAGCGGACCGGGCTCGACGTCCTCCGCACGCTGCGCAATCGCGGCGACAATCGCCCGGTGATCCTGCTGACGGGCAGCCTGAACGACCTGATCACCAAGGAGGCGATGCAGCTTGGCGTGAACGGGATCGTCATCAAGTCGACTGCGCCGCGCGACCTGCTGGTCTGCCTGGAAACGGTCGCGCAGGGCCGCCGCTGGCTCGATCAGGAAGTGATGCAGCGGGCTATGGATCTGGCGATGTCGCCCGACCTGTCAACCGACCCGCTCGATGGGCTGAGCTCGCGCGAGCGTGCGGTCGCCGCGCTGGTCCAGCGCGGATTGCGCAACAAGGAGATCGCCGACGAGCTCGGCCTGACCGAAGGGACGGTCAAGGTCCATCTCCACAAGGTGTTCGACAAGCTGGGCGTGCGCAGCCGGACCGACCTGATCCTGCTCGCGCAGGAGCGCGGCGCCTAGCTATATCCAGGTCTATATCGAAAGAGATAGACGCTTTGGACCAATGGTTAAGCATGGTTCTTGCCTTGGGTTGAATGTCCCCCGGACCGGTCCGGATGCATCTACCCTTCATGATCCGGTCGCGTGTTTTCCTGCTGATGCTGGTGGTGGCGTTCCTCGCCGTCGTCCAGCCGGCACGCGCCCAGGTCACTGCCTATGCTGCCGGCCAGGGTGCCGTGAACAGCATCGACGTCTCGGTCGAGGTCCGCGCATCGGTTCGTAGCCGCTGCGGCTTCGCCGCGGGTGGCGCGCCGGCCGGTTCGATCGACCAGGCCGATTTCGACCAGAGCGGCTTCACCCGCGATTTCGCCATTCAGCTCAACTGCACCGGTGCGTCACGGATCGCGGTGTCGTCGGTCAATGGCGGCATGACCACCGCCACCGCCGGCGCCACCGGCTATGCGACCAAGGCGCCGTATCAGGTCGACCTGAAGATGGTTGCCGACAACGGCACCAGTTCCACCGCGAACTGCCAGGCTGCAACTTTGTCGTCGGGCGGCAGTTGCACATTTGCCGGCACTGCAGGAAGCTCGACCGGACTTCGACTCGGCGGCGCCTCGACTCGCGCCAACGGGTCTTATCTGCGCGTTAGTGCACCTGCCTATAGCGGCGCATCGCCGCTAGTAGCGGGACGCTATACGGACACCTTGACTGTCACCGTCAGCGTCGCGCCATGAAAATAAGGAAATTTTTACGATGACAGGGAGCAAATTCCCGGGTTATTCATTCCTTTGCCATGGCTCGGAGATTCACACTCCCGATTCTAACTTGGCCCGACCCCCGGCTAGTGGCGTCGGCGATAGTCTTTACATTAACTTTATTCGTTACGCCTGCGAAAGCACAGACGGTTGGAGAGGTCGGCGTGGCCGGTCAGGTCTCGCCGCGTTGCTGGGTCGTCGTGGGCAGGACGCAGTCCGGGATCTCGGCGGAACCCAGCGCCATGTGCAATCATGGCAGCCCGACGACGCGCGCGAGCCGGCGTGCGCCGCCGACCGAGGTCACGCTTGCCGCGGTGGAAACCAGCACGGGCCTGGAAGAACTACCGGCTCGCGCCGTGCAGGAGATCGTCGTATCCCCTCGCCTATGAGGTTCGGTACGGC
This sequence comes from Sphingomonas rustica, assembly GCF_039652585.1. NCBI lineage: Bacteria > Pseudomonadati > Pseudomonadota > Alphaproteobacteria > Sphingomonadales > Sphingomonadaceae > Sphingomonas > Sphingomonas rustica. The sequence continues at coordinate 26,641 of NZ_JBDIZK010000008.1, read as the reverse complement.
AGCGATTCCACTCATCGGTGTGCTCGCGGCGCTTGCGCCTGCTTTTCCTGCATCAGCGCAAACGCAGATTTCCGCAGTGTGCGGCGTCACCGGCGACGCGACCGCGCCGGCAAGCATCACCTACGACCCCTTCTCTCCGTCCGGGCTGTCCGAAGTGACGATCCCGCTGGTGCTGCGGCGCAACCGCGGCATCTTTACCGGACGCACCAACGAAGTCAGCGTGGTGCTGACCGCACCGGCGGGAACGCCCCCGCTCGACATCACCTATCGCGGATACAAGGTCCTCTATCCCGAAGGGGCGACGGCGGGTCGCCCGCGCGCGCTCGACTCGCGCGACAATGGCGCGGGTGCGGCGGGCGAGATCCGCTATGATTTCGGCGGCCTGTTCGCCTCCGACCTGTCGACCCCGCTGAACCTGCGGGTGACGGTTCCGCCCGGCACCGACCTGTCGGCGGGCGAGCCGATCGTGCTCGACCTTCAATATATCTGTTCGGGCGAAGGCGGCCTGTTCAGCCTGCCGGTGCCCGTGCGCGACGCGGGCTCGCTGCGCATCAACGTCAACACGGTCAGCGCGCTCCAGGCCTATTATGCCGGGTCGGTGCTCGACTTCGGCGAGATCGGCGACGCGACGACGACCGCGGTCCAGGCGGCGCCGGATCGCTATACCACCTCCGCCGGCAACACGCTGCGGGTGCGCAGCTCGGGTCCGTTCGAAGTGCGCATGCGCTCGCAGAACGACTTCAAGCTGACCTATCGCGGCGGCAACCTGGGCGATACGGCGCAGACGATCCGCTACAGTGCGCGGTTCCTGGGGCGCGACGTCGCGTCGAACGCCGCGTCCACGCCGCGCACCTGCGCGCGGGCCGGCATCGCCGGCGAGGCGGGCATGCTGCCGCTGCGGGCCACGCTGCAGGAAGGCGGCGCCTCGAAGACGCCGGCACCGGACTATGCCGATACGCTCATCATCACCTTCACCCCGATCGTCACCGCGTCGTCTGCGGTCAATTGCGCGGGGCTTTGAGGGGCAGCCTGATCCGAAGGATATAGCCCGGCGATTCCGAAGATAGCGCTCTTTTCGCCGCCCGCCAGATGGGCCGGCGGCAGTCTCCAGCGCATAGCGCCGAGATGGGGTGGACAGCCCATCAGGACTATCTGGAGACACGACATGAAGAAGCTGGTTCTTGCTGCGCTCGTTGTCGGCTCGGCCTTCGCGGCGGCTCCCGCCTTTGCCCAGGCCAGCGGCTCGGTCGATGTCAGCGGCACCGTTTCGGCGCGCTGCTCGGCGATCACCCCGATCAACGGCAGCATCACCCTGGGTGAACTCGCCAAGTCCGACGGTACCGTCGATCCCGCCTTTTCGAGCAATACCGGCGGCCTGACCCGCAACTTCACCATCAAGTGCAACGGCGCCAACCCGAAGGTCTCGGTCGATGCCAAGCCGCTGGTGAATGCTGCATCGGGTCCGTCGCCGAACGGCTACACCAGCACCGTCCACTATACCGCGACGGTCGTCGCGCTGGGTGCGGGCGGCGGATCGACCAGCGTCTCGGACCAGTCGCTCAGCAGCGGCGCGACCTCGGGCCAGATCGGTGACCGCCTCGCTGCGGTGTCGAACAACCTCTCGCTGACGGTCGGCAGCGGCCTGACCACCGACTCCAACGCGATGCTCGACGCGGGCGCCTATGCCGGCAAGGTCGAGATCACGGTCGCCCCGGCCGCCTGATTCCCCCTGGCCCCGGCGACCGTCTTCGGCAGGTCCTCGCAGCAGCGAGGGCCTGCCGAATTGATTCCGGGCGGTGTCGATGCGTCCGGCAGGTCGCGTGTCCGGCGACCCGGCTATAGCTTTGGATATAGTTGCTTGTTCCTGAAGTTAGCCTCGTTTTCGCCACCCGCTAAATGTGTCGCCTCCAGTCTCCGGTGCATATCGAACTCGTCGGGGCGGACAGGCCCCAAACGAAATTCCTGGAGATACGACATGAAGAAGCTGGTTCTTTCCGCCCTGGTCCTCGGTTCGGCTTTCGCGGCTGCTCCCGCCTTCGCCCAGGCGAGCGGTTCGGTCGACGTCAGCGGCACCGTGTCGGCACGCTGCTCGGCCGTCACCCCGATCAGCGGCAGCATCACGCTGGGCGAACTTGCCAAGGCAGACGGCACCATCGACGCCGCATTCTCGAGCAACACCGGCGGCCTGACCCGCAACTTCACCATCAAGTGCAACGGCGCCAACCCGAAGGTCTCGGTCGATGCCAAGCCGCTGGTGAACGCAGCGTCGAACAATGCGCCGAACGGCTACACCAACACCGTCCACTACACCGCGACCGTCGTGGCACTGGGCGCCAAGGGTGGCTCGACCAGCATCGCCGACCAGTCGATCAGCACCGGCGCGACCTCGAGCCCGCTCAACGATCGCCTCGCTTCGGTCTCGAACAACATCGCCCTGACCGTCGGTGCCGGCGTGACCACCGACTCCAACGCAATGCTCGACGCGGGCGCCTATGCCGGTAAGGTAGAGATCACGGTCGCCCCGGCTGCATGATTTCCCGATCGGTCTAACGTCCCGGCAGGCCCTTCCGCACGGAAGGGCCTGCCGAACCGATTCCATCGTCCTTGCGTTCGCCCATATGCGCGGACGCCGGGCAGCGCGATGTAATCGACACCGGTGCGCCAGCTCGCTGGAGGCGTGATCCGATCGTCGAGGTCGCGCCATGCACCTGCGCGCGACGCGGGGCGGCGAGCAAGCCGACTATCGCTTCCGATATAGGCAATCATGCTCGAAGTTAGCCGTGTTTTAGCCGGGCGCTAAATGGGGCGACGCCGATCTCCGGGGCATATCGAACGCGTCGGGGCTGACAGGCCCCAACCGAAATTCCTGGAGAAACGACATGAAGAAGCTGGTTCTTTCCGCCCTGGTTCTCGGTTCGGCTTTCGCGGCTGCTCCCGCCTTTGCGCAGGCCAGCGGCTCGGTCGACGTCAGCGGCACCGTGTCGGCACGCTGCTCGGCCGTCGCCCCGATCAGCGGCAGCATCACGCTGGGCGAACTCGCCAAGGCAGACGGCACCGTCGATCCGGCCTTCGCCAGCAACACCGGTGGCCTGAGCCGCAGCTTCACGATCAAGTGCAACGGCGCCAACCCCAAGGTCTCGGTCGACGCCAAGCCGCTGGTGAACGCGGCATCGGGCACGTCGCCCAACGGCTACACCAACACCGTCCACTATACCGCGACAGTCGCGGCACTGGGCGCAAAGGGCGGCACCACCAACATCGCCGACCAGTCGATCAGCACCGGCGCCACCTCGGGCCAGATCGGCGATCGCCTCGCCTCGGTCTCGAACAACATCACGCTGACCGTCGGTGCCGGCCAGACCACCGACTCGACGGCGATGCTCGACGCCGGCGCCTATGCCGGCAAGGTCGAGATCACGGTCGCACCGGCTGCCTGATCCCTCGGCGCCAGCGACCGTCTCCGGCAGGTCCTCGCGACAGCGAGGGCCTGCCGGATTGATTCCGGCGATGGTCCGGCAGCTGCGCCGACCGCCTTTGGCCGATGGGCTGCCCGGTCTCAATCAAGCGTCACTATAGCTTTCGATATAGCTGCTTGCTCCTGAAGTTATCCTCGTTTTCGCCACCCGCTAAATGTGGCGACACGGATCTCCGGTGCATAGCGAACTCGTCGGGGCGGACAGGCCCCAAACGAAATTCCTGGAGATACGACATGAAGAAGCTGGTTCTTTCCGCCCTGGTCCTCGGTTCGGCTTTCGCTGCTGCCCCCGCCTTCGCCCAGGCGAGCGGTTCGGTCGACGTCAGCGGCACCGTGTCGGCACGCTGCTCGGCCGTCACCCCGATCAGCGGCAGCATCACGCTGGGCGAACTCGCCAAGGCGGACGGCACCGTCGACCCGGCTTTCGCCGGCAACACCGGCGGCCTGAGCCGCAGCTTCACGATCAAGTGCAACGGCGCGAACCCGAAGGTCTCGGTCGACGCCAAGCCGCTGGTGAACGCATCCTCGACCAACTCGCCGAATGGCTACACCAACACGGTCCATTACACCGCGACCGTCGCGGCACTGGGCGCCAAGGGCGGCACCACCAACATCGCCGACCAGTCGATCGCCACCGGCGCGACCTCGGGCCAGATCGGCGACCGTCTCGCTTCGGTGTCGAACAACATCACGCTGACCGTCGGCGCCGGCCAGACCACCGACGCGACCGCGATGCTCGACGCAGGCGCCTATGCCGGCAAGGTCGAGATCACGGTCGCTCCGGCCGCCTGATCCACCAGTCATTGATCGTACCGGCAGGCCCTCCCCGTTTCGGGAGGGTCTGCCGAGCCGTCTGTGCCATGATCCCCCGCGACACCCACGCCCTGGCAGCCGAACTTCGGGCCTGCGCCGAACGCGCATCGGATCAGGAGCGCGCAGACCTGCTCCTGCTCGTCGCCGGTTACGAGCTGCTGGCCGACGCAGCCGATCCCGAGCGCGGTCCCGACCCGTCGGCATGACCCGGCGCGGACGCATTTCGCACCTCGCTCGTTCCTTATCCGGACCGCCCCGCAGTTGAGTCTGCCACGACGCGCGGCGCTCCCCTCAAAGGCTGCCGGCGCGGCGCCCCGTCGACCTCGGGAGCCATTCGGCCGGTCAAGACGTTATCCCATCGACAGAGGCTGAACGATCGGGGCGACGACTTGCCTGATTCGGCGAACATCATCCATCGACTTGCCCGGAGCCGGGAGGTGATGGACTTCGCCACCGGCTATGCGCGCCGGTACCTCGCCAAGGCCGGCGTCGGCCCTCCCCTCAACCCGCAGATCCAGGCCTCGATGCCGGGCAGACTTGCTATATCGTCGGATATAGGTCGTTATGCTCGAAGTTAGCCTGCTTTTGACCGCACGCTAAATGGGGTGGCACCGAACTCCAGTGCATATCGAACTCGTCAGGGCGAACAGCCCCAAACGAATTCTCGGAGAAACGACATGAAGAAGCTGGTTCTTTCCGCCCTGGTCCTCGGTTCCGCTTTCGCTGCTGTTCCCGCCTTCGCGCAGGCCAGCGGTTCGGTCGACGTCAGCGGCACCGTCTCGGGACGCTGCCTGGCCGTCACCCCGATCAGCGGCAGCATCACCCTGGGCGAACTCGCCAAGGCCGACGGCACCGTCGATCCGGCCTTTGCCGGCAACACCGGTGGCCTGAGCCGCAGCTTCACGATCAAGTGCAACGGCGCGAACCCGAAGGTCTCGGTCGATGCCAAGCCGCTGGTCAACGCAGCATCGAACAACGCCCCCAACGGCTATACCAACACCGTCCACTACACCGCGACCGTCGCAGCGCTGGGCGCCAAGGGCGGCACGACCAGCATCGCCGATCAGTCGATCAGCAACGGTGCGACTTCGGGCCAGATCGGCGATCGCCTCGCCTCGGTCTCGAACAACATCACGCTGACCGTCGGCGCCGGCCAGACCGCCGACTCGACCGCAATCCTCGACGCCGGCGCCTATGCCGGCAAGGTCGAGATCACGGTTGCTCCGGCAGCCTGATCCAGCGTTCCTGCAGGGCCCCGAACCGGGCCCTGCCGGAACCGCCTGACCGATGGATCCCCGCGACCCCCTTGTCCTTGCTGCCGAGCTTCGAGCCTGCGCCGAAATTGCATCTGACGAGGATCGCGCCGACCTGCTGTTCCTGGCCGACGAATATGAGCGGCTTGCCGAACTATCCGATGACGAAGACATGGGCGGACCGCTGAACGTGTCGCTGCCCAAGTAAGAAAAAGCCGCTGCGAATTCGCCGATCGATCGCAGCGGCAGCCTTCGTGTTATTCCTGCCTTGGCGCGGACACCGCATCGGTCCATCACTTGCTTTGATCCCGACCGGCGATATGGCGCCAGGTCAGTGGGATAGGCTCAGGAGAGGCTTGTGAAGTTGCAGCGCAGAACGTTCGTCACAGCATTGGTCGCCTCGGCGGCCATTCTCGGCCTGGCGACCGCCGCCTATGCGATGACCGTGCAGCCGGTGGTGATCGACCTGACCACCTCGGGCCGCGGCATGAGCCAGGTCATCACGGTCGAGAACACCTTCGACAAGCCGCTTCCCGTCGAGCTCCGCATCGAGGCGCTCGACCTGACCGCCGACGGCGTCAGCCCGACCGGGCGCGACACCGGCGAGCTCGCCGTGTTCCCGCCCCAGGCGCTGATCCAGCCCGGCCAGCGCCAGAATTTCCGCGTGCAATATGTCGGCGACCCCGCGATGCCGCACAGCAAGCATTATTTCATCACCGTTGCCCAGCTGCCGGTGCAGACGACCGACACGACGTCGAACATCCAGCTGCTCTATAATTTCCAGGTGCTGGTCAGCGTGTCGCCCGACGGCGTGAAGCCGGCACTGACGGTCGCCTCGGCAGAGATCGGCAAGGATGCCGACGGCAATCCCGCACCGGTCGTCACCATCACCAACAAGTCCGTCGCACACGGCTATCTGTCGCGCGGACGGGTGCGCATCACCCAGTTCGCCCCCGATGGCCGCCAGGTCTTCACCAGGCAGTTCACCGGCGCCGACCTCCAGCAGACCATCGGCTATGGCCTGGTCGGCGGGGGCCAGACGCGCCGGATCACGCTGCCCGCGCGCCTGCCCCAGCCCGATGGCCGGGTCGAGGTGCAGTACACACCCGAGGGCTAAACCATCCCCTCCTGGCTGAAATTGACCGTCGCCACCTCGGCGCTGATGCTCGGCTCGTGCCTGGCGTCGGTGCCGGCGGCCGCGCAGACGACCGACCCGACCCAGGCGCGGGTGGTGATCGATCCCGATGCGAACGCGTCGGGGATCAATCCCACCGGCCGGGCGATCGTGCTGACCGCGCCGGTGATGGATGGCCAGACCTATCTCGGCGACGCGACCGTGACGCTCGACACCGACGGGCGCGCCAGCTTCGCCGCCGCGCGGCTGCTCGCGCTGCTCGAGCCGCGCATCTCGGCGACGCTGATCACGACGCTGCGCACCCGCCTGACCGCGCAGGGCAAGCTGGAGCGCGCCGACCTGCAGGGCGTCGGCGTCACGATCCGCTACGACCCGCAGGCGCTGCAGGTGACGCTGGATGTCGCCGCGACCAGCCGGGCAAGCCGCTCGCTGGTGCTCAGCGACACGCTCTCGCGCGGCCCCGTCACCTATACCGCCCCGGCCGGGCTCAGCGCCTATCTCAACATCCGCGGTTCGGTCGACTGGGTCCAGCAGGGCCCGGACAACGGCGTCGCCGCCCCGGTCACCTTCCTCGACGGCGCAATCCGCGCCGGCGGCGTCGTGCTGGAGGGCGAGGCCAACTGGCAGGCGGGCGCGGCCGGCGTCGATTTCCAGCGCCGCGGGACGCGACTGATCTACGACGATCGCGGCAATCTGGTGCGCTGGACCGCCGGCGACCTCCAGACGCTTGCCCGCGGTTTCCAGTCGGCACCGGAGATTGCCGGCCTGTCGGTGTCGCGCTTCTACTCGCTGCTCGATCCGCAGACGATCATCCGCCCGCGCGGCACGCGCAGCTTCCAGCTCGATCGCCGATCGACGATCGAGGTGCGCGTCAACGACCAGCTCGTCCGCCGGCTCGAACTCGATCCCGGCACGTTCGACCTGCGCGACTTTCCCTTCACCCAGGGGGCGAACGACGTCCGGCTGACGATCACCGACGACGCCGGGCGGGTCCAGTCGTTCGACTTCAACATCTTTCTCGACCAGTCGCAGCTGGCCTCGGGCCTCAGCGAATTCGGCCTCTATCTCGGCAGCCGCGCGCCGCTGGGCGCCCGGGGGCCGATCTATACCGACGACCTGGCGTTCAGCGGCTTCTATCGCCGCGGCGTCAGCGACCGGCTGACGCTGGGCGCCAATGCCCAGGCCGACGGCAACGGCTGGATGGGCGGGGTCGAGACCGTCGTCGCCACGCCGGTCGGATCGTTCGGCGGCTTCGCCTCCGCCTCGCACGTCAACGGCGTCGGCTCGGGCTGGGCGTCGATCCTGACCTTTCAGCGCACGATCACCCGTTCGGCCGATCGCGCCGATGCGCTGTCCTTCTCGCTCGAGACGCGGACCCGCAACTTCTCGCCGATCGGCGCCGGCCAGCCGTTCAATCCCTATGGCATCATCGTCGGCGCCAGCTACAACAGCGCGCTGACCGAGACGATCTATGCCGGTATCGACGCGCGCTATTCGAAGGGGCGCGACGGCGAACCCGATGTGCGCAGCATCCGGGCGACGGGCGGCTGGCGGCCGCTGCCCCAGCTCAGCTTCACCAGCGACCTGACCTATGAGCGCGACGGCCGTGGCGGGCGCTTCACCGCGTTCCTGTCGCTGACCTATCGCCTCGATCGCTCGTCGAGCCTGCGGTCCGATTTCGACAGCCGCAACAATCGCGGCCGCCTGACCTACCAGACCTATCATGGCACCGGCACCGGCGCGTATAATTTCAGTGCCGATATCGAGCGCAGCGACATCGGCGCGGGCGCCAATGCCAGCGGCGTCTATTACGCCAACCGCGCCGAGCTGGGCTTCAGCCATTTCGGAACGTTCGACCGCGATCTCGGCCGCTCGACCGGCCAGCGGACATCGCTGCGCTTCGGCACCGCGCTGGCGATGGCCGATGGCAGCTTCACCGTTGGCCGGCCGATCAACGACGCCTTCGCGATCGTCCGTCCGCACCCCTCGCTGAAGGGCGCGGACATCCTGGTCGATGCCGTGGGGACCACGTCCGCCGCGAATACCGGCGCGCTGGGTACCGCGCTTCAGCCCAGCCTGAGCAGCTACAGCGAACGCAACGTCCTGGTCACCGCGCCCGACGCGCCGCTGGGCGCCAATCTGGGTGAGGGATCGTTCCGCCTGTTGCCGCCCTATCGCGGCGGATACCGGCTGACGGTCGGCTCGGACTATATGGTCAGCGTGGTCGGGCGACTGCTCGGCCCGACGGGCGATCCGATCGCGCTGGTGGCGGGCACCGCGACCGAAGAGGCGCACCCCGAGCGCGAGCCGGTGCCCCTGTTCACCAATTCGGCCGGTCGCTTCGGCGTCACCGGGCTCGCCCCGGGCCGCTGGCGGATCACGCTGGTCGACCTCGACAAGACCAGTTTCGACCTGGTGATCGCCAAGGACGCGCAGGCAACCGTCGCCATCGGCGATCTCCGCCCGCGCGCCGCGGCGGAAAAATAGTCCACTCAGGTTGGTTTCGCCGCCCGTCGATGCGATAGGGCGCGCAGATCAGGAAGACAGTCGCAGTGACGCAAACGAACGCCCAGCCTCCCCGTTTCCGCTTTACCCGCTGGGTGGTGGTCGCGGCTGCGGTTTTCGTGCCGCTGATCATGCTGATCCTGACGCTGGTCGTCATCAGCGGGTTCGGCGAAACCGCCGTCCTTCGCCACGAAATCATCCGCTCCTATGAATCCCGGGCCGACCTGCGGACCATCCTGTTGCTTCACCAGGATCTCGAGACCAGCCAGCGCGGGTTCCTGATCACCGGCGACGAGCGGTTCCTGACGCCCTATGCCAACGCGCTGAACCGCATCGACCCGGCATTCGAGTCGCTGCAACAGCATCTTCCGACCGGTGACCGCTATCGCGACGACCTGGCCGAGATGCTGCGGATCTCGCACGAGAAGCGGGACTCGGTCGCCCGCTCGATCGCGCTGGGCCGCAAGGGCGACCGCGCCGGGGAGCAGCGCCTCGTCGTGCAGGGCAAGGTGCTGATGGATCGGCTCCGCCTGCTGATCAACCGGGTCGAGCAGTCCGAACGCATCGGGCTGGAACAGGTGACCACGGTGTTCGAACGGACCCGCATCAAGGTGCGCGACCGGACCTACGGGCTGCTGGCGATGCTGGTGATCCTGCTGACCCTTGCCGCCATGCTGACGGCGCGAAGCCATTTCGCGCGCGAGCGTTTCCGCCGCCAGTCCGACGACCTGGCCGCACGCCAGCGCGCGATCTTCGCCAGCGGCATGGACGGGCTGATCGTGCTGAACGGCAGCGGCAGCATCGAAAGCCTCAATCCGGCGGCATCCAGGATGTTCGGCTATGAACCCGGCGCGCTGTTGCGGCGGGACATCGGCCTGCTGCTCGACGTGGCGCCGGATCGCGGCGAGGTCGAAAGCTTCCTCTCGCGCCTCGACGCCAATCGCGACGGCCTTCCCGGCGAAGTGCAGGAGGTGGTCGGCCGCCGGCGCGACCAGACGGTGTTTCCGGTCGAGGTCGCGATCAGCGTGGTGCCGCTGGCCAAGGCATCCCTGTTCCTGGCGGTCTGCCGCGACCTGAGCGAACGGCGCGAAGTCGAGCAGATCAAGAGCGATTTCGTGGCGACCGTCAGCCACGAACTGCGCACCCCGCTGACCTCGATCGCCGGCTCGCTGGGCCTGATCACCGGCGGCGCGGCGGGTCCGATTCCGGCCAAGGCGCTGCGGCTGATCCAGATCGCCCAGAGCAATTCGGCGCGGCTGGTCCGCCTGATCAACGACATCCTCGACATCGAGAAGATCGAGGCCGGACGGATGGTGTTCGACATCAAGCCGGTGTCGCTCGACCATATCCTTCGCCGTGCGGTGCGCGACAATGCCGGCTTTGCCAGCGAATATGGCGTCCAGGTCGCGCTCGATCCCCCGCCCGAATGCAGCGAAGTGCTGGCGGACGAGGACCGGCTGAACCAGGTCATCACCAACCTGTTGTCGAACGCGGCGAAATTCTCTCCGCGGGGCGGCACCGTCCGGGTGAAGGTGACCGAACTCAACCACCGGTTCCGGATCAGCGTTTCCGACGACGGCGAGGGCATTCCGGAGGCGTTTCGCGAACGCATCTTCACCAAGTTCGCCCAGGCCGACAATTCGGACACGCGCCAGAAGGGCGGTACCGGCCTGGGGCTCAGCATCGTTCGCGAGATCGTCGCCCGCCTGGGCGGCAATGTCCGGTTCGAAAGCGAAGTCGGGCGCGGGACCACCTTCCATGTCGACCTGCCCGCAGCACGGCGCGAAGCTGCGCCTGTGACGCAGGAAGAGCCCAGCCGCGACCGGACCGGCCAGCCCGCCATTCTTCACCTGGACGACGATCCCGACATGCTGCGCGTCGTCTCCGGCGCATTTGACGGCCGGGCCGAGATCTACTCGACGCCCAGCGTGGTCGAGGCACGCGCGGCGATGCGCAACCATCGCTTCGACGCCGCCATTCTCGACATCGGCCTGGCCGATGGCAGCGGGCTGGAACTGGTGCCGCTGCTACGCGCTCAGGATCGGTCGATCCCGATCGCCGTCTTCACCGCGCAGCAGGTCGATGGCTCGGCGATCGATGGCGTCGATCTGGTGATCGTCAAGTCGCGCACCGGACTCGATCAGCTTCTCGACGAATTGCTGGCGCAGGTGACCGCCCGGCAGGAAGGCAGGCAATGACGATCCGCATCCTCTACGTCGACGACGAGGCCGACATCCGCGAAGTGGCCGCGATGTCGCTGGAACTCGATCCCGAGCTGGAAGTCCGCACCTGCGCATCGGGTGCGGAGGCGCTGGAACAGGCCGGGGAATGGCGTCCGGACCTGATCCTGCTCGATGTGATGATGCCCGGCATGGACGGGCCGACGGTCTTCACGCACCTTCGCGAGGACCCGGCGACCGCGACGATCCCGGTGGTCTTCATCACCGCCCGGACCCAGGCCTATGAAGTCCGCGCCTTCCACGACCTGGGCGCGCGCGGCGTGCTGGCCAAGCCGTTCGATCCGATGAGCCTGTCGATCCGCGTGCGCGAATTCATCGAATGACCAGCTTCGAGGAACGTCTGGGCGCCATCCGTCTCCGCTTCATCGAGCAGGCGGGACTCGATGCCGACGCGATCGAGCGCAGTCTCGACGAAGGGGCGTGGAAATCGGTACGGGATCTTGGCCATGGCATCGCCGGGCGCGCCGGCATGTTCGGGTTCGACGACCTCACCGACTCTGCGCGACAGCTGGAACGCGCGATCGACGGGGCGCAGCCGACCGATCACCTCCATGCGCTGGCGCGCGCGCTGATCGCCGATCTGCGCGGACTCCCCCGCCCCGACTAAACCCTCATCGCGGCGTGCAGTCGCGCAGCATCGTCGTGCCCGCAAGCGTGGCGACGCGGCCGCACGATAACGTGACCGACGCCCCCTTCGACAGCGCTGAGATGTCGTCGCGGGCGGCCGTCGCCAGCGTCGCGATGACGAAGTTGAACCGCGTCCGCCCCTCCAGCGACAGCGAGGGCGCGGCACCCGGCGTCAGCGAGGCGACGGTGCCGGTGACGGTCACCGCGCCGGGATAGCGCGCTTTCGCCCCCTGCGGATCGCTCGCGAAGGCGGCGTCCAGCGTGGCGGCGGTCGTCTCGCCGCTCGATGCGGTCTCCGGTTGCGGGTCTTCATCGGCCGCTCCGGCCTCGGCGGCGGGTTCACCGGCTTCCGCAGCAACGGCGGTCGAGGCGGTCTGGTCGGCGCTTTGCTTCGGCACCGCACCGCCATCATCGCGCTTCTCCGCCGCCGCCTGTCGTTCGGCAATCGGCTTGGCTGCGTCGCGCTGACTCCAGAGTTGCACCCCGATGACCGCCAGCGCCACGACGATCATCGCCGGCAGGATCCACCCGCCCCAGCGCGAGCCCGACCGGGCGCGCTGCGCGCCTGGCGGCGGTGACGGCGGGCCGGCCGGCGCGTCGATCCGGGCGAACGGGTCGTCGGCATCGGCGATCGCCTGCCCGCAGACCGGACAGAAGCGTGCATCGGCCGGGAGCGCGGCGCCACATCGAGTGCATTTGACCATGTCATGCCTCCTTGTCGAAAGCGGTGCGTCAGGGAATTTCGGACAGGATATCGAACAGCCGGGTGAGCACGCGGCGACCGCTCCACCATTCGATGAGGAGCACGACGCCCAAGCCGGCGATCAATCCGGCCAGCAGGGCGGTGCCCTGGTTCCGGCCGATCAGCGCATTGTATGCCAGCACCGCCGCGCCGATGCCCGCGATCAGTTCGACCAGCGCGAAGCCGATCAGGAACAGGCACCCTGCGGGCCTGGCGGGTGGACGCGGCGCGGCTCCGCCGGCGGGGCGTTGCGGCGCGCGGCGCGGCTGCGGTCGCGCGGGTGAGACCGGCGTGCGGTCGGCGAAATCGCGCGCCGGCGCCCGCATTCCCCAGCGCAGCGAGCGATAGAGCGCGAACACGATCAGGATCAGCAGGCCGCCCATCAGCACGAACCCCCCGGCCTCGTCGCCTTCGGGGAACCAGGCCGCGGTCACCATCGCCGCCGCCACCACGCACAGCATGAAGGCGGCGGTGTGGAACAGGAAGCTCCATCCCGCGCGCCGGACATAGCGGTCGCGCTCGGCCGTCGTGACGGGCAGCGCCGCCCCCTTGCCGTTGACGCGATAGGCATATCCGTCCGCATGCGGCTCGAACTGCATCGCCATGAACGTGCCGAGGATCGAGATGAAGCCCATCGATATCTCCCTTGAGGCGCAACGCGCATGTCGCGCGTGCGGTTCACTCGCGCGGTGGGCCCGCCCCGCCGGCGCCGGATCGCACCGCGGCCAGGCTTTCCCGGACCCGCGCCAGCGCGACGCCTTCGATGTCGCGCTGGCCCATCGCCGCCCAGGATCCGCTGACCTGGAAGGCGCAATGCCCGTGGACCGTCGCCACCAGCGACCGGGCAAGCGTGCCGATCGCGTCGTCGGCCGGGCGGCCGAGCGCATGTGCCACCTCCCGGACCACGATCCGGGTCAGCCGCCCGCGAACCTCCGACTGTTCGGCCGGCGTCGCCTCCGCCACCCCGACATGTTCGTAGATCGCCGACCAGCGAAACGGGTTGGCCCGGGCGAAGGCGAAATAGGCCTCGACCAGCGCGGCGATCCGGTCGGTGTCGGCCTCGGCCAGCCGCGCCTCGAGCGCATCTGCCCACAGGTCGAAGGTCCGCGTGTTGATCGCGGTGACCAGCCCGTCGACATTGCCGAAGACATTGTGAATCGTCCCGATCGTGTAGCCGACGCGCTTGGCCACTTCCCGGGCGGAGAAGCCTGACAGCCCGGCTTCGGCCATCAGCGTCTCCCCCGCCTCGAGGATGAGGTCGCGCAGTTCCGCGCGGCTGTGATCGGATCGTCTTCCCATGTCTCGTCAGCTGCTCGCGGTCTGGATCAGGGGGATACTCATCGGACGCGGCGGAACAGCGTGCCGCTGCGCGGGGTCGTCCGGTTCGACGGGGTCAGTGCCTGGAGCGAGGTGGCGATTCCCCGCTTGCCCCGGCTCAGGGTGAACAGCGTCTGGCCCGGTGCCCAGCTGTCGCCCGGGAAATTCTCGGCACCGAAGCGGCGAAACTTCACCGTCAGCGTCGCTCCGTTCGGCACCGCGGTGCACTGGATGCGCCGGTTGGTCTGGAACCCCTGGCCGTTCAACATGCACCGGGTCGGCCCGGCGCGGGGCCCGATCGTCAGCGTATAGGTGATGAAGGCGGTGATGCTGTCGCTCGGGGTCGTGCCGCCGTGGCGGCCGACATCCTCTTCCCAGACATAGCGCCCGTTCCAGCCGCCCGCCTGGGCGGCTGCGGGAGTCGCGACGGCGGGAATCGCGGCCGCGGCAAGGATCGCCGCCCCGATCATCAGGGCGTTTCCGGTTGGCTTCTTCACGGTGCGTCTCCTTTTCCAATGACGCGTGGGGTTCGGGCTCGGGGCCCGATCAGCGGCGCAGCGGAACGCGCCCGCCGAGCGGGGTGATCGCGAATTCGGCGCCGCCGCGCGGCGACGGCCACATCGCGACCTGGAAGCGCTGCGCCGCGGCGCAGGCATTGATCGTCCAGATCTCGAAATGCCCGCCCAGCGTAGTCGCGGGCCTGGTCGGCTGGCGCGGCGCATAGCTGCGCGACATCACCTGCATATGCGCCGACGAGATCGTCGCGCAGCCGGCGCTGCGCCTCGAATAGCCGGCGATGGTTCGCATCAGGTCGCCGGCCAGCTTCGGTGTCGCCAGCGTGCGCCCGGTCAGCGTGACCTGGGGCGATGCCGCAGCCGGCGGGCTTGCGACGAGTGCGGCGGCCGCGATCATCGCGGCGATGACGGGAATGCGCTTCATGTCTGACCCTCCATGACAGACAGGCGCAATGCCCGCCGGTCACGAACGATCAATTGATCGACGTTCAATTATAATCAATTGATCATCGATCAATTGTGCCGTCTCTGCGGCAGGTCGAGCGATTTCGCCACGGGCAGGCATCCAATCGATCGGTCGTCCGTTCGGGTCTTGGAGGAGAATGCGCATGGAAATCATCAAGTTGCCGCCCGGCGAGCTGGCGTCGGAGGACACCGACTGCATCAAGATCAACGCCCTGCCCGACGGCGGCTACTCTCTGGTCGCATCCGCGCTGATGGCGTGCGGCGACGGTGACGAACTCGAATCGGTCGCGCTGGTCGGCAGCGAACCCTATGCCAGCTATGAGGACGCCGAAGCAGCCGGCCTCGCCTGGGCGGAGGCGCACTGCGTGGCCACGATCCATGTCGAGACGGGCGGCAGCCCCGAGCCGGTCAGGCCCGCGACGCGCTGAGGCGCGCCGGGCACGGCACGGCCGGTCTCCTCAGTCGTCGCCCTCGTTCGCCCGGAACAGGGCAAGCGTCCGTTCGCGCGCCAGGGCGGCGCTCGGCGCGTCATAGTCGTCGCGCTGGTCGCAGTTGAAGCCGTGGCCGGCATCATAGAGGAAGATCTCGGTCATCGGCAGGTCCTGCGCGATCAGCGCCTCGACCCCGTCCAGCGGAATGCCGTGATCGTGCCGCCCGAAATGACAGACCGTCTGGCATTCGGGCCGCTCGTTCGATCCCGGCACCAGGCTCCCATAATAACTCGATGCCGCGGCGACGCCCCGCATTCGCGTGGCGGCGAACCAGGCCAGCGACCCGCCATAGCAATAGCCGACGACGAATACCGGCCCTTTGCCCGCCAGCGCGTCGACGCAGCGCTGCACATCGTCCTGCGACTGGCCGAAGGGATGCTCCTCGCGCGCCAGCCGGACGCCCTGCGCCCGGCCCTCCTTGTCGTAGCCGACCTCGAATCCCGGTGCCTCGCGATCGAACAGCGCCGGCGACAGCACCTCATAGCCATCCGCGGCATAGCCCTCGCACACCGAGCGGATATGCGCGTTCACGCCGAAAATCTCCTGGATCACCACCAGCCCGCCGCGCCGCCGGCCCTCGGGCTCGACATGATAGACCTGGATCTCGGCGCCGTCGGCCATGATCATCGGTTGAAAACTGCCGGTCATCGCGCGACTCCGAAACTAGTGGACCTCGGCGATCCTAGGCCGGCCATCAATACTCGACCAGACGTGCGACGATGATCGGTTCTCCGAACGAGGCGCTTCAGCCGGTTGCTGCGCCGCCATCGTCGCGATACCCCGGATCGACAGCCCGCACGGGTGCCGTCCGCTCGCTCCCCGACTCGGGTTGCATCCCAACACTTGCGATGCTAACCGCGCCGCGACCCTAGAAGGGCGCCCCCAATCAACCGGGGTGCAGCCCCTTCCGATGGGGCCAATTCCTGCTCCCTATGAGGAATCGACACGCGTGGAGAATTCCGGCGGTATCCAGGCCAGCCTAAGCGGACGCTACGCCACCGCTCTGTTCGAACTCGCTCGCGAGTCGAAAGCGCTTCCGGCGGTCGAGCAGAGCCTCGCCACCGTTCGCGCCGCTCTGAACGAATCGGCGGATTTCAAGGCGCTGACGACCAGCCCGCTGATCAGCCGTAACGACGCCGCGCGCGCGATCGCCGCGACCTCGTCGGTGATGAAGCTCGACACCGTCACCACCAGCTTCCTGGGCGTGCTGGCGTCGAACCGCCGGCTGAACCAGCTGCCGCAGATCATCCGCGCCTTCCGCAGCCTGGCCGCAAACTATCGCGGCGAGACCACGGCAGAGGTGGTCTCGGCGCATCCGCTGACCGCAGACCAGGTCGACGCGCTGAAGCAGCAGCTTCGCACGCGCATCGGCCGTGACGTCGCCGTCGACCTGTCGGTCGACCCCTCGCTCCTGGGCGGCCTGGTCGTGAAGATCGGCAGCCAGATGATCGATTCCTCGATCAAGACCCGTCTCAATTCCCTCGCGCACGCGATGAAAGGCTGAAAATGGATATCCGCGCCGCAGAAATCTCGAAGGTCATCAAGGACCAGATCGCCAATTTCGGAACCGAGGCACAGGTCTCGGAAACCGGCCAGGTGCTCAGCGTCGGTGACGGCATCGCGCGCATCCACGGCCTCGACAACGTCCAGGCGGGCGAAATGGTCGAGTTCGCGAATGGCGTGCAGGGCATGGCGCTGAACCTCGAGGCCGACAATGTCGGCGTCGTGATCTTCGGTTCCGACTCCGAAATCCGCGAAGGCGACACCGTCAAGCGTACCGGCACCATCGTGGACGTTCCGGTCGGCAAGGGCCTGCTCGGCCGCGTGGTCGACGGCCTGGGCAACCCGATCGACGGCAAGGGCCCGATCGTGTCCGACCAGCGCTCGCGCGTCGAAGTGAAGGCGCCGGGCATCATCCCGCGCAAGTCGGTGCACGAGCCGATGCAGACCGGCCTCAAGGCGCTCGACGCGCTGGTGCCCGTCGGCCGTGGCCAGCGCGAGCTGATCATCGGCGATCGCCAGACCGGCAAGTCCGCCGTCGCCATCGACACCTTCATCAACCAGAAGGACGTCAACAAGGGCGACGACGAGAGCAAGAAGCTCTACTGCATCTACGTCGCCGTCGGCCAGAAGCGCTCGACCGTCGCCCAGCTGGTGCGCACGCTCGAAGAGAATGGCGCGATGGAATATTCGATCGTGGTCGCCGCGACCGCATCGGAGCCGGCTCCGTTGCAGTTCCTCGCACCCTATACCGGCTGCGCGATGGGCGAGTATTTCCGCGACAACGGCATGCACGCCGTGATCGTCTATGACGATCTGTCGAAGCAGGCGGTCGCCTATCGCCAGATGTCGCTGCTGCTGCGCCGTCCGCCGGGCCGCGAAGCCTATCCGGGCGACGTGTTCTATCTCCACTCGCGCCTGCTCGAGCGCGCGGCGAAGATGAACGACGCCAACGGCAACGGCTCGCTGACCGCGCTGCCGATCATCGAGACCCAGGCGGGCGACGTTTCGGCGTACATCCCGACCAACGTGATCTCGATCACCGACGGCCAGATCTTCCTCGAGACCGACCTGTTCTTCGCGGGTATCCGTCCGGCCATCAACGTCGGCCTGTCGGTGTCGCGCGTCGGCTCCGCCGCGCAGACCAAGGCGATGAAGAAGGTCGCGGGCTCGATCAAGCTCGAGCTGGCCCAGTATCGCGAAATGGCTGCGTTCGCGCAGTTCGGCTCGGACCTGGACGCATCGACTCAGAAGCTGCTGAACCGCGGCGCGCGCCTGACCGAGCTGCTGAAGCAGGCCCAGTTCTCGCCGATGCCGTTCGAGGAGCAGGTTGCCTCGATCTTCGCGGGCACCCAGGGCTTCCTCGACGCGATCGCGGCTTCGGACGTGGTGCGCTACGAGCAGGCGATGCTCGCCGATCTGCGCGCCAACCATGCCGGCGTGCTGACCGCGATCCGCGACAGCAAGGACCTTTCGGACGACACCCGCGCGCAGCTCAAGGGCGCGCTGGAATCGTTCGCCAAGACCTTCGCATAATCAACTTTGACGTCGCCCCGGCTTCGGCCGGGGCCTCTTCCGATCAGGAGGTGCCGGCGGGGCCGGCACGGCGGGGACAGGAAAAGAATGGCGAGCCTTAAGGCCCTCAAGATCCGCATCGGCTCGGTGAAGTCGACGCAGAAGATCACCAAGGCGATGAAGATGGTCGCCGCCGCGAAGCTGCGCCGCGCGCAGGAAGCGGCCGAGGCCGGGCGTCCCTATGCCCAGCGTCTCGAAGCGGTGGTCGCGTCGCTTGCATCGAAGGTGACGGTCAGCGAATCGTCGCCGAAGCTGCTGGCAGGCACCGGCAAGGACCAGGTTCACCTCCTGGTGGTCGCGACCAGCGACAAGGGTCTGGCCGGCGCGTTCAACACCAACATCGCCCGCCTGGCCCGCCGCCATGCGCAGGAGCTGCTGGCGCAGGGCAAGACGGTCAAGATCTACACGATCGGCCGCAAGGGCCGGAACGTGCTGAACCGCCAGTTCCGCGAGCTGCTGGTGCACGGCATCGAGCCGGGCGACCTGGGCAAGCTGACCTTCCTCGACGCGCGCGGCTATGCCGACGACCTGATCGCCCGCTATAATGCCGGCGAGTTCGACATCGCGACGTTGTTCTATTCGAACTTCAAGTCGGTGCTGACCCAGGAGCCGACCGCGCAGCAGATCATCCCCGTGGCCATTCCCGCGGTGGAAGGCACGATCGCCGGCGGCGCCGACGCTGCGGTCGAATATGAGCCGGACGAGGAAGGCATCCTCGCCAACCTGCTGCCGACCAATGTCGCGATCCAGCTGTACCGGGCGATGCGCGAGAACGCCGCGTCCGAGCAGGGATCGAAGATGACGGCGATGGACAACGCGACGCGCAACGCGGGCGACCTGATCAACAAGCTGACCATCCAGTACAACCGCACCCGCCAGGCCGCGATCACGACGGAACTGGTGGAAATCATTTCGGGCGCCGAAGCGCTCTAAGTCCGTTCGAAGCAAGGAAGAGAACATGGCATCCGAAGCCCCGACCGCCGAGAAGCCCGCGCGCAAGCCGCGCGCCGTCAAGCCGACCGCCGACGCAACCGGCACCCTGCCCGCGACGACCAACAATGTCGGCCGCATCAGCCAGGTGATCGGCGCCGTCGTCGACGTCAGCTTCGACGGTGAACTGCCGGCGATCCTTTCGGCGCTCGAGACCGACAACAACGGCAACAAGCTGGTGCTCGAAGTCGCGCAGCACCTGGGCGAGAGCACGGTCCGCACGATCGCGATGGACGCGACCGAGGGCCTGACCCGCGGCCAGACCGTGACCGACACCGGCTCGCAGATCCGCGTGCCCGTCGGCCCGAAGACGCTCGGCCGCATCATGAACGTCATCGGTGAGCCGATCGACGAGCGCGGCCCGATCGGTGCCGAGAGCAGCGCGCCGATCCACGCAGCCGCGCCTGCCTTTGTCGACCAGTCAACCGAGAGCGCGATCCTGGTCACCGGCATCAAGGTCATCGATCTGCTCGCGCCTTACGCAAAGGGCGGCAAGATCGGCCTGTTCGGCGGCGCCGGTGTGGGCAAGACCGTGCTCATCCAGGAGCTGATCAACAACATCGCCAAGGGCCATGGCGGCACCTCGGTGTTCGCCGGCGTGGGCGAGCGTACCCGCGAGGGCAACGATCTCTATCACGAGTTCCTCGACGCGAACGTGATCGCCAAGGATGCCGACGGCAATCCGACCAGCGAGGGTTCGAAGGTCGCGCTGGTGTTCGGCCAGATGAACGAGCCGCCGGGCGCACGTGCGCGCGTCGCGCTGTCGGGCCTGACGATCGCCGAATATTTCCGCGACGTCGAAGGCCAGGACGTGCTGTTCTTCGTCGACAACATCTTCCGCTTCACCCAGGCGGGCGCGGAAGTGTCGGCACTGCTGGGCCGCATTCCGTCGGCGGTGGGTTATCAGCCGACCCTGTCGACCGACATGGGCGCGCTGCAGGAGCGCATCACCTCGACGAACAAGGGCTCGATCACCTCGGTGCAGGCCGTGTACGTTCCCGCGGACGATCTTACCGATCCGGCGCCGGCAACGTCGTTCGCCCACCTCGATGCGACGACCGTTCTCAACCGCGCCATCTCGGAGCTGGGCATCTACCCGGCGGTCGATCCGCTCGACTCCACGTCGCGCGTGCTGACCCCGGCGATCGTCGGCCAGGAGCATTACGACACCGCCCGCCGCGTCCAGGAGACGCTGCAGAAGTACAAGGCGCTGCAGGACATCATCGCGATCCTGGGCATGGACGAGCTTTCCGAAGAGGATAAGATCACCGTCACCCGCGCCCGCAAGATCCAGCGCTTCCTGTCGCAGCCGTTCCACGTCGCCGAGGTCTTCACCGGCATCGCGGGCAAGTTCGTCGCGATCGAGGACACGGTGAAGTCGTTCAAGGCCGTCGTCGACGGCGAGTACGACCATCTGCCGGAATCGGCCTTCTACATGGTCGGCGGCATCGACGAAGCCGTCGCCAAGGCGAAGAAGCTGGCCGAAGAGGCGTAAGCAATGCTCCTTCTCCCCTTGTGGGAGAAGGATACGAAGGCTTGGCAGCGTGCTGCCTAGCCGGAGTTGGATGAGGGGGACGGCGCGCAACCGCGAAAGTCCCCCTCACCCTCCCACCGCCAAGGCGGTGGGCCCCTCCCTCTCCCACAAGGGGAGAGGGGTTTAGGACAAGACCCATGCTGCACTTCGAACTCGTCACCCCCGAACGTCTCGTCCGCTCCGAGGACGTGTACATGGTCGTCGTTCCCGGCACCGAAGGCGATTTCGGCGTGCTCGAAGGCCATGCGCCGCTGATGTCGACGATCCGC
This sequence comes from Sphingomonas rustica, assembly GCF_039652585.1. NCBI lineage: Bacteria > Pseudomonadati > Pseudomonadota > Alphaproteobacteria > Sphingomonadales > Sphingomonadaceae > Sphingomonas > Sphingomonas rustica. Next base: position 5,195 of record NZ_JBDIZK010000008.1, on the reverse strand, counting down.
GACGGCGAATTGTCGATCTATCGCACCCAGGGCGCCGCGCCGGAGACGATCCGGATCGAGGGCGGCTTTGCCGAGGTGAATGCCAAGGGCCTGACCGTCCTGGCAGAAACCGCCGCCTGAAGACCCGCGGGCCCGGCCCGCACTCGGCACCCCGCCGATATCGACGCCGCCGGCTCACCCCGGCGGCGTTGTCGTATCCCGGATCGGTCGATTCAGCGGGGCTGGCGAACGAAGCGCCACCGATTGGGCTTGGTGCCGTCCTTCAGTGCGATCTCGGCGACCAGCTCATCGCCCTCCCGCCAGTAGCGAACCTGCTGCGGATAATCATGGCCCTCATTGACGAAGCGGATCCCGGCACCATCGGCCGCGCCCTTGAAGGCGGTCGGCGGCCGACCGTTCAACTGCGCGGAGAAGACCGGCACCCCGTTCTCCATCACGATCCGCATATATTCGAAGCTTCGGGTACTCCCCTGCCGCAGCTCGTGCGACGCGCCGAGCATCATGCCTCCGGCCGGCCTGCTCCAATGTTCGCAGGTCCGGTTGTCCGCGGGGCCGGCGGTGCACCAGTCGCCTGCCATCCAGCCGGGAAGCGCAGTCCCCTCCTGCTCATATTCCTGCCCCGGCGCTGCGCCGCCCAGCATGATCGCGCCGGCCGCCAGCGCGATCCCATATCCGATTCCTCGTCCGATCATGTCGTCCCCCAATGCAATCACGCAACCACGGACGATCTTCGTCCTCGAACAGCTAACGTCAATCACAACCGTCGGCATCGCGCCGAAGCGGCCCAGCCTTACGCCCCTGTTAACCCTGTTCGGGCACAGGGTGGATCATGGCCACGCTCGCGCTCCCCGTCCCTCGCCCGCGCTCCCGCATCGCACCTGCGCCACTCATGCTGGCGGGTATCACCTTGATGGCCGCCGCCTTCGCGCTGCGCGCGGCGCAGTTCGGCAACCCGATCAACGGGCTGGACGAGCAATATTATCTGCTGGTGGGCGACCGCATGTGGCAGGGCCTGCTCCCCTATGTCGATCTGTGGGACCGCAAGCCCTTCGGCCTGTTCCTGATCTTCGCCGGCATCCGGCTGCTGCCGGGAGACGGGGTGATCGCGGCGCAGGTCGTGGCAACCATGTTCGCCGCCGCCACCGCGCTGGTCGCGACGCTGATCGCGCGGCGCAGGACCGGCTGGGCGCCCGCCACGATGGCCGGTATCCTCTATCTCGGCGCGATCAACGAACTCTGGGGCGAGACCAGCCAGACGCCGGTCTTCTATAACCTGTTCGTCGCGCTTGCCGCGCTGCTGGTATTGCGCGCCACGGACGCGCCATTGTCGCCGCGGGGCCGGCGGCTCGGCATCGCAGCGATGCTGCTGGCGGGGCTGGCGCTCCAGGTGAAGACGATCGCGCTGTTCGAGGGCGCGTTTCTCGGTTGCTGGCTGCTGGCCGCCGCCTGGCGCACCGGCGCGCGGCCGCCCGCCCTCCTGGCCTTCACACTTCGCCTGGCACTTGCCGGCGCCGCGCCCACGCTGGCGGTGATGGCGCTCTACCTGGCGCTCGGACATTTCGACGGCTGGTGGCAGGCGAATATCCTCTCGGTGATCGCCAAGGGCGCACCGGTCGATCCAGGCGCACACCGGCGGCTGATCGAGAGCCTCGTTCTGGCGGCGCCCTTGCTCGCGCTTGCACTGCTCGGCCTCTGGGCGGGAACGCAGCGCTTCGCACGCTGGTCCGGTGAGATCCTGTTCCTGATCGGCTGGGGTTGGGTCACCGCGATCCAGTTCTTCGTGATCGGCGGCTTCTGGCCGCATTACGCCCTGCCGCTGGCGCTTTCCTGCGCCGTGCTCGCTGCCAGCGGCTTCGCGCTGCCGCGCCTGGGCCCCGCGCTGTTTGCCGGCGCGCTTGCCTGGCCGCTGTGGCACGCGGTGATGATCAACCCGGCGATCGCGCGCAGCGATCGCGCCGCCGCCGCCCGCGTCGTCGCCGCGATCCCGCCCCAGGTTCGCGACCAGTGCATGTTCGTCTATGAGGGGCCGGTCGCCTATTATCTGCTTGCCGGGGGATGCACCGTGACCCCCTGGTCGTTCAGCGCCCATCTGCGCTCCGCGGTGGAGGCGCCGACGCTGGGCGTCGACCCGGTCGGCGCCCTGCGCGCCGCGCTTGACAGTCGCCCCGCCGCCATCCTCACCATCGCCAACTCGCAGTGGAACGACCGCTTCGCCGCCAACGACCGGCTGATCGCGCAGGTGCTGGCGCGCGACTATGTCCGCGCCGCCGCCCTGCCCAATCGCGACTATGGTCCGGCCGAGACGATCCTGGTCTGGCGCCGCCGCGACCTGCCCGCGACGCCGGTCGAGCCGGGGCCTGCACCGCGTGGTTAGGCAAATCTAAAACCTTGCCCCCTACCCCGTCAGTCTGACGATTTTCCCGAGGATGATGATCTTCTCATGAGCGCTTTTGGTCGACGCGGTGGTTTGAATGGCAGCGCGACGGGCCGGCCGGCCTTTGGCGTCGCCAAGCCGATGCAGGGCGGCGGCGTGACCCGCCCGATCGAGCCGCAACCGATGGGCGGCGACCAGTTTCCGCCCCTGCCGCTGCCCGCCGCCGTGCCGGCCGAACCCGACGCGCAGCCATCGACCCAGGCACAGGCAACCGGGGAGGCGATGCAGCGCCTCGCCGACCGCCAGGCGGCTTCGGGCGAGGCAGGGAATTCGCGGGTCGAGGGGTTCGAGGCTTCGGTCCACCGGATCAAGGAACAGGTTCTTCCGCGCCTGCTCGAACGGGTCGATCCCGAAGCGGCGGCGACGCTGAGCAAGGACGAGCTTGCCGAGGAATTCCGCCCGATCATCGGCGAGGTGCTCGCCGAGCTCAAGCTGACCCTCAACCGGCGCGAGCAGTTCGCGCTGGAAAAGGTGCTGGTCGACGAGCTGCTGGGCCTGGGACCGCTCGAGGAGCTGCTGGCCGACAGCGCCATCAGCGACATCATGGTCAACGGGCCCGAGCAGACCTTCATCGAGCGCAAGGGCAGGCTCGAACTCGCCAATATCCAGTTTCGCGACGAGGAGCATCTGTTCCAGATCGCCCAGCGCATCTGCAACTCGGTGGGCCGCCGCGTCGATCAGACCACGCCGCTGGCCGACGCCCGCCTGAAGGACGGCAGCCGCGTCAACGTGATCGTGCCGCCGCTGTCGCTGCGCGGCACCGCCATCTCGATCCGCAAATTCTCGGCCAAGCCGATCACCCTCGACATGATGGCGCAGGGCGGATCGATGAGCCAGAAGATGGCCACCGCGCTGAAGGTGGCGGGCGCCAGCCGGTTCAACATCGTGATCTCTGGCGGCACCGGTTCGGGCAAGACGACGATGCTCAACGCGCTGTCGAAGATGATCGACCCGGGCGAGCGCGTGCTGACGATCGAGGACGCGGCCGAGCTTCGATTGCAGCAGCCGCACTGGCTCCCGCTGGAAACACGCCCGCCCAATCTGGAGGGTCAGGGCGAGATCTCGATCCGCGACCTGGTGAAGAACGCGCTGCGCATGCGGCCGGACCGCATCATCCTGGGCGAAATCCGCGGCAGCGAGTGTTTCGACATGCTTGCCGCGATGAACACCGGCCATGACGGATCGATGTGCACCCTCCACTCCAACAGCCCGCGCGAGGCGCTGGCGCGCATGGAGAACATGGTGATGATGTCCGACATCAAGGTGCCGAAGGAAGCGATCAGCCGCCAGATCGCCGACTCGGTCGACCTCATCATCCAGGTGAAGCGCCTGCGCGACGGCTCGCGCCGCGTGACCAACGTCACCGAGGTGATCGGCATGGAAGGCCCGGTGATCGTCACCCAGGAACTGTTCAAGTTCGAATATCTGGACGAGAGCGCCGACGGCAAGATCATCGGCGAATATCGCTCGATGGGCCTGCGGCCCTATACGCTGGACAAGGCCAAGCAATATGGGTTCGACCAGGCGCTGCTCGAGGCGTGCCTGTAGGAGGAGAGCCTCAAAATCCCTTCGCGGCCAGCGCCAGCAGGATCACCGTGGCCAGCAGCGCCAGGATCTGGATCAGCGGCCAGGGCATGAAACCGGCATCGTCCAGGTTCCTGCGGCGGTTGCGCCGGCGGTCGGCGAAGCCGCTGACCAGCACCATCGCCGCCGTCCCCACGGCAAAGATCCATAAATTCGGTTGCATCCCGCCCGCTCGCTGCTCACACTTCCGGCTTCACAGATAAGCATGGAGAGATCGTGCGCCAGCCCCTGTTCGTCACGGCAATCGCCGCGACTGCCTTTGCCCTGATCGCGGCAACGAACCTTCCCCAAGCGAGCGACGCGATCAAGGCTGCGATTGCCGCGCCCACGCGCACGCCTGCCAACCTGGCCCGCGACCAATATCGCCATCCGGCCGAGACCCTGGCGTTCTTCGGGGTCAAGCCGACCGACACGGTCGTCGAGATCTGGCCCGGCGGCGGCTGGTACACCGAGATCCTCGCGCCGCTGACCAAGGGCAAGGGGACCTATTATGCCGCCGCGCCCTGGCCGGACGGCAGCAAGCGCGTCGTGGCGATGCAGGAAAAGGACGCCGCAACCTATGGCGCGGTCAAGCTGGCGGCCTTCCCGTGGAGCGAAGGCCAGCCCAAGGTTCCGGACGGCAGCGCCGATGTCGTGATGACCTTCCGCAACGTCCACAACTGGCGGATGGGCTATCAGCGTCCCGACAAGGCCGATTATTCGGCCGAGGCCTTCGCCCAGATCTTCGCGATGCTGAAGAAGGGCGGCACGCTGGGCGTCGTCGACCACCGCCTGCCCGAGGGTGCCAGCGCCGAGCGCGAGCGCAACAGCGGCTATATCAAGGTGTCGACCATCCGCCGGCTGGCCGAAGGTGCCGGGTTCCAGTTCGTCGGCGCGTCCGAGGTGAACGCCAATCCGAAGGACACGGCCGACTGGGCCAATGGCGTCTGGACGCTGCCGCCGACCTATGCGCTGAAGGATGTCGACCGCGAGAAATACGCCGCGATCGGCGAGAGCGACCGCATGACGCTGAAGTTCCGCAAGCCCTGAACCAGCCCGGGCGCCGCCGCGGGGACCGTCCCCGCGGCGGCGCTAAGAGACCGTTTGAGAATGCGCCTATCGGCGCATTGCGGCACCGGCCCGCTCCCCCACCCGACCGCCCATAGAATACTGCCGTTGGGTGGTCGGGTGGGGGAGC